>NZ_JAFMPZ010000174.1 GCF_017353455.1 Streptomyces laculatispora
GGCTTCAGCCAGCTCTTCCCCACCCAGGCCGCCATGGCCTGGGCGGGGAAGAGCTGGCTGAAGCCGTGCTGGATGTTGATCCGGTCGACGGGATCGGTGTTGTCGGAGGTCCAGACCTGGTCGGTGCGGGCGAGGATGCCGAGGTCGGCCCGTCCGCCGCCGCCCGCGCAGGCCTCGATGCGAAGGCCGGGGTGGTCGGCACGGAGGCGGTCCATGATCCGGTGGACGGCGCGGGTGTGGTCGATCCACAGCCGGTCGGGGTCCGGATGGCCGGCCCAACCGGCCTCGGTGACGACCCGGTTGGCATCCCACTTGAACCAGTCGACGTCGTGATCGCGCACCAGCTGGTCCAGGGTCCGGTGGGCCCAGGCCTCGACTTCGGGGCAGGCGAAGTTCAGCATGAGCTGGTTGCGCAGCTCGGTCGCGTCCCGAGTCGCCGCATGGACGACCCAGTCGGGATGGGCACGGTAGAGGTCGCTGTCGCGGTTGACCATTTCCGGCTCCACCCACAGCCCGAACGCCATGCCCAGGCGGTGCACCTCGTCGGCCAGTGGGCGCAGCCCGTCGGGGAACGCCTCGGGCCGGGGCGTCCAGTCGCCGAGCCCGGCCCGGTCGCTGGTACGGCCGCCGAACCATCCGTCGTCCAGCACGAAGAGTTCGGCGCCCAGACGTGCGGCCACCCGGGCCAGGCTCAGCTGGCCGGGCTGGTCGACGTCGAAGCCGGTGGCTTCCCATGAGTTGTAGACGACGGGCCGGTCCCGGTCGGGGGCGGGCAGGACACCGGTACGGATGTGGGCGTGCCAGGCGCGGCTGGCGGCGCCGAAGCCGTCGGGGGTGTAGAGGCCGGCGAAGACGGGTGTGTGCAGGCTCTGGCCGGGCTGGATGGTCCAGCTGAGTCCTTCGTGGCCGAAGCCGCCGGTCCAGGTGGTCCGGCCGACCGGGTCGCGGTGCACGGTGATGCGCCAACTTCCGCTCCAGGCAAGGGCGGTGCTCCAGACCTCGCCGTGCTCCTCGTCGGCGGTGCCGTCGTCGAGGGCGATCCAGGGGCTGGCGTGGTGGCTGGTGAGGCCCCGGCGGCTGGTGAGCACGGTCTCGGCGACCGGGAGCCGGTCGCGCTGCAACTGGAACTCGCTGTTCCAGCCGCCCACGAGGTGGTTGAGCCGGTAGTCGGGCAGTGCTGGCAGCGTCCAGGCGGCCGAGTCCAGCCGGTCGACGGTGATGGGGCCCGAGTCGTCGGCTCCGGTGTGGGTGAGTTCCACCCAGCGCTCGATGACGTCACTGCCGGGACGGACGCGATAGCCCAGTTCGGCGGCCAACGGGTAGTGGCGGTCGGCCAGGTACAGGCGGAGTTCTCCGTCCCGGACCGTGTGGCCGGTGAAGGACCACTGGGCACCGCGGGTGCCGTCGGCGAACCGCACCTGGAGGCCGGCCGGCCCGAACCGCGCACCGGTCTGCGGGGCCAATTCGTCCGGGGCGGGGTCTGTCTCGAAGCTGCTCGCGGCAGGTGAGGCGGCCGCGGGCAGTCCGCAGAGGGCGTCGGTGTCGAGCGGTTCCCCCCAGTGCAGATGCCGGGGGCTGCCGTCGGCGCCGATGCGTACGGCGTAGACGCTGTTCGGGGTCTGCAGGACCACCAGCCCGCGGGTGGGGTCGAAGGAAACGGATGAGGGCGTGGGAGGCACAGGTGATCCCGAGGGGTTTCGAGCGTCGGTGAGGACCGGGCAAACGGAAACATCGAATGATGTTTGAAGTGGCCGCAGTTGGGACGGAGCGTAGGGCCGCTCGAACGAGAAAATCAATACTGGACGAAGTTATTTATTTATCGTAGGTTGCCGCCGTGTTTCCAAACCACTCGCGACCACTGGTGACGGCACCGGCCGAAACCGCCATCCTCGCCCTGCTGTTGGCCGAAAGCCCGCTCAGCCGGGTGGAGCTGGCCCGCCGGACGGGCCTGTCCTCGACCGCTGTGACCAAGGCCGCGCGCCCCCTCCTCGACGACGGCTACCTGCACGAACTCCCCCCGGAGCGCACCGCTCCGGGGGCCGGACGTCCCGTGAACCCGCTGGCCGTCACTCCCGACCGGGAGTTCGTCGTCGGTGTGAAGATCAGTGCCGACACCCTCTTCGGCGCGGTCTGCGACCTGCGGGCGCGGATGCGCACCACCGCCAGCCGGCCGCTGGGCGACCGCGACCCGGCCGCCGTATGTGCGCTACTGGCCGAACTCGTCTCCGAACTCCTCGACGTGAAACCCGAGTACCGGGCCCGCACCCGGCACCTGGGCGTCGCGGTCTCCGGCGACGTGGACCGTTCCTGCGGACGTGTCCGCTACTCCGTGCTCCCCGATTGGCGCGATGTGCCACTGGCCGATAACCTCGCCGCGGCGACCGGCCTGACCGTCACCGTGGAGAACGACGTCAAGGCCATCACCGCCGCCGAGCACTGGTTCGGTGAGGGCATCGGTACCGAGTACTTCGCACTGGTCACCATCGGAGCGGGGATCGGCTCCGGGATCGTCATCAACGGTGAACTGGTCGCCGGCGCGTACGGCGTGGCCGGAGAGATGGGGCACATCAGCATCGACCCGGCCGGGCCGCGGTGTCACTGCGGCCAGACCGGTTGTGTCGAGGCCGTCGCCTCCAGCGACGCCGTCCTCGCCGCCATCCGCCGCGCCACCGACGACCCGGACCTGGACTTCGACGGTGCCGTTCAGCTCGCCCGTGGCGGAGACCCCGCCGCGCAGAGCGCCTTCGCGAGGGCCGGCCATGCCATCGGCGTCGGCATCGCCACCCTTGTGAACCTCATAGGTCCCGAGCGCGTCGTCGTCACGGGCGAGGGGCTCGACACCTACGACCTTTTCGGAATGCACATCAGGGACGCCTACGAAGCGCACTGCTTCAAAGCAGCGGCGAAATGCCCGCTGACCCTGCGTCCGCTCCCCTGGGAGGAGTGGGCCCGCGGCGCCGCCGTCGTCGGCATCCAGGCCCTCTTCCCCTGAACGAGCTTCACCACCCCGAGCCGCCGCCGCAACCGATGTCCAGCACCGTCTGCCAACTGTGCACAACCGGACACCGGCTGCGCCGGACAACAACACGTACACCCAACCCTCTCAACCTGAAGGACGCGAAGTGAGCGCACGGAGCTCCAAGCTTAGTCGCAGAGGATTCCTCGGCGGATCCATCCTGTTCGTCGCCGGAGCGGCGGTCGGTTGCAGTACCGACCCGTCCAGCGGAGGCTCCTCCGGGGCGAAGACCACCCTGAACGTCTGGTCCCACGCCTACGGCGAGGCCGGCACCCAGCAGGCCCTCACCCGCTACGCCACCGCGTTCACCAAGGCCAACCCGGACATCGCGGTCAAGGTCACCTGGACCCCCGGCGACTACTCCGGCAAGCTCTACGCGACCCTTCTCACCGACTCCGCCCCGGACGTCTTCGAGATCGGCGACTTCAGCGAGAGCCTCGCCCGGCAGGGCCAGATAGCCCAGCTGGACGACATCTACGGCAGCGCCAAGTCCGACTTCAACCAGGGCGCCCGCGACATGGTGACCGTCGACGGCAAGCTCTACGGCGTCAAGACGCTCGACGACATCATGATGCTCTACTTCCGCAAGAGCGTGCTTTCCAAGGCCGGCATCACCCCGCCCGACAGCTTCGACGCGCTCGCCGACGCGGCCAAGGCCCTGAGCTCCAAGAAGACCAAGGGCCTGTTCGTCGGCCAGGACGGTCTGGGCGACAGCGCCATCCTCTCCGTGTTCTCCAACGGCGGCGACCTCGTCACCGCCGACGGCAAGGCGGGCTTCGGCTCCTCCCAGGCCGCCGAGGCCGTGGCCGGACTCAAGCGCCTTCACGACGACAAGTCCCTGCTGCTCGGCTTCACCACCGACTGGTGGGACCCCGCCGCCCTCACCCAGAACGCCGTCCCGATGCAGTGGGGCGGCCTCTGGTCGATGCCCGCCATCAAGACCGCGCTCGGCGACGACTTCGGCGTCATGCCGTGGCCCGCCTTCAAGCCCGGCGGCAAGCCCGCGGTTCGCGTCGGCGGCTGGAGCACCTGCGTCAACGCCAAGGGCAAGAACGTGGAAGCGGCCAAGAAGTTCGTCCAGTGGCTCTGGATCAAGCAGACCGACCTCCAGACGGACTGGTCGCAGAGCTACGGCCTGCACGTCCCGCCGCGCACGTCCGTCGCCGCCGCCGCCGACAAGCTCGCCCAGGGACCCGCCAAGGAGACCGTCGAGCTGGCCACCAAGTACGGCAGGAACAACCCCAGCACCTGGAACAGCGCTGTGAGCTCCCTCTTCACCGCGGCCGCGGTGA
>NZ_JAFMPZ010000544.1 GCF_017353455.1 Streptomyces laculatispora
GGTGCCCGGCTGGGCGCCCGCGGCCAGGGCGACGGCGCCGGACGTACGGACACGGGCCAGCCCGGTGGGCTGTTCGCCCAGCGGCGACCGGAGCAGAACGGCCCGGGTGCGGGCAACGGCCCCGGCCGGCAGAACCCGGCGGGCCAGGGCGGCTTCCAGCAGCCCGGCGGTCCGGGCGAGAACAGCCGTCAGCTGCCGCCGGTCGGCGGTCCGCGCGCGGAACTCCCCGGTGGCAGCCCCTCCCCGAGCTCTCCGGGCCAGGGATACTCCGCTCCGCAGCGCCCGCAGAGCACCAGTTGGGGCTCCGCGGAGCAGTCCGCGCCCCAGCAGCGCTCCCCGCTCGACGCCCCCCGCGGTCACGAGGAGCCCGAGTCCACCAGCCAGTTCCAGCGGCCGTTGAACGCGCCGCCGCTCAGCCCGCGTCCGCCGATGGACGACCGGCAGGGCCCCGGCTCCACCTCGGAGTTCGCCCGTCCGGACTTCTCGGCGCCCGCTCCGGGTGCGCAGCACGGGGCAGTCGGGCCGCAGGCGCCGGACCCGGCGAGCACCGCGCAGTTCGCCCGCCCCGACTTCGGCCGTCCGCAGGACCAGGGACAGGGCCGGGGGCAGCCCGCGCCCGTCCGGCGCGACCGCGGCAACGAGGACTTCGGTGCTCCGCGTCCGCCCGTCGCGCCGCAGCCCGATCAGCAGTACCGGCAGCCCGAGGCGCTGCCGCCGGCCTCCGGGCCCGGCGACGGCCGTACGCCGCTGTACGACACGCTGGAGACCAACTGGTTCCACGGTCCGCAGCAGAACAGCCAGCAGCCGCCCGCCGCGCCGCAGGTACCGGGCTTCCCCCAGCAGTCCGCCGACGAGCGTCCCGTTTCGCCCGCACCTCAGCGCGGTACGGGCGACGCCAACGGCGCCACCAGCTCCTGGCGCGCCTCGCCGAACGACGAACTCGTCCGGCAGGCGGAGCGGGTGAAGAAGCCCGCAGCAGGCGGAATCACCACTTCCGGTCTGCCCCGCCGGGTACCGCGTGCCAATCTGGTGCCGGGCACCGCCCAGCAGCAGAACCATCAGTCCGGTCCCCAGGTGTCGCGTGCGCCCGATGATGTGCGCGGGCGGCTTACCAATCTCCGCCGGGGTATCCAGCAGGGGCGTCAGGCCAACAACGGCCAGTCGACCGGCAGTTTCCCACTCGGCCCCACTCACCAGCAGGAGCGTTAGTTGAGCCCGATGAGTCAGGCCGCGCAGAATCTGAACTGGTTGATCACCAACTTCGTGGACAACACCCCCGGGGTGTCGCACACGGTGGTGGTCTCCGCAGACGGCCTGCTGCTGGCTATGTCCGAAGGTTTCCCGCGCGACCGCGCCGACCAGCTGGCGGCTGTCGCCTCCGGTCTGACCTCGCTGACCGCAGGAGCCTCCCGGATCTTCGAAGGCGGCGCAGTCAGCCAGACCGTGGTGGAGATGGAACGCGGGTTCCTCTTCCTGATGTCCGTCTCGGACGGTTCCTCACTTGCCGTACTGGCCCATCCGGACGCCGATATCGGTCTGGTCGGGTATGAGATGGCTCTGCTGGTGGACCGGGCGGGCACTGTCCTCACCCCGGACCTCCGTGCCGAGCTCCAGGGCAGCCTGCTCCACTAGGCGGCCATGAACCGGTGACACAGACGATTACCCCAGGTACCGCAATCAACCCTCGCCCGTCCGGCCGCTTACAGCCCCCCACCGGCCCCTTCAGACGGCACGCCGACACCCTGCTGTCACGCCCGGAGGATTCATGACCCCGCCACCCGCCTCACCCGATCCGTACGGCGCGCTGAACCACGCGTCGTACGAAGGTGAAGGCGACCAGCCGCTGGTTCGTCCGTACGCCATGACCGGCGGCCGGACCCGACCGCGCTACCAACTCGCGATAGAGGCGCTGGTCAGCACCACGGCCGACCCCGCGCACCTGGGGACGCTACTCCCCGAGCACCAGCGGATCTGCCACCTGTGCCGTGAGGTCAAGTCGGTGGCCGAGGTGTCGGCCCTGCTGTCGATGCCGCTCGGCGTGGCCCGGATTCTCGTCGCGGACCTGGCGGAAGCCGGCATGGTGGCCATCCACCAGCCGGGCAACGGAGAGGCCGGCGGCGCGCCGGATGTGACACTGCTCGAAAGGGTACTCAGTGGACTTCGCAAGCTCTAGTGGCGGTGCGGCCCGTGCCACCACCTCGGCGAAGATCGTGGTGGCAGGGGGCTTCGGCGTGGGTAAGACCACGTTTGTCGGTGCCGTTTCGGAGATCAATCCGCTGCGCACCGAAGCCGTGATGACGTCCGCATCCGCGGGCATCGACGACCTGACACACACCGGAGGCAAGACCACCACGACGGTGGCCATGGACTTCGGACGCATCACCCTGGACCAGGACCTGATCCTGTACCTCTTCGGTACCCCCGGACAGGACCGCTTCTGGTTCATGTGGGACGACCTCGTACGCGGCGCCATCGGCGCCGTCGTCCTGGTGGACACCCGCCGCCTCGCCGACTGCTTCCCCGCCGTCGACTACTTCGAGAACAGCGGACTCCCCTTCGTCATCGCCCTCAACGGCTTCGACGGACACCAGCCCTACACCCCCGACGAGGTGCGCGAAGCGCTCCAGATCGGACCGGACACGCCGATCATCACGACCGACGCCCGGCACCGCGGTGACGCCAAGAGCGGTCTGATCACGCTGGTGGAGCACGCGTTGATGGCGCGGCTCAAGTAGGCACAAGTCGGTATTGCCGTACGGCAGTTAAAGTAGTCACACGGGGGTGGACTGTGTCCTTTGACACGATCCACCCCCGCGTTCATAACGTTTCGAAAGAGAATTACCTCACGGCCAATACCCGATGCGCACGAGCGGTACCGCTGTGCTCACATGAGCCCCGCCTTTTGGCGGGGCTCGTTCTTTATGCCCGTTTTATCTGAGGCCTGTACCACTCGGAATGGCTTATTCCGAGTGTTTGGAACGCGACCGTTCCCCGTGCTGCAATTCGACGAACTCCCGAGTAGTACGGCCCTGAACAAACACGGCACAGCGTAGGTGCCGACGCCGAGAGGTTGTTGGTCGAGTGAGGCGTAACAACGAGGGCTCCACGGCGCAGCCGGAGCGGGGCAACTTCACCCCGCCGCGCGCCGCGGCGTCGTCCGCCGTGTCCGAAGGGACGCCGGCCGGTGGCAGCACCAGCCGGCTGTCCCCGCGCAACTGGCGGGTGCCCACCCGGCTGAACGCAATCCTCCTGATCCCCGTACTGGTCGGCCTGGTCATGGGCGGTTTCCAGGTGAAGGGGTCGATCGACACCTGGCAGGAGGCCCAGGACGCCGAGAAGACCGCACTGATCGTGCGCGCGGCCTCCGAGTACGGGCAGGCGCTGCTGAACGAGCGCGACATCTCCGCCCAGCCCCTGCTGTCCAACAAGCGCGACGCGGCGGTCATCGCCCAGGTACGGGCCACCACCGACTCGGCCGCGGACAAGTTCGACACGGCCGTGAAGGGCATGCCCGCGAAGCAGGGCCTGGAGCGCCGCCTCAAACTGTTCAGGCTGGAGGAGCCCAAGCTCCCCGGTCTGCGCAAGGCCGCCTACGCCGAGGCCCTGGACCCGGTGAAGACCGAAGAGGGCTACGTCCAGGTCCAGCACTCCCTCATGGAGTTCTGCAACGAGCTCGGTCTCGGCACCGGCAACATCACCAGTTACGGCCGTACCGTCTACGCAATCGAGCTGGCCAAGGCTGCAGAATCGCTTCAGCGCTCCATCGGCATGCACCTGCTGGTGCGGCCCAGCCAGGAGAGCGCCAAGTTCAACGACCAGGTCAAGGCCTTCGGCTCGTACAACTACCTGGAGCAGATCGCCCTCGGCGAATTCGTCTCCGGCGGTACGGAGGCGGACGCGGCCCGGCTGAAGAAGGTCATGGCGGGCAAGGCCACCGAGGGCGCGGCCAAGGTCAGGACCGCCAAGGAGCAGGCCGACGCGGCGGGTGTGCCGTTCGTGACGCCGCCCACCGTCGACGGCTCGGTCTACGACGGCATGGCCCAGCAGATCGCGCTGGGCAGGAGCCCCGCCCAGCTCAAGGCGAAGGGGATCACCCCCGAGACCTGGATGGCCGCGGCCACCGCGAAGTTCGACGGGTACACCACGGTCGAGGAAGAGCTCGTCGACAAGGCCGTGACCGAGGCCGCGGACATCTCGTCCAGCGCCAGGACCGACGCCGTCGTCAACGCCGCGATCGTGCTCGTCGCCCTGCTGGCCGCCTTCGTCCTGGCCGGCCTCATGGCCCGTCAGATGAGCCGCTCGATGCTCCGGCTGCGCAACGCCGCCTTCGGCATCGCCGAGCAGCGGCTGCCCTCGCTGGTCGACCAGCTGTCCCGGACCGACCCGGGCCGGGTGGACACCCGTGTCCAGCCGATCCCGATCAACAGCCAGGACGAGATCGGCGAGGTCGCCCGCGCCTTCGACCAGGTGCACCGCGAGGCGGTGCGGCTGGCGGCCGAGCAGGCCATGCTGCGGGGCAACGTCAACGCGATCTTCACCAACCTGTCGCGCCGCAACCAGTCGCTCATCGAGGGCCAGCTGACCCTCATCACCGGCCTGGAGAACAACGAGGCCGACCCGGACCAGCTGGAGAGCCTCTTCCGGCTGGACCACCTCGCGACCCGGATGCGCCGCAACGGCGAGAACCTCCTGGTGCTCGCCGGTGAGGAGCCCGGCCGCCGCTGGAACCAGCCGGTGCCGCTGGTGGACGTGCTCAGGGCCGCCTCCTCCGAGGTGGAGTCCTACGAGCGCATCGAGCTGTCGGGCGTGCCGGAGACCGAGATCCACGGCCAGTCCGTCACCGACCTGGTGCACCTGCTGGCCGAGCTGCTGGAGAACGCCACGACGTTCTCCTCGCCGCAGACCAAGGTGCGGGTCACCGCGACCCGGCTGCCCGACAGCCGCGTGATGATCGAGATCCACGACAAGGGCATCGGCCTCACCGCCGAGGACTTCGCCGACATCAACCACAAGCTGGCCAACCCGCCGACGGTGGACGCCGCGGTCTCCCAGCGCATGGGCCTGTTCGTGGTCGGCCGGCTCGCCGACCGGCACGGCATCCGGGTCCAGCTGCGCCCCTCGGGCGAGCAGGCCGGAACCACCTCGCTGGTCATGCTGCCGGACGCGATCACCCACGGTGGCGGCGGCGAAGGCGCCCCCGCGCAGGACGACTTCACGGTCTCCTCGATCATTCCGCAGCAGCAGTCCTTCGACGCGCTGCCCCCGCAGCAGCCCCCGATGCGTACGGCGGCGGAGCTCGGCTTCGACGACTCGCGCTACGGGGAGCCGTCGGAGGAATCCGCGCAGCTCGACCCGGTGGGCCGCTCGCTGATGCGGGAGGAGCGCCGCGCGGCGCTGGAGACGCAGACCGGCGACGAGCGCCCGCCGTTCCCGCAGCAGGAGTCGCAGGAGCAGTACGCTCAGGCCCCGTACGCCGAGCCCCCCTACGCCGGAAACCAGTACGCCCAGGAACCCCAGCAGGAGCCGCAGTACGGACAGGCCGCGTACGAGGGCGGCTACGACCCGTTCCGCGGTGACACCGGCTACGTGCAACAGCCCGACCACCATGGGCAGAACGGCTATCCGGAGTCGGCGTACCCGGCCATCGAGTCGCCTCAGCAGGCCTATGACGGGCAGTACACCGCCCAGCCCCAGCGGGAAGAATGGCCAGATCAGGGTGCATACCAGGGTGCGTACGAACCCTCGACGCAGGCCGAACCGGAATCTGTTGGGAGCGCCCCCGCCGAATCGCAGGAGAGCGTAGGCTTCGACCGGTCGGGCCCCGTCCCGAACTCCGGCCACGAGATGACCGAGGCCGGTCTGCCGCGCCGTGGCGGCCAGCAGCACTGGCAGCCCACCGGACGCGGGAACGACCGGCCCGCCGCCGCGCAGGAGCAGCCGCAGCAGCAGGAACCGCCGCAGCAGCCGTCGCCCGCGCAGCAGGACACGGACGGAACGGACGACTGGCGCTCGGCGAACGACGAGCGCTGGGAGCGGGCCGAGAAGCTCCGGGACCCGAAGGCGGGCGGGGTCACCCCGTCCGGTCTTCCCCGGCGCGTGCCCAAGGCCAATCTGATCGAGGGCACGGCCGAGCAGACCCAGCAGGGCGGCCCCCAGGTCTCCCGCGCCCCGGAGGACGTGCGTGGCAGGTTGAGCAACCTGCGACGAGGCGTCCTGCGGGGACGTAAAGCGGGTTCGGACAGCAGTAATACCTACAACCAGGAGCGTTAGTGTGAGCCCGATGAGCCAGGCGGCGCAGAATCTGAACTGGTTGATCACCAACTTCGTGGACAACACCCCCGGGGTGTCGCACACGGTGGTGGTCTCCGCGGACGGACTCCTGCTGGCGATGTCCGAGGGATTTCCGCGTGACCGCGCCGACCAGCTGGCGGCTGTCGCCTCCGGTCTGACCTCGCTGACCGCGGGGGCCTCGCGGATCTTCGAAGGCGGCGCCGTTAACCAGACAGTTGTGGAGATGGAGCGAGGATTCCTCTTCATCATGTCCGTCTCCGACGGATCTTCCTTGGCCGTTCTTGCACACCCGGATGCCGATATCGGCCTGGTTGGGTACGAAATGGCACTTCTGGTCGACCGCGCCGGCGGTGTCCTCACTCCGGACCTCCGCGCCGAACTACAGGGAAGTCTTCTTAACTAGTAGACAGACAGTGCGTTTCACGTCACCGCGCCATAAGGTGCGGTGGCGCGGACCCACTGGGACCGGGACCGGCAGGCGGAGGAGGAATCGTGGGTACACCCCCAGGCGGACACCAGTTCAACGGTGGTCAGCAGGTACCGGGTGAGCACAGGGGCGATGGCTTCGACTTCCCCTCCCCGCCCGGCAGACAGGGCGGGCAGCAGCCTTTTCAGCCGTTCAGGCAGCCTCGGCGCGCTCAGGGCTCGGACGACTGGCCGCAGCAGGACGGGCGGAGCTCGGACGACTGGCCGCAGCAGGACGCGCGGGGCTCGGACGACTGGCCGCAGGGCATGCAGGCTTCGGACGACTGGCCGCAGAACACGCAGGGTTCGCAGTGGCCGCAACAGCCGCAGCAGCCCGAGCGGCCGCAGCGCCCGCACCGGTACGACTCCCCGCAGCCGCCGCCCCGCATTCAGCCGGTGCAGCCGCGGTGGACCCCCGAGCCGGCCGCTCCCGCCGCGCACAATCCGCTGGTCCGTCCGTACGCCATGACCGGCGGCCGGACCCGACCGCGCTACCAACTCGCCATTGAGGCGTTGGTCAGTACTACGGCTGATCCGTCCCGGCTGCAAGGGCAGTTGCCCGAGCACCAGCGGATCTGCCGGCTGTGCATCGAGATCAAGTCGGTGGCCGAGATCTCGGCCCTGCTCTCGATCCCTCTCGGCGTTGCCCGGATCCTCGTAGCCGACCTGGCAGAGGCCGGACTCGTCGCTATCCACCAGCCCGGCGGCGAAGAGTCCGCCGGCGGCCAGCCAGATGTGACACTGCTCGAAAGGGTGCTCAGTGGACTTCGCAAGCTCTAGCGGCGGAGCGGCCCGCTCCACTACCTCGGCGAAGATCGTGGTGGCAGGGGGCTTCGGCGTGGGTAAGACCACGTTTGTCGGTGCCGTTTCGGAGATCAATCCGCTGCGCACCGAAGCCGTGATGACGTCCGCATCCGCGGGCATCGACGACCTGACACACACCGGGGACAAGACCACCACGACGGTGGCNNGATCGGACCGGACACGCCGATTCTCGTCACGGATGCGCGGCATCGGGCGGATGCGAAGAGTGCATTGATCACTTTGGTGGAGCATGCGTTGATGGCGCGCCTGCGGTAGGGGTGCCCGGATGTACGTGAGGCCCCGCGCTCCTTCGGGAGTGCGGGGCCCTTCGGTGTGTGCCCGGCCTTCGGCCGTGCCGTGCCCTCGATCGCCGGACGCGCATGATCGGGCCGATACCGGTCCGCAGTGGCGACGCGGGCTTGAGGGGGCCGGTGTCAGCCCTGCCAGCTGTGGGGGGCTCGGAAGCCGGGGGTGCGTTC
>NZ_JAFMPZ010000175.1 GCF_017353455.1 Streptomyces laculatispora
TCGCCCAGCCGGCCGGCAGTGCGGCGGCCGGCTGGGCGACCGTCGTCAACAGCGGCAGCGGCAAGTGCCTGGACGCCCGCTCCGCCGCGACCGTCAACGGCACCGCCGTCCAGCAGTACACGTGCAACAACTCCACCGCCCAGCAGTGGAGTCTGACCGCGACCAGCGGCGGCTACGTGCGCATCAACAACCGCAACGACGCCAACCAGGTCGTGGACGTCAGTGATGTGTCCACCGCCGACAACGCCGCCGTCCACCTCTGGGCGTACGGCGGCGGAACCAACCAGCAGTGGCAGCCCGTCGACGAGGGCGGCGGCGCCTACCACTTCGTCAACCGCAACAGCGGCAAGTGCCTGGACGTGCCCGCCGCCTCCATGGCCGACAGCGTCCAGCTCGTCCAGTACACCTGCAACAACTCCGCGGCCCAGCGGTTCCAGGTCACACCTGTCGCCGCCACGCCGGGCGATGCCGACCTCGGGCCGAACGTGGTGGTCTTCGACCCGTCGATGCCGTCGTCCACCATCCAGGGCCGGCTCGACACGATCTTCCGGCAGCAGGAGACCAACCAGTTCGGCAACCAGCGCTATGCGGTGATGTTCAAGCCGGGTACGTACAGCAACGACGTCAACGTGGGCTTCTACACCCAGGTCCTCGGACTCGGCCAGTCGCCCGACTCGGTGACGATCAACGGCGCCGTCCACGCCGAGGCGGACTGGTTCCCGCCGCAGAACGCCACCCAGAACTTCTGGCGCGGCGCCGAGAACCTCTCGGTGAACCCGACCGGCGGCACCGACCGCTGGGCCGTGTCCCAGGCGGCCCCGTACCGGCGCATGCATGTGCGCGGCAATCTGGCCCTGGACGACGGCGGCTGGGCCAGCGGCGGCTTCATGGCCGACACCAAGATCGACGGCCAGGTGCGGTCCGGTACGCAGCAACAGTGGATCACCCGTAATTCCACGCTCGGCAGCTGGACCGGCTCCAACTGGAACATGGTCTTCGTCGGCAGCCAGGGCGTCCCGGCCACCAGCTTCCCCAACCCGCCCTACACCACGGTGAACCAGGCACCCGTGGTCCGGGAGAAGCCCTTCCTGTACGTGGACGGCAGCGGCGCCTATCAGGTGTTCGTCCCGGCCCTCCGTAACAACGCCTCGGGCACCACATGGGCGGGCGGCAACGCCGCGGGCACCTCGCTCTCCATGGACAAGTTCTTCGTGGTGAAGGCGGGAGCCACGGCCGCACAGATCAACGCCGCGCTGGCCGACGGGAGGAACCTGCTGGTCACCCCCGGTGTCTACCACCTCGACCAGACCCTGAAGGTGACCAGGCCCGACACCGTCGTCCTGGGTCTCGGCCTCGCCACGTTCATTCCGGACAACGGCGTCACCGCGATGACGGTGGCGGACGTCGACGGGGTCAAGGTCGCGGGCATCCTCTTCGACGCCGGGACGACGAACTCGTCGACCCTGATGGAGGTCGGCCCGGCCGGCTCCTCGGCCGGGCACGCGGCGAATCCGACCTCACTGCACGACGTCTTCTTCCGGGTCGGCGGCGCGGCCGTGGGCCGGGCGACCACCAGCCTGGTGGTCAACAGCGACAACGTCATCGGCGACCACATGTGGATCTGGCGCGGCGATCACGGCACCGGCATCGGCTGGAACAGCAACAAGGCCGACACCGGACTCGTCGTCAACGGCGACGACGTGACGATGTACGGACTGTTCGTCGAGCACTACCAGAAGCACCAGACGATCTGGAACGGCAACGGCGGGCGCACGTACTTCTACCAGAACGAGATGCCGTACGACGTGCCCGACCAGGCGTCCTGGATGAACGGCTCCACCCAGGGCTACGCCGCCTACAAGGTCGCGGCCTCGGTCACCAGCCATCAGGCGTACGGGCTCGGCAGCTACTGCTACTTCAGCTCGAACCCGGCCGTGGCGGCCGAGCACGCCTTCGAGGTCCCGGACAACCCGAACGTGCGGTTCCAGAGCATGGTGACCGTCTCGCTCGGCGGGACAGGAACGATCCGCCACGTCATCAACGGCCGGGGCGGTCCCTCCAACTCCTCCTCGAACGTGGCCAATCTCGTCAGTCATCCCTGAGTTCCGCGACGTCCCCAGGACACCCCGGGCCGGATGCGACTCCCGTCGCGTCCGGCCCGGCCCCACCCGGTTCGCAAAGGACGGTTTCGTATGAACACACCCAGGGCCGCCGCCGGACACCGCGGAGGCACAGGCCGGCTGTACCGATGGCTGCTCCTGCTGCCGGCACTCCTGCTGGGGCTCGCCACGGCCCCCGCGCAAGCCGCGCCGATGGCCCAGCAGGCGCCCGGCTTCAAGGTGATCGCCTTCTACAACGGCACCTGGGACGCGGCTCACATCAGCTTCGTCCAGGAAGCCAACCGGTGGTTCCCCGCCACCGCCGCGGCCAACAACTTCTCCTACACCTCCACCAACGACTGGGAGCGGCTGAGCACCATCACCCCCGACCAGTACCAGGTGGTGCTGTTCCTCGACGACGCCCCGCAGACCGCCGCTCAACGCGCCGGATTCGAGAGGTACATGCGCTCCGGCGGCGGCTGGATGGGCTTCCACGTCTCCGCGTTCACCACCGCGGCCCAGGAATGGCCCTGGTACTACGACCAGTTCCTCGGCAGCGGCAACTTCAGCTCGAACACCTGGGGACCGACCACCGCGGTGCTGCGCACCGAGGACCGGACGCACCCCTCCACCACGGGCCTGCCCGCCACCTTCACCTCGTCGGTCAGCGAGTGGTACTCGTGGCAGCACAACCTCCGTGAAAACCCGGACATCAAGGTGCTGGCATTCGTCGACCCGGTGAGCTTCCCGCTGGGCACGGACCCGAACCAGTCCTGGTACAGCGGCGACTACCCGGTCCTGTGGACCAACACCGGCTACCGGATGCTGTACGCGAACTTCGGCCACAACGCCATGGACTACGGCTCCGGAACCACCCTGTCCTCGACCTTCGCCAGTGAGACGCAGAACCGGTTCGTGGTGGACGGGCTGAAATGGCTGGGCGGCGGCGGGGGAGGCACGGCGCCCGGGGACCCGATCTCCGAGACCTCGGCGTACACCCTGGTCGCCGCGTCGAACGGGAACTGCGTGGACGCGCGCGCCGCGGCCGCCGCCAACGGCACCGTGATCCAGCAGGACACCTGCAACGGCACCGCGGCCCAGCGGTACCGGTTCGCGGCCACGGACAGCGGCCATGTGCGGATCAACGCGGACGGTGACGTCCGGCAGGCCGTCGACGTGGTGGACGTGTCCACGGCCGAGCAGGCCCCGCTCCAGCTGTGGACCTACGGGGGCGGCGCGAACCAGCAGTGGAAGCCGGTACGGGAGGCCTCGGGCGCCTACCACTTCATCGCCCGGCACAGCGGCAAGTGCCTGAGCGCACCGGCGTCAGCGGCCGCGGGCGTCCAACTGGTCCAGCGCTCCTGCGACGGCTCGACCGCGCAGAGCTTCCGGCTCGTCCCACAGAGCTGACACCGGCGGGTGCGGCAGGCGGCTTCGCGCCTTCCGCACCCGCCGCTATCCGGTCGTCAGAAAAAACCGTCCGCTATGTGAGCACCCCTCTTGCCTTGCGGACTGTATGCGAAATACGGTCTGCGATATTCCTTGATCACCCCTTGGCGGGAGGTAGGCCCTCGTGCGCCGAAAAGCGATTGCCCTGGTGGCGGTTGTACTGGTGTCCCTCACCTCGGGCTGTGCGTCGCTGCAGTCCTCGGCGACCGAGGTCGGCGGTGTGCGCAAGACCGACGACCGGCCCGTGCGCGACGGCGGGACACTCACCGTCGCTCTCAACTCCGACCCGGACAAACTCGACCCGACGCTCGCCCAGACCCTCGTCGGCCGCACGGTCTTCGCGGGCATGTGCGAGAAGCTCTACGACATCGACGAGGACGGTGTCGTCGTGCCGCAGCTCGCTGCCGCACTGCCCACCACCTCGGCCGACGGCCGCACCGTCACCCTGAAGGTGCGGCGCGGCCCGAGGTTCAGCGACGGCACCCGGCTCGACGCCGCGGCCGTCGTCACCTCGCTGCTGCGCCACCGCGACCTCCCCGGATCCGCCCGCGGCACCGAACTCGCCCCGGTCAGCTCCATCGAGGCCACCGGCCCGTACACGGTCCGGATGAGGCTCAAGCAGCCCTATGTGCCCCTCACCGGCGTCCTCGCCGACCGGGCCGGGATGGTGATGTCACCGGCCGCGCTCAAGAAGTACGGCAAGAACTTCACCAACCACCCCTCCTGCGTCGGACCCCTCCGGTTCGTCGAGCGGGTCGGCGGCGACCGGATCGTCCTGAAGAAGGACCCCAACTACTACGACGCGGACAAGGTCCACCTCGACGGGGTCGTCTACAAACCCATCCCCGACGGCAACGTCCGGCTTGCCAACCTGCGCTCCGGCGACCTCCAGGTCGGCGACCAGATGGGCCCCGTCGACGTACAGAGCTCCCTCACCGAGCCGGGGCTCCAGCTCTTCAACTCGCCCTCGCTCGGCTACCAGGGCATCGGCCTCAACGTCGGCAACGTCAAGGGCCTCGGACAGAAGCCCGGCAGGCTCGACACCCCGATCGCCCGGGACGTCCGCGTCCGCGAGGCGTTCGAGCTCGCGATCGACCGCGACACCCTCAACAAGGTCGTCTTCCAGGGCATGTACGAGCCGGCCTGCGGTCCGATCTCCCCGCAGTCCGCCATCGCCCCCGGCATCAAGGCGCGGGACTGCCCGAAGCGTGACGTCGCCAAGGCGAAGGAGCTGCTGAAGCAGGCGGGGGTGAGCACCCCGCTGAAGATCGAACTGAAGACCTCCACCACCCCCGAACAGGGACGCGTCGGACAGGTCCTCCAGGCCATGGTCAAGGAGGCCGGATTCGATCTCTCGCTGCGGCCCACCGAGTACGCCACCATGCTCTCCGAGACCGACGCAGGGGACTACGACGTCTTCACCAGCGGCTGGTCCGGCCGGCTCGACCCGGACGGCAACGTCGCCAACTTCCTCAAGACCGCGGGCGCCATGAACGCCTACGGCCTCGGCGACCCGGAGATCGACAAGCTCATCGCCGAGGGCAGGACGGTCTCCGACCCGGCCCGGCGCACCGAGATCTACGACGAGCTCACCCGGCGCGTCCAGGACGCCCACACGATGATCTACCTCTACCGGCAGAAGAACTATGTCGTCGCCTCGAAGGACGTCGCGGGCATCCGCGTCTACGGCGACGGACTGGTCCGGGTCACGACTGCGGGGTACACCCGATGACGAAATACCTGCTGACGCGCCTGCGCCAGTCCCTCATCACCCTCTTCCTCGTCTCCATCGTGGTCTTCGCCGGAATCCGGGCACTGCCCGGCGACCCGGCGCTCGCCCTGGCCGGTGAGGAGCGCAGCCCCGAGGCGCTCACCGCGATCCGGGAGGCGTACGGCCTCAACGACAACATCGTCGTGCAGTACGGACGGTTCATCGGCCACGCCCTCACCGGCGACCTCGGCACCTCCTCCCGGACCGGGCTCCCGGTCGCCGACGCGATCGGCCAGGCCCTCCCCGTCACGCTGGAACTGGCCGCGCTCTCGCTGCTGCTCGCCGTGGTGCTCGGCATCGGCGCCGGCGTGATCGCCGCCGTACGGCGGGGGAAGCCCGAGGAGTGGATCGCCAACGTCATCGCGCTGATCGGCCTCTCCATCCCGACCTTCTGGCTCGGCATCGTGCTGGTCCTCGGATTCGCCATCGCCGTCCCGGTGTTCGCCGCGTCCGGATACGTCCCCTTCGGCACCGACCCGGTCGACAACCTGCGCCGCATGGTGCTGCCCGCGATCGTGCTCGGCTCCGGACTCGCCGCCGTCGTGATGCGCCAGACCCGGGCCGCGATGCTCGACTCGCTCTCCGCCGACTACGTACGGACGGCCCGCGCCAAGGGCCTGTCGAAACGGTCCGTCGTCGGCGGGCACGCACTGCGCAACTCCCTCGTCACGGTGGTGACCGTGCTGGGGCTCCAGCTCGGCCACCTGATCTCCGGCGCGGTCGTCACCGAGCAGATCTTCGTCCTGCCCGGCTTCGGCAAGCTCACCATCGACGCCGTCTTCACCCGTGACTACGCCACGCTCCAGGCCGTGGTGCTCTGCACCTCCGCCGCGTACATCCTCATCAATCTGCTGGTCGACGTGGTCTATTCGGTCATCGACCCGCGCATCCGGCTCGGAGGTGCCCGGTGACCGCAGCGACCCCAGCGCTCCCCGCCCAGCAGACCGCGAAGCGGCGGTCCGGCGGCGGCAGACTGCGCGCCCTGCGCAGGAACAGGCTCGCCCTGACCGGCGGCGTCATCGCGGCCGTCTTCATCCTGGTCGCACTCCTCGCCCCGCTGATCGCCCCGTACGACCCGTCCCGGCCGGACTTCGGGAACGTACTGGCCCAGCCCGGCTGGTCCCACTGGCTCGGCACCGACGACCTCGGACGCGACCAGCTCTCCCGGATCGTCTACGGCGCGCGCGCCTCCATGCAGGTCGGGCTCGTCGCCGTCGTGCTGGCCTTCGTGATCGGCGTACCGCTGGGGCTGGCCGGCGGCTACTACGGGAAGTTCACCGACGGTGCGATCTCCCGGCTCACCGACACCATGCTGGCGTTCCCGTTCCTGGTGCTCGCCGTGGGCCTGGCGGCGATCCTCGGCCCCTCGCTGACCAACGCCACCATCGCCATCGGCATCTCGCAGATCCCCGCAGTCATCCGCATCACCCGGGCCGAGACCCTGCGGCTCAAGCACGTCGACTACGTCGGCGCGGCCATCGCCAACGGCGGCGGCGACGGGACCGTGCTGTTCCGGCACATCCTGCCCAACGCCACCTCCGCGCTGATCGTCCAGGCGACCGTCGGCATCCCCGCCGCGATCATCGGCGAGGCGCTGCTCAGCTTCCTCGGCCTCGGGGTCCAGCCGCCGGACCCGTCCCTCGGCGTGATGCTCTCCGGCGCCCAGTCCTTCCTGGCGCCCGCGCCCTGGCTCGCCGTCTTCCCCGGCCTGGCGATCGTCGCGGCGACCCTGGCCTTCAACCTGCTCGGCGACGGACTGCGGGACGTCCTCGACCCCCGTGGAGGGACCCGATGACCGAGACCGTTCTCGCATCCGTACGGGAGCCGGCGGCCGAACCCGTCCTGAGCGTCCGCGACCTGTCGGTGTCCTTCCGCTCCGACACCCGGACCGTGCACGCCGTCGACGGCGTCTCCTACGACCTCCACCCCGGCGAAGTGCTCGCCGTGGTGGGGGAGTCTGGGTGCGGAAAGTCCGTCACCTCGATGGCCGTGATGGGGCTGCTCCCGCCCACCGCGCACATCGGCGGCTCCATCAGGCTCGGCGGCCGGGAACTGGTCGGCGCACACGAGAAGGAGCTCCAGAAGATCCGCGGCAAGGACATCGCGATGATCTTCCAGGAGCCGATGACCTCGCTCAACCCGGTCCTCACCATCGGCCGCCAGATCGGCGAGGTACTCCGCAGGCACCAGGGGCTGAGCAGGAAGGAGGCCAGGGAACGGTCCGTGGATCTCCTCGGCCTGGTCGGCATCCCCGCCCCGCGCAGCCGTATCGACGAGTACCCGCACCAGCTCTCCGGCGGGATGCGCCAGCGCGTGATGATCGCCATCGCCGTCGCCTGCGACCCCGCCGTCCTCATCGCCGACGAGCCGACCACCGCACTCGACGTGACCGTGCAGGCCGGCATCCTCGAAGTCCTCCAGGCCCTGCGCGAACGTCTCGGCACCGCGATCGTCCTGGTCACCCACGACCTCGGTGTCGTCGCCGACGCGGCCGACCGGGTGCTGGTCATGTACGCCGGGCGCCCCGTCGAACAGGCCCCCGTCCACGACCTCTTCGCCACCGCGAGGCACCCGTACACCCGCGGCCTGCTCGGTGCCGTCCTGCGGCCCGGCGGCGAGGGGAAGCGCCGGCTGCCCGAGATCCCCGGCCTGGTGCCGAGCCTCGACAGCCAGCCCGACGCCTGCACCTTCGCACCCCGGTGCAGCCGCGCCGACGACAGCTGTACGAGCGGCAGGCCGGGCTTCCGGTCCGTCGACCCGGAAAAGGGCGCGGACGCGGCCCACCGCACGGCGTGCCGGCACCCGTACGCGGCCGACGAGGCGTCCGACGTCCTCACCGCCACCCCCGCCGCGGACCGCACCCCCGTCGCCGGGCCCGCCCGATCCGACCAGGAGGCCGGAAAGTGACCGCAGCACAGACCGTCCCCGCCCCGCGCGACAGCGCACAGGGCACCGCGGACCAGCAGCCCGTGCTGCGGATCGACTCGATGGAACGGCACTTCGCCGCCTCGGGCGGCGGCACCGTCCGAGCCGTCGACGGCGTCTCGATCACCATCGGCCCCGGCGAGGTCGTCGGCCTGGTCGGCGAGTCCGGCAGCGGCAAGTCGACCGTCGGCCGCTGCGCCGTACGCCTCGACGAACCCACCGCCGGCACCGTCCACATCAACGGCACCGACATCACCCATCTCTCCCGCCGCGCCCTGCGCCCGCTGCGCAAGGACTTCCACCTGGTCTTCCAGGACCCGTCGTCCTCGCTCGATCCGCGCATGACCATCGGCCAGATCATCGCCGAACCGATCAAACTGCACCGCCGGGCCCGCGGCCCCGCCGTACGGACACGCGTCGAGCAGCTCCTCGGCCAGGTCGGGCTGCGCCCCGAACACGCCGACCGGCACCCGCACGAACTCTCCGGCGGCCAGCGCCAG
>NZ_JAFMPZ010000176.1 GCF_017353455.1 Streptomyces laculatispora
CGCACCAGGTCGCCGGTGCGGTACATGCGCTCGCCCGGTCCGCCGAACGGGTCGGCGACGAAGCGTTCGGCGGTCGTAGCGGGCCGGTCGTGGTAGCCCCGCGCCAACTGCACACCGGCGAGGTAGAGCTCCCCCGGCACCCCGTCGGGCACCTGGCGCAGGAACGGGTCCAGCACGTGCAGCCGGGTGTTCCACACCGGGCGGCCGATGGCGACGGCGGGTCCCGCGCCGCCGTCGTGGTCGTCGTGGTCGTACGCGAAGAAGGTCACGTCCACCGCGGCCTCGGTGGGCCCGTAGAGGTTGTGCAGTGGCACGGGGGCCCGCCCGGAACGGGAGGTCAGCTCCGACCAGTCGCCGGCCTGGGCACCGGTGAGAGCCTCGCCGCTGCAGAACACCCGCCGCAGACTCGCCGCCCAGTCCGGGTGGTCGGTGGCGGACTCCAGTGCCTGGGTGAACGCGGCCAGCATGGACGGCACGAAGTGCAGCGTGGTGATCTGGTGCGACCGGATCAGCCCGGCCAGGTAGCCGGGGTCACGGTGGCCCCCGGGGCGGGCGAGGACGACGGTCGCTCCCTCCACGAGAGGCCAGAAGAACTCCCACACGGAGACGTCGAAGGCGGCCGGGGTCTTCTGCAGGACCCGGTCGTCCGCGCCGAGCCCGTACTCCCCCTGCATCCACGCGAGCCGGTTGACCACGGCCCGGTGGGTGACGGCGACGCCCTTGGGGCGCCCGGTGGAGCCGGAGGTGTAGATCAGATAGGCCGGGTGGTCCGGACCGGCGGGCTGTACCGGGACATCGGGGACAGTCCCGTCGCGATCGGCCTCGTCGTGGCCGTTCTCGTCGCGGCCGTCCTCGTCGCCGTCGGCCTCGTCGCGGTCGACGAGAACCAGGCCGAGTCCCGGCACGGCGGGCAGTCGCCCGGCCGCGTCCGCGGTGGTCACGACCGTACTGGTGCCGGAGTCGCCGAGCACGAACGCGACCCGCTCGGCGGGGTAGTCGAGGTCGACAGGCAGATAGCCGGCGCCGGTCCTGAGGACGCCCAGCAGCGCGACCATCAGTTCGGCCGACCTGGGCACGGCCACCGCGACGTAACGCTCCGGTCCGGCGCCGCGCGACCGCAGCCGGCGGGCCAGCACCTCGGCCCGCCGGTCGAGTTCGGCGTAGGTCAGGGTGGTGTCCTCGAAGACGACGGCGGGGGCATCGGGGGTGCGGGCGGCCTGCGCGGCGAACAGCGAGGCGAGCGTGGCCCCGGGGACGGGCCGTGCGGTGGCGTTCAGCCCGGCGAGGTGTGCCTGCTCCCGTTCGGACAGCAGGCCGGTCCGGGCCACGGTGCGGCCGGGCTCGGACACCAGGGTGCGCAGCAGTGCGGTGAACCGGTTGGCGAGGACGGCCACGGTCACCTGGTCGAAGCGGGCGGCGTCGTGCTTGAACCTCAGCAGCAGCCCGCCGCTGCCGGGCTCGACGACGAGCGCGAGGGGGTAGTGCACGGCGTCGAGGACCTCGCTGCCGGTGATGCGCAGCGCTTCCGCTCCCCGGTCGGCGGACAGCTCGGCGGCCGGGTGGTTCTCGAACACCACGAGCGTGTCGAAGAGTTCGCCGCCACCCGCGATCCGCTGGATGTCGGCCAGGCCGAGGTGCTGGTGGTCCAGGAGCGCCGTGTGCTCGTCCTGGACCCGGCGCAGGAGTTCGGTGAGCGACTCCTGCGGGCGCAGGCCCACCCGGGCGGGGACGGTGTTGATGAACAGGCCCACCGCGGCGTCCAGGCCCGCGACCTCGGTCGTCCGGCCGGACACGGTGGTGCCGAAGACGATGTCGCGGCTGCCGGTGAGCGCGCCGAGCAGCAGCGCCCACGCGCCGTGCACGACGGTGCTCAGGGTGAGGCCGTGGGTGCGTGCGCAGGCGGTGAGGGCTGCGGTGAACTCCTCGGGCAGCCGGGTGTCGACCTGCTCCGGCCTGGCCGGGGCCCGCTCGTCGTCCGCCGCCGTGGAGAGGACGGAGAGCCGGGTCGGCCCGTCCAGCCCGGACAGCGCCTGCCGCCACGCCTCCCGTGCGGTGTCCCGGTCGCGGGCGGCCAGCCATGCCAGGTACGGGCGCGGGGAGGTGGGTGCGGGAAGTTCCTCGCCCCGGTAGGCGGCGGTGAGTTCGCGCAGCAGCACGGAGACCGACCAGCCGTCGGCGACGATGTGGTGCAGGGTGAGCAGCAGCCGGTGCCGGTGGCCGTCCCGGACCAGGGTGGCGCGCAGCAGCGGTGGCCGGGCCAGGTCGAAGGGCTCCGCGCGGTCCTCCCGGAGCACGTCGTCGAGGGTGGTGTCGGCGGTGTCGGTCTCCCGCCAGGGCAGGGTGACGTGGCCGGCGAGGCGCTGGACGACGTCGCCGCCGGGGAGCTGGCGGAACGATGCGCGCAGCAAAGGGTGCCGGTCCAGGAGCAGTTGCAGGGCCCTGCGCAGCCGGTCCGGGTCGATGAACCCGTCGAGTTCCAGGAGTTCCTGGACCAGGTAGTGGTCCGCGGAGCCGGCGTCGAACGCGGCGTGGAAGAAGAAGCCCTCCTGGAGCGGGGAGACGGGCAGCGCGTCCTCCTCCAGCCCGTCCGCCGCGGTCGCGGCCGGGTCCGGCGCCGTCCCGGCGGCGCGGGCCAGGGCCTCGACGGTGCGGAGCCGGAACACGTCGCGCGGGCTGATGGTGAGTCCGGCGTCGCGGGCGCGGTTCACCAGCTGGATCGCGACGATGCTGTCACCGCCCAGCTCGAAGAAGCTGCTCCGGACACCCACAAAGGGCAGTGCGAGCAGTTCGGCGAAGAGAGCGGCGAGCGCGGTCTCGGCCGGGCCGGTGGGCGCGTCGGTGCCGCTGACCGCGGTCCACCGGGGCTCGGGCAGGGCGCGGCTGTCGAGCTTGCCGTTGGGGGTGAGCGGGAGGGGGCCGTCCAGGACGACGACGGCGGTCGGCACCATGTGGTCCGGCAGGGCGCCGGCCACCTGGGCCCGTGCGGCGGTGACAGCCGCCTCGGTGGCGGTGGCGTCGCCGTCCCCGACCAGGTAGGCGACGAGGCGCTTGACGCCCCGGTGGTCGTCACGGACCAGGACGGCGGCCTGGGCGATCCCGGGGCCGGACATGAAGGCGCTCTCGATCTCGCCCGGTTCGATCCGGTGACCGCGGATCTTGATCTGGCCGTCGGCCCTGCCCAGGAACTCCAGGTTGCCGTCGTCGGCCCAGCGGACCCGGTCGCCGGTGCGGTACATCCGGGCGCCGGGCTCCCCGTACGGGTCGGCGACGAAGCGCTCCGAGGTCAGGGCGGGCCGGCCCAGGTAGCCGCGGGCCAGGCCGCGCCCGGCGACGTACAGCTCGCCCTCGACGCCCACCGGGACCGGACGCAGTGCCACGTCCAGGACGTAGGTGCGGGTGTTGGGGTCGGGCCGGCCGATGGGCGTGGGGCCGGGCCGGCCGGAACGGGATTTCCACAGAGTGGAGTTGACGCTCGCCTCGGTCAGTCCGTACGCGACGACGACCTGGAGCCGGCCGGACCAGCGGGCGATCAGCTCGCCCGGTACCGCTTCGGTACCGACGACGAGGACGGCGTTCTCGGGCAGTTCGCATTCCTGCGGCAGCGCCGAGACGAGCGACGGGGGCAGGATCATGTGGGTGGCGCGGTGGTGTGCGATGTAGTCGGTGAGGGCGGGTCCGGCGACCCGCCGCCCGGCGGGAACGACGATGATCCGGCCGCCGGCGCACAGCGACATGATCAGGTCCCAGACCGTCACGTCGAAGCCGACGGAGGCGAACTGCACGACGCGGCTCTCGGAGGTGACACCGATCCGGTCGGTGGCCGTGGCGATGAGGCTGCCGACGCCGTCGTGGGTGACGATCACGCCCTTGGGGCGGCCGGTGGAGCCGGAGGTGTAGATGACGTAGGCGGCTTGGTCCAGGGCGACCGGGGTGCCCGGGTCGGTGTCGTCCTGGGCGGCGAGGGCGTCCGCGGTGGCAGGATCGTCGAGCAGCAGGTGGGCGGCGTCCGCCGCCGGGAGGTGGTCCGCGAGTTCCCGCACGGTGAGCACGGTGGTGGCCCCCGCGTCGGACAGCATGTAGGCGGTCCGGTCCTGGGGGTGGTCGGCGTCCAGCGGGAGGTAGGCGGCGCCGGCCTTCATCACGGCGAGCAGCGCCACCACGAGTTCCGGGGAGCGCGGGAGTGCCACGGCGACGACGTCGGCGGCGCGCACGCCGCGGGAGGTGAGGAGCCGGGCGAGCCGGTTGGCGGCCGCGTTGAGCCCGGTGTAGGTGAGTTCGCGGTCCTCGCACACGAGCGCGACGGCCTCGGGCGAGCGGCGCACCTGTGCTTCGAAGGCGGCGGGCCAGGAGAGTTCGGCCACTTCGCGCGGAGAGGTGGCGAACTCGCCCAGCAGCCGGTCCCGTTCGGCGCCGGAGGTGAGTTCGATGCGGCCCACGGGCCGGTCGGGGTCCTCGGTGAGGGCGCGCAGCACGGTGCGGAAGCGGCGTTCGTGGTTGCGGAGGGTCTCCTCGTCGCAGCGGTCCGCGTCCGCGTCGAGGTGGACGGCGATGCCCCGGCCGCCGCGGGTCTCGGCGAATCCGAAGGCGAGGTCGCTGACCGGGCCGAGCCACTCCGGGCGGAGTTCGGCGCCCAGCCCCTCGAAGCCGAATCCCTGGCCCCTGGGCAGGATGTTGACGGTGGGGCCGACGAGCTCCGGGACGCCGTCGACCAGGCCGAGGTCCCTGGCCAGGTCCTCGGCCTGGTCGACGGCGT
>NZ_JAFMPZ010000177.1 GCF_017353455.1 Streptomyces laculatispora
GCCCAGCAGCACGGCGGCCCCTACCCGGCCTCCACCTCCACCTCCACCTCGGTCGGCGCCACCGCGATCGAGCGCTGGCTGCGCCCGGTCAGCTACCAGACCACCCCCGAGGCCCTGCTCCCGCCGGAGCTCCGCGAGGACAACCCGCAGGGCCTGCCGCGCCGGGTGGACGGACGCCGCGCATGACCCTTCGAATTCCCGAACTCCCCTTCGGCCTCGAACCGTTCGGCCCCGCGGCCGGGTGGAGCTACCAGGACGGCACCCTGACCGCCCGCGCGGGCGCCCGGCAGGACCGCTTCGTCCCGCCGGGCGGCGCCGCCGCCCCGGAGGGCGACTTCCAGCTGATCGCCCGGGTGCGGGTCGGCTTCGCCGCCGCCTTCGACGCGGGGGTCCTCTACCTCCACGTCGGCGACCGCGAGTGGGCCAAGATCTGCCTGGAGCTCTCCCCGGACCGCCCCACCATCTGCACCGTCGTCACCCGTGGCCACTCCGACGACGTCAACTCCTCCGTCGTGGACGGCGACAGCCACTGGCTGCGGCTGAGCCGTACCGGCAACGCCTTCGCCTGCCACGCCTCCGCCGACGGCGAGAAGTGGACCTTCGTCCGCGTCTTCGCCCTGGGCACCCCGGAGCAGGCGGCCGCCGCGTCCGTCGGCTTCCTGGTCCAGTCACCCACGGGTGACGGCTGCGAGGCCTCCTTCGACCGGATCGCGTTCCGCCCGACGGGCCTCGCCGACCTCCGCGACGGCAGCTGACGCGAGCCCCGCCGCGGGCTCGTCCGTGCCGCGTGGTGCTGTCCTGACGGACCTGCACCACGCGGCACGACCACAGGCGGCGGCGCACCCCCGGACGGCCGCCGCGCAGAGGGCAGGTGGCTTCCCCGCACGACCGCCGTCGTACCCTGCCGGGAACCGCTTCACCTCAGCCGTCGACCGGGAGCCCCGCGTGAGCGATCAGCCTGGCCCGCAGACCAAGAAGCCCTTCCTGTACGTCGTCGTGTGCGCGGCCGGAATCGCCGGCGACGTCCCCGAGCTGATCACGGCCGCCCAGCGGGCGAACTGGGACGTGGGCGTCGTCGCCACCCCGCAGGGCCTCGGCTTCATCGACGCGGCGGCGGTGGAGGCCCGGACCGGCTACCCGATCCGCTCGGCCTGGCGCGCACCCGGTGACCCGCGACCGCTCCCGCCCCCCGACGCGATCGCGGTGGCCCCGGCCACGTTCAACACCATCAACAAGTGGGCGGCCGGAATCTCCGACACCCTGGCCGTGGGCATCCTGTGCGAGGCGTACGGCCTGGGCATCCCCACCGCCGTCCTCCCGCACCTGAACTCGGCCCAGGCCGCGCACCCCGCGTACCGGCTGAGTCTGGACCGGCTGCGCGCAATGGGCGTCATGATCGGCTCGTACGAACCCCACTCACCGAAGGCCGGCGGCGGGGCCGGCCGCTTCCGCTGGGAGGAAGCGCTGGAACTGCTCACCCCGAGGCTGTCCGCGCAGGCCTGATCAGCAGCGCCGTGATGATGCCACCTGGTAGCACCTGGTGCTACCGCGGTCGCTATGAGTCCTGGTGGCCCTCAAGATGCCGGTGAACAGAGTCCGTATCGTCGGCGGACGAGCGCTCCGCGTCCTGCGGGGAGTCGAGCCGCTACCACGGACCGAACCAACTCCCCTTCGCAGTGCAAAAATTACGTCCCCGACCCGGCAACCCCCGGCTCCCCGGCGACGACAACAGAGGGACAGCGGCCGCCAAACGGACGCACCGAGCCGCGTTCGAGCCGCTCAGTACAGCACCCTCCCCGCACGTCGTCGTACCGAAGGGACATCATGCGCACCCACCTCCGCACCCGGAGCCGCAGCCTCACGGCCCTCGCCGCCGGAACAGTCGCCGTCGTCGCCGTCGCCATGCTTCCGGGCTCCGCCGGGGCCGCCGAATCCGCCCCGGTGGGCTACGGGGCCGGCACGACCGGCGGCGGCAGCTCCTCCGCCGTGACCGTCACCAGCCTCGCCGCGTTCAAGACGGCCGTCACCGGCACCGCCGCCAAGACGGTCAAGGTCAGCGGGATCATCTCGCTGAGCGGCCAGGTCGACGTCGGCTCCAACACCACGGTGCTGGGCGTCGGTTCGTCCTCCGGGTTCACCGGTGGCGGGCTGCGCCTGAAGAACTCGACGAACATCGTGATCCGCAACCTCAACATCAGCAAGCCGGTGGCCCCCGCCGACGGGATCACCGTGCAGAAGTCCACCAAGGTGTGGATCGACCACAACACCTTCTCCGCCGACCGCGACCACGACAAGGACTACTACGACGGTCTGCTCGACATCACCCACGCCTCCGACCAGGTCACCGTCTCCTGGAACACCTTCAAGGACCACTACAAGGGCAGCCTGGTCGGCCACAGCGACAGCAACGCGAGCGAGGACACCGGCCATCTCCATGTGACCTACCACCACAACTACTTCAACAACATCAACTCCCGTATCCCCAGCCTCCGTTTCGGCACCGGTCACTTCTACGACAACTACGTCGTGGGCGCCTCGACGGCAGTGCACTCCCGGATGGGCGCGCAGATGCTGGTGGAGAACAACGTCTTCCGCAGCACCGGGGTCGCCATCACCACCATCCCCGATCGCCGGCGGACCGGGCCCCGCCCCACCGGGGGGGCACGGTCCGCCATCTCGGGCCGGGCGGCGCCGCGTTGAGCACGCCCGAGGGTGGACCCGGCCGCAACCTCCGGACGGCCCGGCGCGTCCTCTTCACCATGATCCGAACTGCTACGCCCGCCGATCTCGACGCGATAGTCCACCTGCACACCGAGGCGCGCGCCACCTACTACCGAGGCCACCTCCCGGAGGAGGAGTACGCGGGCTCCGAGGAGGTCGGCCGCAGCCGGGACGGCTGGGCGCGCGCCATGGACCGCGACGACGCCACCGTGCTCTGCGCCGAACGGGACGGCGTCCTCGCGGGAATCGCGGCCCACTCCGTACGCGACGGCGTCACGCACCTCACCCAGCTCCATGTGGCACCGGCCCACTGGCGCGAGGGCATCGGGACCGGGTTGCACGCCGCGTGTGTGGCGGCCTGGCAGCGGGACGGGGTGCTGGAAGCCCGCCTGGAGGTGTTCGTCCACAACACCCGCGCCCAGTCGTTCTACGTGGCCCACGGCTGGGCCCCCGATCCGGCACGCCCCCGCGCGGGCACCCATCTGGTGCTGCGCCTGGCGGTTCCGGCCGCCCCGCACCCGCCGCGCTGACCGGCTCCCCGGCGTCACTGAGTCCCGGCGCCATTGGGACCGGAGCCGGGCCCTGGGGCCCATGACGGTGGGTCCCAGGGGGAAGTCGTCATCCCGGGCACGGGCTGCGTAGTTGGGGGAACTGGGCATGTCTGCGATTGGTGGCATATCCGCGTACGGAGGCGTCGGGCCGGCACCCGGATCCGGGCGGCGGGCACTGCCGCGCGCCATGGGTGCGGCCCGGTTGCTGCTGCACGTCCTCTTCGGTGCGACGCTGCTGGGAGCCGTCGGCCTGTTCGGCTCCGCGCTCGCCGCCGATGCGGTGGACGGTGTCGTCCTCGGATTGCTGCTGTACGGGGCCGTTCCGGGCGTCGTGGGGTGGCTGCTGTCGCGGCGCGTGTGGACCGGCGGCAGGGGCGTGTGGGGCGGACTGGTCGCCGTACAGGTGTGGTTGATCCTCGGTGGCGCCGCCAATGCCGTCGACGGATCGGTGCACGGCTTCACGCAGGTGTTCCTGCCGGTGCTCATCCTGGTGTTCCTGACCCGGGCGGAGAGCCGTGCCTGGTTCCGCATGCCGGAGCGGGAGCGGGAGAACCAGCCGGAGTTCTCCTTCGCCCACATGATCACGTGGCGTCGCGACCGGGGACAGTCCTCCCTGGAGTACCTGGGACTGGTCATGGTCGTCGTGGCCATCATCGGTGCCCTGCTGCTGAGCGGTGTGGGCGGCCAGATCACGGGCCGCATCCAGGCCGCGATCTGCTCGCTCACGGGCACGTCCTGCCCGGCGGCGGGCACCGGCAGCGACTCGGTGAACGCGGGTGACTCGGCCGGTGGCGCGGACGTGGGCGGTGCGGATGCCGGTGGTACGGATACGGGTGGTGCGGATACGGGTGGCGCCGACCCGGGCGCCACGGTCGTCGGCGGCGCGGACGGGGGCGGCGCGTCCAGCGGCACCGGCGGGTCGACCGGCACGGGCGGGGCGAGCGGAACCGGCGGCACGGACGGCAGCAGCGGCGGTGCGAACGGCGAAACCACCGACGGCAGCACGACGACCGGCGGGACGGGCGGCTCCTCCGACTCCGGCTCCTCCGGCGGCAGCGACTCGGGCGGCAGTGACTCCGGTGGTGGCGACTCCGGTGGTGGCGAATCGGGTGGTGGCGAATCGGGTGGTACGGCCGGTCCCGACGGGCCCGGCACGGACACCTATCCCGAGACCGCCGCCGAGCCCGAGGCCGAGTACGACGACGTTTCCGCACCCGGCGAGGACGACGCGGGGGACTCCGGCGAAGGCGGCGGGGAGAAGAAGGAGGACTGCGGCGGCTGGGGCTTCTTCGGCTGCGCCTGGGACCGCGGAACGCAGGTCGTCAAGGGCGTCGCCGTGGACGGTGTCTGGGGCGATGTGACCGGGGTCGTCGACCTCTTCAAGCCCTCGACGTGGTCCGGCATCGCCGACTACGGCAAGCAGCTCGGCAGTCAGTGGATGGACGACACCAAGGACGCCGGGAACAAGTGGAGCAAGGGCGACTACTTCGGCTCGGCGTGGGACTACGGCAAGGCGTCGTTCAACACCGTGGTGAAGGTCGGCGACGACATGTTCGTCGGCGACGACGTGCGCGAACGGTGGAACAACGGGCAGAAGACCCGGGCCGTCACGGACGTCGTGTGGAACGTCGGGTCCCTCTTCATCCCCGGGTACGACGTCGCGAAGGTCGTCGGCAAGACCAGCAGGCTCGGCAAGATCGGCAAGATCGCCGCCGATGTGGCGGAGGCCGCCGAGGACGCGGGCAAGGCGTCGCGCAGGGCCCGCAAGGCCGCCGAGGCCGGAGATGTCAACGGCGCCCGCAAGGCGGCGAAGGAGGCCGACGACGCGGCGGACAAGGCCGAGGACTCGGCCCGCAAGACCGGCTGCACCATCGCTTTCGGCCCCCTGACCCGCTACGCGGGCTCCGGTGTCGCCGGGGCCGGGACCGGAGTGCTCGCCGCGGGCCCGCCGGACCGTGTGGTCCTCGCCGACAGCGGTTGCGACAAGGAGGCCGAGGCCAAGGCCAAGGAGGCCCGCGACCAGGAACGTGCGGCCTGGACGGACAAGAAGCGCGCCGAGGAGAAGGACCGCGCCGCCAAGGCGCTGGAGAAGAAGAAGCCGTGGCCGGACGCCAAGCGCAACGACACCTCCGACCCGCGCAACTACAACTCCCCGGACTGGGCCAAGGACCTGAAGGACCGGGAGCTCGGCTCCGCCGACGCCGGCGACGGGTACTGGGGGAGCCGCGACCGCAACCCCAAGCCCAACTGGAAGAACGAGTCCTGGCTGCGGTACCAGGAACAGATCACCGGCACCAAGCGCGGCAACGAGTACATCGTCGCCAACCCCAAGGAGGGCAAGCCGCCGGTGGAGTACGACGGCTGGGACTCCGGCCGGCAGACCTTCCTGGAGGCGAAGAACGGCTACAAGAGCTATCTGAAGAAGGGGGACAGCGGAACGCTCACCGACTCCGGCCGGGAGAAGTTCATCAAGGAGGCGGCGGAGCAGGTGAGCGCCTCCGGCGGGCGTGCGGTCGAATGGCACTTCTCCGACCCGGACGTCGCCAAGGCGGCCCGGAAGGCGTTCCGTGACAAGGGACTTCCGATCAAGGTCGTCTACAGCAAGCAGAACCCGGCCAAGAGCACCAGGAAGCCCGGGGCCTTCGACTGAGGTCCGGCCCGCAGTCCTCCGCGTACTGGGTGGACGCGGGCGTCGCGGCCATGCGGCGGGATGTCGCAGCTGTGGTCGCGCGCCCGCCAGGGATCACGGGACATCCCTTAGCCTGGGCGCGCCGGTCCGCACGTGCGGTTGCGGGCGGGACCTACGACGGCTCACAACGGTGGAGGCAGGACATGCGACGTGTGGTGCGGGGCTTCTGGGGACCCCGGAAGGAGTCGATCCCGGAGCTCGCGGGTCGCTGGAAGACCATGCTGGACGCGCTTCCCGCACTGCTCCCGGCGGCGGGTTCCGCCCCGGCGGGGCAGCCGTGGACCTGGACCGAGCACCACGGGTCCGGCCGTCCCACGCAACTGCGGCCCGATGAGGCGGAACTGGGAGCCGCGCTGCAGGCCGATCACGACTCCCCGCAGACCTCGGACGGGGCCGGCCTGAGCCTCACGAGCAGGGGCGGGCCGGGCTGGGAGATCGAAATCTCCGGACGGGGCGGCGGCGAATCGGAGTACGTGACCCAGGCGGTCGTGCTGACGGTGCTCTCGCCGGACGGCGCCGAGGTCCCGGAAGCCGCGCTTCTCGCACTGATCGCGGACGTCTGGCAGCCGGACATCGGCGATGTGACCGACGACGACCTGCTCGACGCCCTGGAGGACGACGCGGGCTATGACTACACGCTTTCCCAGCTGTGCGTCGGCCGGCTCGGCTACCTCTCCCCGGGGCGTGCGGCCCTGGTCCCCGACGGGGTGGGCGTGGCCCGCGAGGAACCGGCCGGAGAGGGCGTGCTCCTCGACATCGCACCGCCCGGGGACATCGAGGCCGTCGTGGACGCCTATGTGCGCCTCCGTGACGCCGGTGCGCTGGAACCGCTTCCCCGTCCGATGAACCGGACCTACCTGTAGCCGGACCTTCCCGCAGCCGGGCCTTCCGGGTGCGGGCCTCCCGGTGCGAGGAGGAGAGACCCGGGGAATGACCAGGGCCCGGACAAGCGTTCCCCAGGGAGCGGAGGGTCCCTCCGTGCTGCGTGAGCGGCCGCCCCGAGAGCCTGGAGAGAAGAAGAGTCATGCGCGTCGAGATCTGGAGCGACATCGCCTGCCCGTGGTGCTACATCGGCAAGGCCCGTTTCGAGAAGGGCCTGGCGGGGTTCGCCCACCGCGACGAGGTCGAGGTGGTGCACCGCTCCTTCGAGCTCGACCCGGGGCGTGCCAAGGGCGACACCGTGCAGGTCATCGACATGCTGGCGCAGAAGTACGGGCGTGCCCCCGAGGAGGCGCGCTCCATGGAGGCGAACGTCGCGGCCAACGCGCACGCCGAAGGGCTCGGCTACCGCGCCGAGGGGCGCGACCACGGCAGCACCTTCGACATCCACCGGCTGCTGCACCTGGCCAAGGCCCGCGGCCGTCAGGACAAGCTGCTGGACCTCGCCTACCGGGCGAACTTCGCCGAGGAGCGGTCCGTCTTCGACGGTGACGTACTGGTCGAGCTGGCCGTCGAGGCCGGTCTGGACGCCGACGAGGCGCGCGCGGTGCTCGCCGACTCGCAGGCGTACGCGGCCGAGGTGCGGGCCGACGAGCGGGAGGCGTCCGAGCTGGGTGCCAACGGAGTGCCGTTCTTCGTGCTGGACCGGCGGTACGGGATCTCCGGCGGCCAGCCCGCCGAGGTCTTCGCCCAGGCCCTGGAGCAGGCGTGGCAGGACCGCCCGCTGACCGCGATCGGCGGGGACGCCGCGGCGTGCGACACCGACGGCGCGTGCGAGGTTCCGTCGGCAGGCGGCAACGGCTGACCTCCGGTCGCCTGCACGCATAAGCATTGCTTGGAGATACCCCTTAACTATGCGCGATTGACTATGAGTTAAGGGGGCTTCAGGCTGGGCGCATGATGATCTCTTCGCTCAGCCGTGCGGTCGACGCCGAGTTCGCGCCGGAGACCGCTTATCTCAACACCTCGAGCTGCGGGCTGCTGCCCCGCCGGACCGTCGACGCGGTGAAGGCCCTCGCCGAGGAGAACGCCACGGGCCGCCGGGACGGTGCCGGTGACTTCGAGGCGGCGGACAGGGCCAGGGAGGGCTTCGCGCGCCTCGCCGGTGTGGGGGCCGGCCGGGTCGCGGTCGGCAGCTCGGTCGCCGTCCATGTCGGGCTGATCGCCTGCTCGCTCCCGGCCGGGGCCGAAGTGCTGGCGCCCGAGGGGGAGTTCAGCTCGGTCGTCACCCCGTTCGCGGTCCGCGAGGATCTGCGGATGCGGTACGTCCCGCTGGCGGAGCTGGCCGACTCGGTGCGCCCCGGGACCGCGCTCGTCGCCTTCTCCGCCGTGCAGTCGGCCGACGGCCGGCTCGCGGACCTGGCTGCGGTGCGGGCCGCGGCCGCCGCCCACGGGGCCCGTACGCTCCTGGACGCCACTCAGTCCGCGGGCTGGCTGCCGCTCGATGCCGGGGCGTACGACTACACGGTCGCGGGCGGCTACAAGTTCCTGCTCTGCCCGCGCGGCGCGTCGTTCCTCACCGTCACCGAGGAGGCGCAGCAGTCCCTGCGGCCGGTCTTCGCCGGGTGGGTCAGTGCCGAGGACCGGTGGGGCAGCACCTACGGGCCGGTCGCCGAGCTCGCGCCCGACGCCCGCCGCTACGACGAGCCGCCCGCGTTCCTCTCGTACCACGGTGCCGAGCACTCCCTCGCGCTGCTGAACGAGATCGGCATCGATGCCGTTCACGACCACGCCACCGGGCTGGCGGCCCGCTTCCGGTCCGGTCTGGCCGGGCTGGGGCGTGTGGCGGTGCCGGGGGAGACGGCCGTGGTCGCGGTGCCCGGACTCGGGGACCGCGCGGCGGAACTGGAGCGGGCCGGGGTGATGGTCTCCAACCGGGCCGGCAATCTGCGGGCCGCCTTCCACCTGTACAACACCGAGGCCGACGTGGACCGCGCACTGGACGTACTGTCCGGCTGACTCCCTGACTCCCTGACTCTCGCGGGCTCTCCGGCGCCCGCGAGTGCGGTCAGCCGTTCTCCGGGCAGTCAGCCGCCTCCCGGCAGAGGTTCCCCTCGACCTTGGCCAGCAGCCGGGCCAGCTCCTCGCGCTCGCCCCTGTCCAGGCCCGCGAGGGTGTGCTCCTCCAGATTCGTCCAGGCCCGCTCCACGTCGGAGAGCAGGGCGCAGCTGTTGTCGGTGGCCTCGACCAGGACGGCCCGGCGGTCGGCCGGGTCGGGGCTGCGGCGGACGTGTCCGGACTGCTCCAGGCGCTGGAGCATCTTGGTGACCGTGGACGGATCGAGATCGACGGCCTTGATCACCTCCGACTGGCGCACCGCGCCCGCGTCCCAGAGGTACATCATCAGGAATTCCTGGCCGGGGTAGAGGCCCGCGCTCTTGAGCAGCTTGCCCGCCGCGATCCGGTGGAGCCGCGCGAGGCGCGACACGGCATGGCTGACCGGGCCGCCCCGGGCGGCGCTCGGCAGCTCGGTACAGGCGGGGTCGGACGTCATCGGGACTCCTCGGGATGGTGTGCGGCGGGCCCCCGCGGCGGTCGCGCCGCGGGTACCGGGGCTTCCCCACGACTTTACCTTGGTCGGCCAAGTAATGCGCTACAGTGGCACGCGTCGCAGATACTTGGCCGACCATGTAAATCTTCGGAGGCTCTCCATGACCACCGCATTCGATCCGCTGGACCTGGCCGGCGCACAGCTCGCCAACCGCATCGCCCTGGCACCGATGACCCGCAGCCGGGCGGGCGAGGGCGGTATACCGACGGAGCTGACCGCCGAGTACTACGCCCAGCGTGCCTCGGCCGGGCTCGTCGTCACCGAGGGCGTCCAGCCCTCGGCCGTCGGACAGGGCTACCCCGGCACACCCGGGCTGCACAGCGACGGACAGGTCGCCGGCTGGCGCAGGGTCACCGACGCCGTGCACGACAAGGGCGGCACGATCTTCGCGCAGCTCCTGCACGCCGGCCGCATCGGCCACCCGGTCCTGCTGCCCGACGGGCTCACCCCGGTCGGCGCCTCCCCGGTCGCGGCGTCGGGGCAGGTCTTCACCCACGAGGGCCCGAAGGACTTCGTCACCCCGCGCGAGCTGACCGGCACCGAGATCCGGGCCACCATCGCCGACTTCGTGACCGCCGCGCGCAACGCGGTGGACGCCGGGTTCGACGGCGTGGAGCTGCATGGTGCCAACGGCTACCTGATCCACCAGTTCCTCGCGCCCAACTCCAATCTGCGCACCGACGCCTGGGGCGGCTCCGTGGAGGGCCGCATCCGGTTCGCGGCCGAGACGGTGCGCGCCGTCGCCGCCGAGATCGGAGCCGCGCGCACCGCGATCCGGATCTCGCCCGGAAACCCGTTCAACGACATCGACGAGCCCGCGCCGGAGGCCACGTACCGGGCGCTGGTGCAGGCCGTCGAACCGCTCGGGCTCGCCTATCTGCACATCGTCGAGGGCAAGGCCGACGACCGCGCGCTGACCGGGACACTGAGCAAGGAGTTCAACGGCACGCTCGTCCTCAACCCGGCGAGCGAGGGTCCGACCGGACCCGAGGCGCTGGCCCTGATCGAGGAGGGCGTGGCGTCGGTCATCTCGTACGGAGCACTGTTCCTGGCCAACCCGGACCTGCCGGAGCGGCTGCGGGCCGGCGGCCCCTACAACGCCGCGGACCGGGCGACCTTCTACGGGGGCGACCACCGCGGCTACACGGACTACCCGGCGCTGGGCGCGTGAGGACCGAACGGCGGCCGACCGCCGCGGCCGGCTGACCGGTGACGGATCGTCGTCAGCGCCGGCCGGGAGGCGAGGGCGGCGAACTGGTTCTCCCACCGGTAGCGGTCCGGGGCCACGGCTACGGCTGCGGGTTCTCCTCCAGCGGTGCCCCGTGCCACTTCCACGAGGTGACCCGCTCACGGCCCGGCAGATCCGCGCGGCCGGTGGACCACAGCAGTACGGTCCACCGGTCACTGTCGTCCGGGGCGTCCGGGAAGAGCCGGGCCAGCACCCGGTCGCAGAGGTCGGCGGGCGGCGTCCAGCCGACGCCGAGCCCCGCCGCGAGGTCATGGGTGTGCACCAGGGTCTCCACGATGCCCATCGCGGCGAATCCCTCCGCGTCGGAGATCCCGTAGCTGTGGTGGGCGCGGACCTCCGGGGCCGTCGAGCGGACCATCGCCGCCAGCATGGACCCGGTGGCCTCCAGTGCCTGCAAGAGGCCCGGCGTACCGGCCGCCGGGTCGGCGAAGATCGCGTTGGCCGGTCCGCCCTCGCGGCGCACGGCCCAGTGGAACGGCACGTCCCGGTCCAACGGCGGCGACTGCGGGCCCAGTTGGCCCGCGTACGCGAAGAGGTCGTCGCTCAGATGCTCCACGGTCTCCCAGCAGGTCCAGGTGAGCGTCCCCGCCGGGGTGTGCCAGTCGGCCGCAGGGGCCTCCTTGAGCGCGGCCACGGCCAGCCGCACCGCAGACGTCACATCGTCCGCCGTGACCGGCAGCCGCGCCCCGGTCAGCAGCGCCCGCTCACGCGCACTGCACTCCACGCAGAACTCGTTGCCCTCCGG
>NZ_JAFMPZ010000178.1 GCF_017353455.1 Streptomyces laculatispora
CCAGGTGCACCTGGTAGCCCTCCACCTGGTTGCCCTCGCCGTCCAGCATGAGCTGGCCCTTGAGGCCGATGTCAGCGGTCTGGATGCGGGCACAGGCGTTGGGGCAGCCGTTGATGTTGATGGTGAGCGGCTCTTCGAACTCCGGCAGGCGGCGCTCCAGTTCGTCGATGAGCGAGGCGCCGCGCGCCTTGGTTTCGACGATCGCCAGCTTGCAGAACTCGATGCCGGTGCAGGCCATTGTGCCGCGGCGGAACGGGGACGGCTTCACCTGGAAGCCGAGCTCCTCCAGTCCGGCGGACAGCGACTCGATCCGGTCCGGTTCCACGTCGAGGATCAGCATCTTCTGCTCGACGGTGGTGCGCAGCCGGTCCGAGCCGTGCGCGGCGGCCAGATCGGCGATCCTGGTCAGGGTGGGGCCGTCGACCCGGCCGACCCGGGGCGCGAACCCGACGTAGAAGCGGCCGTCCTGCTGCTGGTGGACGCCCACGTGGTCGCGCCACCGGCTGCTGGGCTGCTCGGGGGCGGGGCCGTCGAGCAGTGGCCGCTTGAGGTACTCGTCCTCCAGCACCTGACGGAATTTGACGGGACCCCAGTCGGCCATCAGGAACTTCAGCCGGGCGCGGGTGCGCAGTCGCCGGTAGCCGTAGTCACGGAAGATCCCGACGACTCCGGCCCAGACATCGGCGACCTCGTCCAACGGCACCCAGGCGCCCAGGCGTTCGGCCAGCCGCGGATTGGTGGAGAGACCGCCGCCGACCCAGAGGTCGAAGCCGGGGCCGTGCTCGGGGTGAACGACGCCGACGAAGGCGATGTCGTTGATCTCGTGGACCACGTCCTGCACGGGCGAGCCGGAGATCGCGGTCTTGAACTTGCGCGGCAGGTTGGAGAATTCCTTGCTGCCGATGTAGCGGTCGTGGACCTCGTCGACCGCCGGGGTCCCGTCGATGATCTCGTCGGCGGCGATCCCCGCCACCGGGGAGCCGATGATCACGCGCGGGCAGTCGCCGCAGGCCTCCGTCGTGGACAGGCCGACTGCCTCCAGCTTCTGCCAGATGGCCGGGACGTCCTCGATGCGGATCCAGTGCAGCTGGATGTTCTGCCGGTCGGTGACATCGGCGGTGCCCCGCGCGTAATCCTGCGAGACCTCACCGATGGCCCGCAACTGCGCCACCGTCAGCCGGCCGCCGTCGATGCGGACCCGGAGCATGAAGTACCGGTCGTCCAGCTCCTCCGGCTCCAGGATCGCGGTCTTGCCGCCGTCGATCCCGGGCTTGCGCTGCGTGTACAGGCCCCACCAGCGCATCCGCCCGCGAAGGTCGTTGGGGTCGATCGAGTCGAACCCGCGCTTGGAGTAGATCGTCTCAATGCGTGTCCGCACATTGAGACTGTCGTCGTCCTTCTTGAACTGCTCATTGCCGTTGAGGGGGGTGTGGTGCCCCAGGGCCCACTGACCTTCGCCACGGTGGCGTCCTGCCTTGCGGCGGGGGGTCGCGGGCGCAGGCTGTTCCGGGGTAGCGGCCATGACAGTACGTCCTTCGGGACTGCAGGAGGGCGGCTCTGAACTGCACACTCGCGTCTGGGCGCGGCGGTGCGCAGGGTTTGCAGAGAAAGGGGATCGCGGCGGTGCTGGAGACTCTCAGCTCGCCGGACAGATGGCGCTGGACATGCGGCCGAGGTCGACGTGGCGTCGACTCACCAAGGCAATTCCAGTTCCAGACATGACGGAAGCGTGTCACGCGAATCTCGGACCAGTCCACCACTATCCATGATGTGGACGGGACTGTCCTGACAGGTGAGACAATGTGGCGCCCGTCACTGAAGTGACGGGCGCCGGGCCACCCGGATATCCGGACAACGGGTGCATTTCTTACGGACGTCGGGTTACGGGAGCAGCTCCCGGCCGGAACCCGGCCACGGACCCGGGGTGGCGACCTCGGGCTCCAGTTCGGTCCTGGTGTCGAAGAGCCGGAAGCCGCGGCGCAGATAGTTGTCCATGGCATGCGGCCCGTCCTTGGAGCAGGTGTGCAGCCACACCCGCTTCGTCGCCGGCCGCTGCGGCCACCGCTCCGCCAGATCCCAGGCGCGGGCCGCCCCGTACGAGAGCAGATGGCCGCCGATCCGGCGCCCCCGGAACGCCGGGATGAGGCCGAAGTACATGATCTCGACCACGCCGTCGTCCTGCGGGTCCAGCTCGATGTACCCGGCCGGCGTCCCGTCCGCGTACGCCACCCAGGTCTCCGCACCGGGCCGGTCCAGCGCCTCCTGCCACTGCGCGTACGTCATCGTCAGCCGGTCCGTCCACCGGATGTCGCCGCCGACCGCCGTGTAGAGGAAGCGGCTGAACTCCGGCAGCGGTATCCCGGACCGGACGATCCGGATGTCCCCCTCCGGCGCGGCGGAGGGACGCAGATCATCGGGGGAGGTCTGCTCCAGGGACCAGATGGTCACCTCGGCGGTCGGTTCGGCGGGGCGCGCGGGGTTGCTCATGACTGCCAGAAAACCATGTCCCGCGGCCCCGGCCCAAGCCGGCCTGGGCAGACGGACGCCCAGGACCTGCGAGAACACCGTTCAACGGGCGCTGCGCGCCGCCGTCACCACCGGGGCCTTCGAGTGCGGCAGCAGATCGCCCGGGTGCTCCGGGCCGATCACCTCCACCTCGACCCCGTCGCCGAAGCGGTACGGGCGGTGCGCCAGCACCTCCGCGAGATGGCGCCGCAGCCGGGAGATCTCGGCCCGCACCGTCACCGTCCTGGTCGGATCGCCGAAGATGTCCTGCGCCAGCTCGGACGCGGTACGCCCCTCGCGGCGCAGCGCCAGCGCGAACAGCAGCTCGGCGTGGCGCGGGGAGAGCCGTTGCGTCCAGGTGCCCACCGGGCTCACCACATTCACCGCGAGGCCGCGCGGCCGGCTCAGATCGAGCACCACCCGGCGCGGCGGGTTGTCCACCGCGCCGTCCGCCACCTGCACCAGCCAGCCGCCCGGCAGCGGCTCCACCCGGCACATCCCGAGCGAGGGCAGCCACACCCGGCCCGGCTGCAGGGACTTCGGCAGCGGCAGCCGGTCCACCGGCGGTATCCCGGTGACCGCCGCCAGCCAGCCGTGGGCGTCCACGGCCATCGCCCGGCCGCCCAGCCGGCACAGCATCGGCGCCGCCACCGAGCGCAGCCGGTCGATCGACTCCAGATGCCGGGTCCTGATCTCGCTCTCGGCCAGCCGGGCCACCGAACCGACCAGGGCGAGCGTCGTCGGATGGAAGGTGGACGCGGGCCCGCTGATGTCGACGATCCCCATCAGCCGGCCGTCCCGCGGATCGCGCACCGGGGCCGCCGCACACGTCCACCCGTGCAGACTGCGCACGAAGTGCTCCGCCGAGTGGACCTGCACCGGGGCGCGCGCGGCGATCGCCGTGCCGATCGCGTTGGTGCCGGTGCTCTCCTCCGACCAGGCGGCGCCCTCGGCCAGACAGATGTCGTCGGCCCGGCGCAGCACTCCCGTGTTGCCCTGGCGCCACAGCACCCGGCCCTCCACGTCGGTGACCACCATGATCTGCTGCGAGGCGTCCGCGATGGCCGCCAGGGCGTCGCCGAGCAGCGGCATCACCTCACCCAGCGTGGAGTTCCGGCGCCGGTGCTCGATCTCGTCCGGCTCCAGCAGGACGCTGTGGGTGGACTTCTCCGGATCGACCCCGTTGCGCAGCACCCGGTTCCACGAGGCCTCGATCTCGGCACGCGGCGCGACCGGCATGCGCTCGCCCGCCAGCCGGGCCTCGCGGGCCCGGTGGACGAGGCGCGTGGCCCGGTCCGCCTCCCGGACAGCCAGCCGCATCACATCGACAGGACTTGCCTCCATGCCGGATCCCCCCTGGAGCCTCTTGTTTCCCGTGTCAAGGCCGCGGGGCCCCATCCTGCCGCTGCCGGGGGCCGGATGCCACAACTCGACACAATGGTTGCAACCCTCTGCAACTCTGGCGACGGTCCCCGGTCCGTACAAGAGTGGCGGTACACCGGACAGCGCGGCCTCGGCCTCGCAGCCCGGTGTGTACAGCATGGGGGGTGGTGCCGTGTCGGCGCAGCACCACCCTCTGTTGCTGCCCCGACGGCCCGTCCGGCCTGCCGGCCCCGTCCGGTCAACGCTCCACGGGCCGCGCCCGTTCCACGACCGACGCCAGATCCAGGGTGTGCGGCAGCGTCCCGAACGCCGAGCCCCAGTCCCCGCCCAGCCGTGACGCGCAGAACGCGTCGGCGACCTCCGGCGGCGCCCAGCGCACCAGCAGCGAGCCCTGCAGCACCAGAGCCATCCGCTCCACCAGCCGCCGGGCCCGCGCCTCGATCCCCTGCAGATCCGCGAGCTCGGTCAGCAGATCCTTGATCGCCCGGTCCAGCCGGTGATCGGCACCGCGCGCCCGGCCGACCTCCGAGAGGAACGCGTTCAGCGCCATCGGCTCGCGCTGGAGCGCCCGCAGCACATCCAGCGCCTGGACGTTCCCCGAGCCCTCCCAGATCGAGTTGAGCGGCGCCTCGCGCAGCAGCCGGGGCATCCCCGACTCCTCGACGTAGCCGTTGCCGCCCAGGCATTCGAGCGCCTCGCCCACCATCGGCGTGCACCGCTTCGTCACCCAGTACTTGGCCGTCGGCACCGCGATCCGCAGAAAGGCCAGCTCGCTCCCGGTCCCGGCGTCGTACGCGGCCGCCAGCCGCATCGCCAGCACCGTCGCCGCCTCCGACTCCAGCGCCAGATCGGCCAGCACATTGCGCATCAGCGGCTTGTCGACCAGCACCCCGCCGAACGCGCTGCGGTACGTGGCGTGGTGGACCGCCTGCGCCACCGCCTGCCGCATCAGCGCGGCCGAACCGATCACGCAGTCCAGCCGGGTCGCCGCCACCATCTCGATGATCGTGCGCACCCCGCGCCCCTCCTCACCGACCCGGCGCGCCCACGTACCGTCGAACTCGACCTCGGCCGAGGCGTTGGACCGGTTGCCCAGCTTGTCCTTGAGCCGCTGGATCGCGAAGGCGTTGCGGGCGCCGTCCGGCAGCACCCGGGGCAGCAGGAAACACGTCAGACCGGCGGGGGCCTGGGCCAGTACCAGGAATCCGTCGGACATCGGCGCCGAGCAGAACCACTTGTGCCCGGTGAGCAGGTACTCGCCCTCGCCGGCGAGGGGTTCGGCGCGCGTCGTGTTGGACCGCACGTCCGTGCCGCCCTGCTTCTCCGTCATGCCCATCCCGAGGAGCACCCCGGCCTTGTCCCCGGCGGGCCGCAGCCCCTCCTGGTACACGTGCGAGGTCAGCAGCGGCTCCCACTCGGCTGCCGTCGCCGGATCGGTGCGCAGCGCGGGCACCGCCGCATGGGTCATCGAGAGCGGGCAGCCGTGGCCCGCCTCCGCCTGCGTCCAGACCAGGAAACCGGCCGCCCGGCGCACATGCCCGCCCGGCCGGTCCCAGGCGTCGGTCAGACCGGCGCCGACGGCATGGCCGAGCAGCCGGTGCCAGGCCGGATGGAACTCCACCTCGTCGATCCGGTGCCCGTACCGGTCATGGGTGTGCAGCCTGGGCGGATTCTCGTTCGCCTGGGTACCCCACCGCTGCGCCTGCGCGGAGCCGGCGGCCCGGCCGAGCTCGACGAGCCCGCCCCGCGCCTCGTCGAGCAGCTCCGGCGGAAGGTGCCGGTCCACGGCTTCGGTGAGCGCCCGGTCCGCGGAGAAGACGTCGTAGCCGTGCAGGGGAGGGGTCTGGTTGGACACTGTGTGGGTGGTGGCTGCCATGCCGCTACGGTAAGGACGTGCAGGCAGCAAATGAAACACCCGAGCGGCCGCCGGGCCGTCTCCACCGGGCCCGAGTCCTCTACCGCAACGTCTCCAAGCGGCAGATGGTCTGGCAATTGCTCAAGGACACCGTCAACTCGTGCATGGAGTACCGCATCCTGGGACTCGCGGCCGAGGCGGCGTTCTTCACCCTGCTGTCCCTGCCGCCACTGTTGCTGGGACTGATCGGCCTGCTCGGCTACGTCGACGAGTGGACCAGCACCACCACGGTCGCCTCCATCGAGCACAACATCCTCGGTGCGGCGCAGACCGTGCTCTCCCAGCGGGGCGTCAACGACTTCGCCAAGCCGCTCCTGGAGGACGTCACCACCGGGGCCCGGCCCGATGTCATCTCGATCGGTTTCGCGATCGCGCTCTGGTCCGGCTCCCGCGCGGTCAACGTCTTCATCGACACCATCACCGTGATGTACGGGCTCGACGGCCAGCGCGGCATCGTCAAGACCCGGATGCTCGCCTTCCTGCTGTACGTGGTGGCGCTGCTGCTGGGCGCGGTCGTGCTGCCGCTCCTGGTGGTCGGCCCCGACCGCGTCGTGGAGTTCATCCCCTGGGGCACCGAGCTGATAAGCGTCCTGTACTGGCCGCTGGTGATACTGCTGTCCATCGCCTTCCTGACGACGCTCTACCACGTGTCCGTGCCCGTCCGCTCACCCTGGATCGAGGACACACCGGGCGCGCTGATGGCCCTCGCGATCTGGGTGCTGGGCAGCTTCCTGCTGCGGATCTACCTCACCAGTACGGTCGAGGGGCCGACGATCTACGGCTCCCTGGCCGCGCCGATCGCCGTACTGCTGTGGATCGGCATCTCGGCGTTCGCGGTGCTGGTGGGCGCCGCCGTCAACGCGGCCATCGACCGCGTGTGGCCCTCGGTGGCGACGGCCGCGGCACGTGCGGCCAACGACCGGGCGCGCGCGGTCCAGGCGGCGGAGTTCGTGGCCCGCACCCAGGCGGAGAGCTGGGACGACGGCCTGGACGACGACGAGGGGGAGTACGGGGGCGAGAGGGACAGCCCCTATATGCCGTCCGAGTTCCCGGAGCGGTGGTCCCGGTTCCTGCCGCCCGACGACGTGAAGTCCAGGCTGCAGCCGAGCCGCGAGAAGGAGACGGACAAGCCGTACCAGCCCGGCGAGTGAGAACGGCCGCCGGGCGCGCCCGCTGGGAACGGCCGTCAGATGGCCCTCCACCGCGCTCTTCGCGATCCAAGGACACCGGGCGGTGGCCACGGAGGTACGAGAGGCTCTCCGTCCGCTACGAGGCGACGGTGCTGGTCGCAGCCGTGAACGAGTGGCTGTGACCAGCACCGTCACAACGATCCTCAGACGACGTCGAATTCGTTGCCCTCGGGGTCCTGCATGGCGGCGGCGTAGCGTCCCATGTCCGGCTCGTCCTTGATCCGCAGCACGGTGGCACCGGCTTTGACCAGCCGTTCCACCGTAACCTTGACCCGCTGTGTGCGGACGTCCAGCGGGACGTCACGGTCCCCACCGGCCTTCAGGTCGAAGTGCCACCGGTTCTTGGCGACCTTCGGCTCCGGAACCTGCTGGAACCACACCCTCGGCCCACGTCCCGCGGGATCGATGATCGACTCCGGAATATCCCCGGCACCGGCCGGCAATTCTGCCTCGGGCACCCCCGCCGCCGCCCAGTAAGCACGCCACGTGGCGTGCCCGCCCGGCGGAGGCTCAGGCACGTAGCCCAGGGCCTCGGCCCAGAAAGCCACCATTGTCTGCGGATCGGAGCAGTCGATCGTCAGCTGCACTGTCATCTCCATGCGCGGAGCATCCCAGGCAGGTCTGACAGACGACCCACTTCGCAACAGGCCCTGACTCTCCACCGTCACCGTCACCGTCGCGCCGCTGCCGGTGGTGAACTCCGTCAGTGCCGCCATGGCCGCCCCGGGACACCGATTCCGCCCGATTCCGTCCGTCGACGAGACTAATGCCATGGGCGACAGGTACGAAGAGCGCGCGTCGCGGATGGACGGCGCGAAGGTGTGGACCCTGACCGTGCCGAGGGGGTCGGTCCATCCGGTGCTGCCCGACGGCTGCATGGACCTCCTCTGGATCGGCGGCCGGCTGCTCGTCGCGGGCCCGGACACCCACGCGGAACCCGCGTCCGTGAGCGACGGCGGCAGTTTTGCGGGCATTCGCTTCGCCCCCGGCACGGCGCCCGCCCTGCTCGGCGTGCCCGCGCACGAACTGCGCGACCGCCGGATCGCGCTGGCCGGGCTGTGGCCGGACGCGCAGGTCCGGGAACTCACCGAGCGGGTCGCCGGAGCCGTCGACCCGGCCGCGGCCCTGGAGGAGATCGCCCTGCGCAGGGCGGCCGGTACCGCGCCGCCCGACCCGGTGATGCGGTACGTCGCCGCGCAGCTGGACAGCGGCCGGTCCGTCGCGGACACGGCCCGAGCGGTCGGCCTCGGCGCACGCCAGCTGCACCGCCGTTCGCTGGCGGCCTTCGGATACGGCCCCAAGACGCTCGCCCGGATCCTGCGGCTGCAGCGGGCGCTGGCTCTCGTACGGTCCGGAATGCCGTACGCCGAGTCCGCGCTGGCGGCGGGCTGCGCCGACCAGGCGCATCTCGCCCGGGAGATGCGCGAACTGGCCGGCACCACCTTGACCGGGTACTTCGCCGCGCCCGACAGGCCTCACGACCTTGGGGGACATTGAGACCGGGCGTGTCGGCCTGGCGGCAGGCTTGCCGCAGACGAACGCCCGGCGGCCGTAGAGCCGTGTCCCCTCGGCTCATGCCGACGGCGCTGGAGAGACCACCGAGTTCGCAACGCGGTTGAAGAATTTCACGCCATGTCCTGGCGTTCGGGGCAGCCGTTCAAGCCCAGCCCTGGTCTAGGACATGACGTCGAGCGGCCGCAGGAAGCGGCGCTCATAGCGCTTGATGCAGCGGGTGATACGAGCCAGTTCGAAAGCATCCTGGCACTCCGGGTCGGTCATGCTGTCCGTGCGGTACTGCTCGTACGCGGCGAGACTGGGAAAGGAGAAGAGGGCGTAGGCGATGTCGCTGTCGCCCTCGCTCGGCAGGAAGTAGCCGTGGTGCGTCCCGCCGAACCGGTTGACGAGCCCGACCCAGCGGCGGCCGTACTCCTCGAAATCCGCGAGCTTGTCGGCGTCGATCTCGTACTTCAGATGAATGGTGATCACGTCCACATGATGCTGCAAGCCGGTTCGGACTCGACAGACCCTAGGGACCTGTACGCCGGTGAGCAGCGCGGGCTCGCATCCCGGAAGTTACCCGCGGACATCAGATCGGTGCATCAAGGCTCAGCCGGCGGCGGCGAACAGCGACACCGCGCAGCCGTCCGGATCCAGCACCACCGCGTACCGCTGCCCCCACACGGCGTCCCACGGCTTCAGGTGCCCCCGGTGGCCGGCGGCGGTCAGCTCCGCGTAGACCGCGTCGACCTCCGCCGGGCTGTCGCAGAGGAAAGCGAGCCCGAGGCGCTCACCGCCCTTCGGCCCCGACCACTCGGGGTCGAAGGAGCGGACGACGTCCTCGGTGTCCCACAACAGGCGCTGTCCGCCCGGGAGCGTCACTTCGACATGGGGTGAGGATTCCGCGCCGGCGGGGATGTCGAGGCCGAGCCGGCGGTAGAAGGCGAGCGATGCGGGCAGATCCGCGGTGGTGATGCCGATCGCGTCGAGTCGTGGAGTCATGATCCGACCGTAGGCCGGGCGGCCGCCGGCAGTCTTGTACGAATCGGTCATGTCCCCGCCCACCTCGGACGATGCCGGACGCGTGGCAGGGATTTCGAGTGCGGCCGGCTCCGGACCGGAGGACCGGCCGGAGGCACGAGGGGGCGAAGAGGGACGACACGGGTCCGCCGCGTCGTCGCGCGGGGCCGGTACACCCCGTCGTCACACCGCGTCGGCCGCATCCGCCCCGTCACGCACGTCCGCGACGCACTGCGCCGGGGATGTGCCCGGGTCCGTCAGGGCCAGTCCCAGTGCGGCGCGTTCGGTGACCCAGCGGGTCGGGCGGTGGCGCGGGTCGCCGGTCGTCGCGTACAGGGCCCGGTGCAGCTCCAGCATCCGGGCCGCGCCGATCCGGTCGCCCCAGGCCAGCGGGCCGACCGGATAGCCGAGACCGGTGGTGACGGCCAGATCGATATCCGCCGGGGTCGCCAGGGCGCGTTCCGCGATGGACGCCGAGACCGACACGACCGAGGCGAGCAGCCGCTGGGCGACGGAGCCCGCGGTGTCCCGTACCACCGACACCGCGAACGGCTCGCCGCCGTCCGCCGCCCGTGCCAGTACCGCGCGGGCGTCCCGAGCGGCAGCCGGTTTTGCGGCCGGTGTCACGGCCAGCACCCGGCGGCGCCCGGCCGCCGGCAGCGGGTCCACACCGAAGGTGCGCCCGGCGGGCAGCCGGTGCGCGGCCACCGCCGAGGCGACCGCGGTGCCCCAGACCGGGACCAGCACCAGGGCCTCGGCCGACGGTTCCGGGCCGGACTCGACCGTGGCGCCCGCAGCGGTCAGCGCCTCGCGCAGGGCGGTGGCGTCCCGCTCGTCCGCCGCGTCGGCGAAGACGTGCACCGGACGGTCCGCGTCGCCCGTGACCGGCGCCTCCGCGGCCGGGGCGGGCGCCTCGGGGCCGTACGCGAACCAGCCGCGTCCGGTCTTGCGGCCGTGCAGCCCGGCCGCCACCCGGTTCGGGGTCAGGTAGGAGGGGCGCAGCCGGTCCTCGTGGCGGAAGCCCTCCCAGATCGAGTCGATGACCGCGGCGGTCACATCGAGACCGGTGAGGTCCATCAGCTCGAACGGGCCCATCCGCAGGCCGAGTACGTCCCGCGCGATCCGGTCGATGCCCGCCGGGTCGCTCACGTTCTCCTCCAGCAGCGCGAGCGCCTCCGTCACGAGTCCGCGCCCGGCGTGGTTGATGAGGAAGCCGGGGGTGTCGGCGACCGTGACGGCGCGGTGGCCGCAGCTCTCCACGAGCTCCGTGAGCAGCGGCGGGATGCCGGGCCGGGTGGCCGCGCCGGGCACGACCTCGACGATCCGCATCAGCGGTACCGGGTTGAAGAAGTGCAGCCCGGCCAGGCGCGTCGGGTCCTTCAGTGTGGCGGCGATCCGGGTCACGGACAGCGAGGAGGTGTTGGTCGCGAAGACGGCCGATCCGGGCAGCGCCCGCTCCAGCCGGCCGAAGACCTCCGCCTTGGTGGCGAGGTCCTCCCGCACGGCCTCGATGACCAGCTCGATCTCCGGGCCCTCGGCCCACGGGTCCTCCAGCGGAACGAGCCGGTCCACGGCGGCCGCCGCGTCCTGGGCGGACATCCGGCCCTTCTGCACGGCCCGCTCCAGCATGGAGCGTACGAAGCCGGCCGCCTCGGTGACCGCCTCCGTCCGTACGTCGCACAGCTCGACGGTGTGTCCTGCGGCGGCCGCCCACTGGGCGATGCCGCGGCCCATGGCTCCGGCTCCGACGATCCTGATACGCATGGCAGTTACGGTCCTCTCGGGGTGGGGGACAGACGGATCCGGTGGTCCCGTGGATCTTGTGGATCCCGCGGGTCGTGCGGCTCAGCGCAGATACACGCGGTCCGGGTCGACATCCTCGCGCAGCAGCCGCAGTTCGTCCTCCGTCGGGGGTGGCACCTCCTCGACCGTGTCGGCGACCCGGAGGTCCCAGCCGGTGGCCGCCCTGACCCATTCGACGGTGACGCCCGGGTGGACGGCGACCAGCCGAAGCTCATCGCCCACCCCCTCCCGGGCCAGGATGCCCAGTTCGGTGATGACGCGGGTGACTCCGGCGCCCAGCGGCCGGATGCCCTCGGCCAGCGCGCGGTCCGGTCCGGGCGTGGTGCAGAAGTCCAGCTCCGCGGAGAAGGAGCGCGGATTGTGGCGGCGCATCACCACGAAGACCTCGCGGGAGTTGGCCATCACCTCGACACCGCCCCCGGAACCCGGCAGACGGACCGACGGGCTGTCCCAGTCGCCGATCACCGAGGTGTTGAGGCTGCCCCAGCGGTCGATCTGCGCGGCGCCGAGGAACCCGACGTCGATATGGCCGCCCTGGAGCACACAGCCGAAGAGCATCGGCATCGAGATCACCGCCTCCGCCCCCGTGATCAGAACGGCGTCGGCGATCGTCTCCGGCAGCCGCGAGGGGTGGGCGCCGCAGACCCCGGACTCGTACACCACCTCGATGTCCGGGGCGACCGTCAGATGGGCCAGTTCGGTGGCGAGGGTCGGCAGCCCGATCCCGGCGAACACCGTCCGGCGCGCGGCCAGTTCGCGGGAGGCGACGACGGAGAGCAGTTCGGACGAGGTGATGGTGCCCGGTGCGGTGGTGGTCATGACCCGTTCCTTCTCGTGTCCCGTGTCCTGGGTTCCGTGCGCGTACCTGTGCGACACCGGTGCGTGCTCACAGCCGGCGCCCGTAGTTCACCGGCTCGCTGAGGGCCTCGCCGACCGCGAGCCCGGCCCAGAACTCCTCGCCGAGCTTCTCGACGTACTCCGCGTGGTCCGCCGTCCCGCGCACCCACTCGTCCAGCCAGTCCTGGAGCCGCTGCGGATCCTTGCTGATGTGCGACCAGGCCCGGTAGAAGGCGTTGTCCCGGTCGTAGTAGCCCTGCGCGAAGGACGGATGCGCGCCGCGCGGGCAGCAGACGACCGCGTCGACCGCGTGGGCGGGGACCAGGGTGCGGTTCGGGTCCGCGCGGATCACCTCGTCGTCCACGATCTCCTCGACGACGACGACCGCCTTCCCCGCCGCGTACACCGCCTCGGCCTGGATGCCGGTCAGCCCCCACATCTGGGTGTTGCCGCTGCGGTCGGCGCGCTGCGCGTGGATGATCGTCACGTCCGGGTTGACGGGCGGCACCACATAGATCTGCTCGGGTTCGCCGTCCGGGCCCGGGTAGGGCGAGGTGACCTTGCGCAGATCGCTGTTGACGGACGGCAGGTCGCTGCCCCCGTAGGAGCGCAGGGGATAGAACGGCAGCCGCTGGGAACCGGCGAGATAGCGGCAGATCATCCCGTAATGGCTGTACTCCTCGAAGGCGAGCGGTGCCGGGTCGGCGCTCTCGACGCGGCGGCGGAGCTCACCGAGCGAACCGGCCGAGGAGTTGCCCACGAAGGAGGAGACCAGGCGCGTCACGCACCCCGCGGCGAGCATCTGGTCCACCACGATGTCCGCGGTCATCCGGACGACCGTCAGGTCCCGGCGGCCCTGGCGGATGATCTCGTGCCCCGCGGCGGTCGGGATGAGGTGGGTGAAGCCTTCGAGACAGACGGTGTCACCGTCGTGGACGAAGTCGGCGATCGCCGCCCTCATCGGCATCGTCTTGTCTTTCCGGTCCGTCGTGGCCACGGTGCTCCTCCGCTGCGTGTACGTCGCCGCGCCCTGCGATGCGTGCGCGTCGCCCTACCGTGCCAGCGGCCATTGATTGCTGTCCAATACCAAATTAAGGTCGGATCAAGACGAATGATTAATCAATGATCGCCGAGGCGAGGGGTGGGTATGGAACTGCGTCATCTGTCCGCGTTTGTCGCCGTGGCCGAGGAGCTGCACTTCGGCCGGGCCGCCAGGCGGCTCCAGATGGCCCAGCCGCCGCTGAGCCAGCAGATCCGGCAACTGGAGAAGGAGCTCGGCGTCCAGCTCTTCGAGCGCAACACCCGCTCGGTGCGGCTCACCAGCGCGGGGGAGTCGTTCCTCCAGCCGGTACGGACCGTGCTCGACGACCTCGACATCGCGGTACGGGCCGCGAAGGCGATGCTGACCCGCCCGTACTCGCCGCGGCCCGCCGCCTTCGCGGCCCGTACCGCGAT
>NZ_JAFMPZ010000179.1 GCF_017353455.1 Streptomyces laculatispora
GAATCGGGGCGCGGGGCGGGTTCAGGCGCTGAAGGCCAGGAGCTTGGCGATGCCGTTGCGCTGGATCTCCGACGTGCCGGTCAGGACGCGGAACATACGGATCTTGCGGAAGAGGTACTCGATCTCGTTGCCCTGGGTCAGCCCTTCCTTGCCGTGGATCTGGACCGCCTCGTCGAGAATGCGGAACGACGACTCGGCGACGAACAGCTTGCACATGAATGCCTCGGCAGGGACCTCGCGGCCCGCGTCGAGCGCCGCGAGCGCGGCGTACGTCATGGAGCGCGCGGCGTAGAACTCGGTGGCCATGTCGGCGACCTTGTGCTGGATGGCCTGCAGGGCGAGCAGGGGCTGTCCGCCGGCGGCCTTGCGGTGGCGGGTGCGGTCCAGGGTCAGGTCCAGGGCACGGCGAGTGGCACCGATGACGGTGGGGCAGTGCAGCAGCCGGTTGGTGGTGACCCGGCCCAGCGCGATGCGCATGCCCTTGCCCTCCTCGCCCAGCAGGTTGGCCGCGGGGACGTGACAGCCGTCCAGGACGATGTCGCTCTCGATGTGCTCGCCGGACATCGGCGTCGCACCGTCCTCGACCCGGCAGCCGGGACTGTCGAGGTCCACGAGGAACGCGGAGAAGGCGGGCTTGTCACCGGCCTGTTCGCCGGTCCCGGCCATGCGTGCCACCACGATCGCGAAGTCGGCGAACGGCCCGGCCGAGGAGAAGACCTTGTGCCCGGTCAGTCGGTAGCCGTCGCCCTCGGGTACGGCGACCGTGCGCATCGAGCGGACGTCGGAACCCGCGTCCGTCTCGGTGAGGGAGAAGCAGCAGGCCCGTTCCCCGCGGATCAGGGGCAGGAGGTACGTGGTGAGCTGGTGCTCGGTGGCGTGCTTGAGGATGTCGCCCGCACGCAGCGGTCCTCCCATGTCGCCGAGGACGCTGTGGGCCAGGACGCGGCCGCTCGCGCCGATCTCCTCCTTGAGTGCCGCGAGCTGGGTGTACGTCAGGTTCTGCCCGCCGTACTGCTCCGGCAGGTGGATGCCGTAGAAGCCGAGTTCACGGCTGCGGTGCCACACGGGTTCGAGGTCGGCGCGGGTCAGCCGGCTGCCGGGGGTGAATCCTCGTTCGCGCTCGTAGTCGGCGAGTTCGCCGCCGAGGTAGTCGCGCAGCCGGTCGACGAGTCCGGCCAGGTGCGGGTCGTCGTCGTGGGCGGGGTGCAGGGAGAACGTCACGATGGGTTCCTTGTACGAGGTGGGAAGGACGTCGGAAGAAGGGGAAGGCGCGTGGGCCTCGGGGGCGGCGTCAGTTGACGCGGCGGGCGGAACCGGCCCAGTACGGTTCACGCACGGCCTTGCGGTCGAGCTTGCCGTTGCGGTTGTGCGGCAGCGTGGCCACGAAGTCGACCGCGGCGGGCTTCTTGAAGCGGTCCAGGCGTTCGGCGCAGAAGCCGATCAGCCCCTCGGCCGTGACGGCCGCCCCGTCGTACGGGACGACGACCGCCCGCACCGCCTCGCCCCACTTCTCGTCCGGTACGCCGACGACACAGGCTTCCTGGACTGCGGGGTGCTCGTACAGCGCCGCCTCGACCTCGGTGCAGTAGATGTTGAAGCCGCCCGAGATGATCATGTCCTTCTTGCGGTCGACCAGGAAGAGGTACCCGTCCTCCCTCGTCCACGCGAGGTCGCCGGTGTGCACCCAGCCGTCGCGGAAGGTCTCCGCGGACAGCGCGGGCTCCTTCCAGTACTCCCGTACGCAGTCGGGTCCGCGCACGATGACCTCACCGACCTCGCGCGGCCCGAGCTCCCGGCCCGCCTCGTCGACGACGCGTATCTCGGTGTCGTACGAGGCGCGGCCGCACGACTGGAGCAGCTCCGGGTCCTCCTTGACCGCGCGGAGGACTTCCTCGCTGCTCAGTCCCGCGACCACGCTGGTCGTTTCGCCCAGGCCGTATCCCTGGGCGACGACCGGGCCGAAGAACTCCACGGCGTCGCGCAGGCGTTGCGGCGAGATGGGCGCCCCGCCGATCCGGACGCTCTCCAGCGACGACAGATCGTGGGCGCCGGCGCCGGGGTGGGCAAGCACCATGTTCACCATGGCGGGCACGAGGAACGTCGCGGTGATGCGCTCCTTCTCCACGGTACGCAGGAAGCTCTCCGGGCTCCACGTCGGCAGGACGTGGGTGGCCGAGCCGCCGAACACCCCGGCGAGCAGGCCCATCCCGGTGGCGTGCGTGATCGGGCCGCAGGCAAGGTAGCGGCTGTCCGGCCGGGGCCGCGACTCGTCGCTCATCAGTTGCTTGCGCATGTTGGCAAGCCGGTTGCCCACCGTCTGGACAGCGGCCTTCAGCGAGCCGGTGGAACCGGACGTGAAGTTCAGGACACACGGTTCGTCCTCCGCGACCTCGACGGCGAACGGCGCCTCGTCCCCCTCGGCCAGCAGGGTGTCGTAGCCGGCCTCGGCCGCCTCCGGGAAAGCGGACGCGTCCAGTGGGACGGGCAGGCAGCCGGTACCGGCCGCGGCGATGGCGGCCAGGGCGTCGTCGCGGTGGGCCTCGTCGAAGACCAGGGCCCGCACGGGTGCGTAGCGCAGGAGGTGCCCGACCTCGCGGCGCCCCAGCCGAGCGTTGACCGGGGCACGGGTCAGCCCGGCCTTGTACAGGGCGAATTCGATCTCGACGAGCTCGCCGCGGTTCCAGGCCAGTGAGGCCACCGCGTCGCCGGGGCGCAGGCCCCGGGCAGTGAGCGCGGAGGCCAGCCGGCTGGTCCTGCGGTCCAGTTCGGTGAACGTCCAGGAACGCTCACCGCACACGAGGGCGGGCGCGTCGGGCCAGTAGCGGGCGCTGCGGGTCAGATAGGTGCCGAGGTTCATGAAGACGTACTCCAAGCGGAAGGCCGGCAAGGGGCGGGGTCGGAGGTGGTGGAGGAGGAGGTGGGTGGCGAGCACCGAGTGGCAGATGATTTACAATCTGACCATTTACAGACAGTTTGTTTATTAACTGTATGAGTGTCAAGAGTCTTCTAGACTGTGCGCCACGGATGGCGACCGCCACGGAAGAGGAGAGGTCACGATGGCCGAGGACAGGCGAACCAGGCGCTCAAGGCGCTCCCTGGGGGCAGCACTGGTGGGACTGGTGCTGGAGCGCGGCTTCACCGCCCTGACGGTGGAGGACATCACCGAGCGTGCGGACGTGGCCCGTGCGACGTTCTACGCCCATTTCCGCGACAAGGAGGACCTGTTCGCCCGCGTGACGTCCGATCTGCTGGACGAGCTGTCCGAGCGCCTCGCCCCCGCGGTGGCGGAGAGCGCTGTCGGCTTCACCGGCAAGCCGGTCCTGGAGATGCTGCGCCACGCGCGCGAGGAGCGTGACCTGTACCGGATCGTGCTGCGCGGCGAGGGTGACGGAAAGCCGCTGCAGATGTTCATGGACGCCTGCGCTCGGGCCACGGCTCAGGAGTTCCGCGCCCGCGCCGAGCGCAACGCGGTCGAGCCGCGCATCGACGCGGACCTGCTGGCGCGGGCCTGGGTGGGCGAGCAGGTCGCCGTGCTGCGCTGGTGGGTCGAGCAGGACAGCCCGTCGCTTCCCGCGGAGGAGGTCGTCCGCATGCTGCTCGACCTTGCGATGCACGGCCGGTACTGGGCGAGCGGGTTCCGGGTCCAGGACTGAGGGTGGGTGCGGCGCACCGGCGCGTGGGCGGCGCCGCCCCGCGAACAGGACGGGGAGGTCAGCGGAGCCCCAGGCGGCGGGCGTCGCGCTCGGGGCGGATGGCGAGCAGAGCCACCAGACCGGCGAGGAACATGACGGCCGCCGAGAGCAGGAACGCACTGGTGTAGCCCGCGCTCTGCGACTCGGCGGAGTCCAGCAGGCGCCCGGTGAGGTAGGGGGCGATCAGTCCGGGCAGGGTGCCGCTCGCGGCGACGATCCCGAACAGCGCACCGCGCTGGGCCGCCGGGACGACAGCGGCCGTGGTCATGTAGTGCAGCGGGAACGCGAGGGCGTGCCCCCCGAAGGCCACGGCGATGAGCACGACGAATAGGACGCCCTGGCCGCTGGACGAGAAGACGGCCATGGCCGCTGCGGCCAGGATGACGGCGATGCCCTGTGGGGCGCCGGCCGACCAACGGCTGGACACACCCCGCCGGTTCAACGCGTCGACCAGCGGCGACACCCCCAGCAGCAGAACCAGGCTGAAGGCGGAGATGCCACTGATGAGCGTGGCCGTCGCGCTCGGCGACATGTCCATCTGTGTCCGCAGATAGGTCGGCAGCCAGGCGTGGCTCAGCGCCATCGCCCACGAGGCGCCGAACGCCCCGGCGATACTCCCCAGCACCGTGCCGTTCAGCAGGAGCCGGCGATACGGCAGGCGGCGCACCGCCTGCCCCGGGGCGGCGCCGGCGCCATGCGGGGCGGCCGGGTGGCCGTAGGGGCCGTCCCGCCCGATCCGCCACCAGGCCACGCTCCACACCAGGCTCGTCACCGAAAGGGCCGCGAACGCCGAACGCCAGCCGAAGTCGGTGATGAGCCAGGTGAGGACCGGCGCGGCGATCAGCGTGCCCAGCGCGGCGCCACTGATCTGCAGGGCGGACGGCAGGCCGCGCCGGTCCAGGGGGAACCACTTGTACAGCGCGTGCATCGACATCGACGTGGCGGGCCCCTCGGCCGCACCCAACAGCACCCGCCCCGCCACCAGGGCCGGCACCGAGGCCACCACCAGCACCGGCAACTGGGCCACCGACCACAGCGCGGCCATCGAGAACAGCAGCACCCGGCTGGACACCCGCGCCGAGACGAAGCCGACGACCAGGCCGGACAGGCTGAACAGGACGGAGAACGAACTGGATATCGCACCGTACGTGCTGTTGCTGATGCCCAGATCGTCCATGATCGGGACGGCGGCCAGGCCCAGAACGGACTTGTCGGCGAAGTTGACGATCATGAACGTCACGACCATCGCGGCGATCAGCCAGGCATGACGCCGGTCGAAGACGGGCTCCGGCGGCGTGCCGGCCTCGACGGTACTGACCACGGTGGGCGGCGGCGGATTGGCCATGGGCACTCCTGCGGCTCGGAGAGGAGGGGCACAGGGACAGGTGCCTGAGCGGTGTGCACTCGGCGCGTACGGGACCGGCCCGGCGGCCGGCCGTTGACGTCGGGGCCGAATCGCCAGGCTCGCTCCGACGAGGCCGTCGCCGCCGCATCCCCTGCCCGCACCTGCCGAAGACCGGCACCAGCACTCTCAAACAGATTGTCTGATAGCAAGCAACTCGCTTGGAAACGTAACGCTAGGCCGCCTCCGGGTCAATGGTTCAGTTAATTCTTGGGATCACGGTGGTCATTCACTGAACGATCTGTATGTTAATGATGAATGAGTCCGGTAAAATTCGCTGAACGGGAGCGACACATGACCGAGATGGCCCCCCTGAGTGATCTCATGTGGACGCGCGGCTACACGGACCCCGCATGGGTCCGGCGCTTCACCTCCTCCGGCCGCGAGCTCTCACCCAGCCGGGCGGTCAACCGGGGCCGCGAGGGATCGCGCGCCCTGCCGGAAGCGCCGGCCGATCTCGGCGCACTGGAGATCACCGCGCCCGGCGGCGGCACACTCAAGCTGCCGGAACTGTTCGCGGCGGCCCGGACGGACGCGCTGGTGGTGCTGCACCGGGGCGCCGTCGTCCATGAGTCCTACCTCGACGGCTTCGAGCAGCACATGCCACACCTCAACGCCTCGGCAGCCAAGTCCTACCTCGGCCTCGTCGCGGCCGTGCTCGCGCACGAAGGAGTCCTGGACCGCACCGCCGCGACATCGGCCTACGTCCCCGAACTGGCCGGAACCGCGTTCGGCGAGGCCCTGATCGACGACCTGCTCCACATGGGCACGCGGATGAGCTACGCGGGGCGGCCCTACGACAAGCCGGTCGAGGCCCAGCGCTACTTCGCCGTCATCGCGCCCCAGTTGCGCCCCTTCGGGTACAGCGGGCCCACCACGATCCGCGAACATCTGCTGACCGCGCGGGCCACGGGTGAGCCGGGAGTCGGGTTCCGCTACGAGAACGGCAACGTCGAAGCACTGGCGGCGGTTCTGCGCCGCGTCACCGGGCTGAGCACGTCCGCTCTGCTCAGCGAGCTGATCTGGTCCCGCCTGGGCGCGGACGAGGACGCGTACTACATCCTCGACAGCGAGGGCACGGAAGCCGCGTGCGGTGGATTCAGCGCCACGGCACGCGACGTGGCCAGGCTCGGCGAGATGCTGCGCCAAGGCGGGGCGGTGGGTGACCGGCAGGTGGTTCCGGAGGCCGTCGCCACCACCATCGTGAGCGGAGTTCCCGACGGCTACGCCCGGCACGTCCGCTTCCCCGCAGCGCCCGCCGATTCACCCGCCTCGCTCTCGTACCACGACCTGTGGTGGATCCTGAACGACCCGCACAGCTCCTTCATGGCCAGCGGAATCCACGGCCAGCGCCTGTTCGTCTCCGCCGAACTGGACCTGGTGATCGTCCACTTCGGCTCCCAGGTGATGTCCCCCGCCGTACCGCCCGCCCCGCTCGTTCCGGCATTCCTCCAAATCGGCAGGCATCTCGCCGCCGGCGCCTGAACGTCCACCGCCCGGCCAGGCGTCAGCGCATGTCGGCGGTGATCGCCCAGCGCTCGTGGTCGCGCCAGGCTCCGTCGATGAAGAGGAAGTCCGGCGAGAAGCCCTCCAGCCGGAAGCCGGCCCGGCGCACCAGTGCGAGCGAGGCCTCGTTGCCCGGCTGGATGTTGGCTTCGAGGCGGTGCAGGCCGAGGGGCCCGAAGGCGTGCCGCAGAACCAGGCCGAGCCCCTCGGCCATCAGCCCGCGCCCGGCCGCGTGGGCGAAGGCGCCGTATCCGAGCGCGCCGCAGCAAAAGCTGCCGATGACGATGTTGTTGATGTTGATGAAGCCGGCGATGGCACCGTCGGCCGCGACCTCGCCGCCGTGCCGCTCGCACACGAGGAAGCCCGCTTTCGTGGGGTCCTCGATGAGTACGGCCGCGTACGCGGCGTACATGTCCGGATCGGCGGGCGGGAACAGCCAGGGCCGGTGCAGTTCGCGGCTCTGGCGGGCCCGTGCGGTGAACTCGTCGGCATCCGCGAGGGTGAAGGGGCGGATCGCCGTGCGCGGCCCCTCGGCGAGGTAGGTGGTGTCGGACATCGGCCCAGCGTAGGTGCCACGCAGGACGCCGGTGCTACTTGGGCCGCCTGCGGAAGAAGTAGGCGCCGCAGGCCATCCCGGCCACGAACATCACGATCAGCGCCACGTAGAGCGGAATGGTCACCAGCGGGATCAGGAGGCGGACCGTCACGTCGCCGGTGTTCTCCGCGATGAACACCACCGACAGGATCGCGATGACGATGACCGCGATGCGGGCCGGGGTGAACGCCCCGGTGCGGCTCGTCCCGCCGCTCGACACATCCTTCGGGCTCATGAACCGGCCCCTTCCCTGCTCCTGGCGCGCCTGCGCCCCCAGAACACCAGGATGGCTCCGTCCGGGTGCCGGGGGGCGGTCCTGTACGCCCATACGGGTGACAGGGGGTGCGGCAGGCGCTCACCGTGTCAGTTCACCGTGCCGCCGGTCACCGTGCCGCCGACCACGGGCAGCTCCAGCACTCCGGTGTCCTGGGGCGCGCTGACCACGGTGACCGGCTTGATGCCGCGGTTCCCGAAGTACGCGGTGTCACTGGCCGCGATCACGAATTCCAGCCGGTGCCCCGACTCGTACCGGTGGACGATTCCGGGCAGCTGCACGGTGAACGGCCTGGTCACGTCCGGAACCCGGACCGGCGAGACGAGCCGGTTCACCAGCGTCCTGGAGCCGTCCGGCGCGACGTCGTACACCTTGGCGAACAGGACGAGCCTGTCGGAGGCGTCACCGCTGTTCTGTACGCGCTCCGTCTTCGGCGAGACGACCTTCAGCGTCACCCTGGGGGCGCCGACGACATCGACGGCGGAGGTCAGCGGGGCGCTGGTCCAGCCGAGGTAGGTGCCCTTGGTGTCGTACGGCTTGGCGTCGGGCAGGCCGACGAGACCGGCGAGCGAGCTCTCGGAGTGGCTGGTGGGCACCAGCCAGTTGGTGTACTGGCGGCTGCCGCGCGAGACCTTGGAGCGGTTGTCGACGAGCTTGCCGTCGCCCGAGAGGTACATCTTCCGCGTGAGGCCCGGGACGGCGGCCGCGGTGCCGTAGCCGCTCTGCCAGTCGCGGTAGTAGGCGAACTCGGGTCCGGTGCCGGTCTTCGTCTCGTGGCGGAGGTAGCGGTCGAACCAGGCGAGGATGCGCCCGCCGACGTAACTGCTCTCCAGATTGCCCTGGCCCAGGTCGAGTTCACCGTCCACCTGGCCGCCGCTGTGGCCCCAGGCCTGCCAGATCATCTTGGCCATGGTGCCCTGCGCCTTGAGCGTCTCGTACGTGGCGGTGGCCTCGTTGAGGTTGAAGAGGCTGTCGGCCTGGCCCTGGACCAGGAGCGTCGGCGCCTTGACCCGGCTCAGGTACGAGACCGGGGAGACGCTGCGCGCGTAGTCGAGCATGGCGGCGGTCTTCCCGGCCGGGTAGCGGCCCGAGTTGAGCAGTTGGACGGTGTCGCAGGCCTTGGCCGCGAAGTGCAGGCAGGTCAGGCTGCCGAACCGGGAGGGGTCCAGGCTGGGGCTGAGGATCGTCTGCCCCTCCCCCATCAGGTAGAAGCCGTTGGTCCACTGCCATTTGAAGACCCCGGCGGTGTCGGAGGAGACGCCGTCGGCCGCACCGGTGTTGTTGGGGGCGAGTGCGTAGCCGAGGTCGTTCCAGGTGATCAGCGGGACCAGGGCGTCGACGCGGTGGTCGACGGCCGCGGTCGCCATCTGGACGGCCCCGCCGTACGAGCCGCCGATCATGCCGACCCGGGGGTCTCCGGGACCGTCCTGGGTGACGAAGCCGGCCTTGGTGCCGTCGTCGGCCGCGCGGGTCCCGCCGAGGAAGTCGACCAGGGCCGCGGCGGCCCTGCCGTCGGTCTCGGGGTCGTCGAGTGTGATGAGGCAGCCGGACTTGCCGAAGCCGAGCCCGGAGTAGACGAGCCCGACGTAGCCGCGTGAGGCGAAGGCCTTGCCGATGCCGTCGGTGGAACCGTCCGACTTGCTGCCGCCGAAGCCGTTGGTGGCGAGCACGGCGGGCGCCGGGTGCTGCGCGTCGGCGCCGGAGGGGCGGTAGAGATCGGCGTCCACGGTGCAGGACCGGCCGCCCGCGGACACGGTGAACTTGAGCGGGGTGACGGTGTATTCGGAGCCCGCGGCCGCCGTTGCGGCCTGTGCGGTGCCGGCGAGCGCGAGCGGCGCCGCGAGGGCGGCCCCGGCGACGAATGCGAGCGGTCTGCGGGACAGCGACATCGACCGGGACCGGAAACGGGAGCCGGGAACAGCACGCGACACGAAGTCCTCCACACCGAGGGCGCCTTACCGACCAGTAAGTACTGGGGCGCGCTCATGCTGTGACACAGGTCATAGCGGCGTCAACGTCCCGGACGGCGTTTCGTGAAGGCTGCTCAACTTCTCCGCATCGACGCCCGGTTCGGCGCGCGGGGCCCGCCCGCACCGCTCAGACCAGCGCCGATACCTCGACCGTGAGGGTCGCCCGGCCGCCGTCCGCGGGCGCGTCCAGCACGGCCGGGACCCCGAGCGGAATCGTCAGCCCGGTGGGGCCGTGGCCGAAGCCGAGCTCCTCGACGACAGGGATGCCGAGGCCGCCGAGCCGGTCGGCGAGCACCGCCCGCACCTTCGCGTACGGCCCGCAGCCCGCCCAGGAGCCGCAGGCCACCCCGGCGATGCCGTCGAGCGCCCCGGCCCGCAGCAGCTGGGTGAGGATGCGGTCGATGCCGTACGGGTCCTCGGTGGTGTCCTCGATGACCAGCAGCCCGCCGCGGGCCGACCGCCGGGCGTGCGGGCTGCCGAGGTCGGCGGCCAGCAGGTGCCCGCAGCCGCCGTAGGTGATCCCCCGGGCCCGGCCGGGCACCAGGACCCCCGCTCCTTCGAGTCCCAGCGTCCGTACCGTCTCGGGCTCGAACAGGGTGGCCCGCAGGGACTCCTGGGTGCGTGGGTCCTTGAGGAAGGTCTCCGCACCGACCATGGGGCCGTGCAGGGTGGCGAGCCCGGCCCGCAGGGCGAACGCCTCGTGGAGCACGGTGATGTCGCTGTAGCCGACGAACACCTTGGGCCCGGCGGCCCGCATCGCCGCCCAGTCGAGCAGATCGACCATGCGCTGCGCCCCGTACCCGCCCCGGGCGCAGATCACCGCGTCGACCGACGGATCGCACCAGGCGTCCTGGAGATCCCGGGCACGCGCCTCGTCCGTACCGCCGAGATGGTCCAGCTCCGGGTGGACGTCCAGGACATGAGGCATCGTCAGGGTATCGAGCCCCCAGCTGCGCAGGACGTCGAGGCCGGGCTCCAGGCGGTCGACGGACACCGGTCCGCTCGGCGACACGACGGCGACCCTGGAGCCCGCGCGCAGCCGGGCGGGGCGGGTGAGGGGTACGAGGGTCACTTCCGCAGCTCCAGCCGCGGCACGTCGGGCCGTTCGATGCCGAAGGTCTGGGCGTACAGGGAGAGTTCGGCCTCCAGCGCACTGATCATGGTCTCGGCGCGGCGGAAGCCGTGGCCCTCGCCCGGGTAGGTGAGGTAGGCGTGCGGGATGCCGCGCCCCTGCACGGTGGCCAGGAAGCGTTCGCACTGCACGGGCGGGCAGATCGGGTCGTCCTCCCCCTGGAGCAGCAGGAACGGCGTGGTGAGCCGGTCGGTGCGGGTGATCGGCGACCGTTCGCGGTAGCGGTCGGGGACCTCGGCGAGCGGGCCCACCAGGGACTCCAGGTACTGCGACTCGAAGTCGTGGGTCTCCCCGGTGCCCCAGCCGGTCAGATCGAGGATGGGGTAGATGATCGTGCCGCAGGCGTAGACGTCGGTGCCGGTCAGCGAGGCGGCGGTGGTCCACCCGCCGGCGCTGCCGCCGCGGACGGCGAGCCGGTGCGGGTCCGCGGTGCCCTCGGCGGCGAGCGCCCCGGCGACGGCCGCGCAGTCCTCCACGTCGACGACGCCCCACTGTTCGCGCAGGCGGTTGCGGTAGGCCCGTCCGTAACCGGTCGAGCCGCCGTAGTTGACCTCGGCCACGCCGATGCCGCGCGAGGTGAAGTAGGCGATCTCCAGGTCGAGGACGAGCGCGGCGTGGCCGGTGGGGCCGCCGTGCGCCCACACGACGTAGGGCGGCAGCTCGCCGGCCGGGCCGGTCCGGCCGGGGCTGTGCGGCGGGTAGATGTGGGCGTGGATCTCCCGGCCGCCCGGACCGGTGAAGGTGCGTTCGGCGGGCTCGGGGTAGTAGGCGGGGTCGACCGCGTCCTCGTGCGGCGCTCCGATGATCCGGGTGTGCCCGGTCGAGGTGTCCAGCTCCACGATCTCGTACGCGCTGTGCGGGCTCGCGGCGATGCCGATGACCCGGCTGCCCTGCACGGCGAGCGTCTCGGCCCATGCGGTCCAGGGTCCCGCGATGTCGACGAGACCGCCGGTCTCCGGGTCGAGGATGCCGAGCGTGGTGGCCCCCTTGCCGTGCAGGGTGGCGATGAGCCCGTTCTCCAGCGGACGGAACCAGCTGAGGCCGATCTTCCACAGGGGTCCGGCGAACTCCTCCTCCCTGGGGCAGAGTTCCACCGCGACACCGCCGTCCGGATCGGCGCGGTAGAGATTCCACCACCCGCTGCGGTCACTGGCGAGGAGCAGGTGTCCATCCGCGGTCCACTGGATCTGCGGCACCGACTCCTCAGGACCGCCCAGGAGGGCCCGGGGGGCGTGGAACACACCGTCGTCCCCGATGTCCGCGACGATCACCTCGGTGCCGTCCCACGGCATCCGCGGGTGGTCCCAGGCGATCCAGGCCACCCGCCGTCCGTCCGGCGAGAGTTCGGGTCCGGTGACGAACCGGTGCCGGCCGTCGGAGAGTTCGCGTACCGCGGACCTGTCCCCGGCCGCCGATCCGTCGAGCGGCACGGCGGCGATCAGCCTGCGCAGTTCGCCGGGTCCCTCGCCGGTGAACTCCTCCAGGACGCACCAGATCTCGCCCGAAGCGCCCCGGTCCGGGTGCAGGCGCGGATCGGCCCAGCGCAGCCCGCCGCCGACCGGCGAGACGGGGGTGAGCGGCCATGGTTCGCCCCGCCCGTCCGGCTCGTAGGCGTACAGCCGCTGGTCGTCGAAGTGGACGAAGACGATCAGCGGGCCGCCCTCGGCGCGCTCCGTACCGGTCCAGGGCCGTCCGCCGTACTCGATGACGCGGCTGCGGACGTTCCAGGGGGCGGGCAGCTCCGCGGTGGTTCCGTCGGCCAGGCGTCGGAAGAGGGCGCGCCGGCCGGCCTGGGCCGGGCGCGGCTCCGTCCACCACAGTTCGTCGCCGACCGCTTCCACGTACTCCGGCCGGCCGTCCCGCGAGGCGGCCAGCGCGGCGTCGATCGGTGACGGCCAGCTTCCGTAGGCCCCTGTGGTTGCCATGTTCGATTCTCCCGAGTGGGTCAGGCGGTGCGGAGGTAGTGGTCCAGGACCCGGACGCCGAAGTGCAGCGCCTCGACGGGCACACGTTCGTCCACGCCGTGGAAGAGGGCCTGGTAGTCGAAGCCGACGGGCAGCTTCAGCGGTGAGAAGCCGTAGCCGGTGATGCCGAGCCGGGAGAACTGCTTGGCGTCGGTGCCGCCGGACATGGAGTACGGCACCACGTGGCCGTCCGGGTCGAACCGTTCGACGGCGGCCCGGAGTTTGGCGTACGTGGGTGAGTCGACCGGGGCCTCCAGGGCGATCTCGCGGTGGTGGAACTCCCAGTCGACCGAGGGGCCGGTCAGCCGGTCCATGGTGGCGTGGAACTCGTCCTCGCCGCCCGGCACCATCCGGCCGTCGATGAAGGCGGTGGCGTGGCCCGGGATCACGTTGACCTTGTAACCGGCGTCCAGCATCGTCGGGTTGGTGCTGTTGCGCACGGTCGGCTCGACGAGGGCCGCGGCCGGTCCGATCTTGCCGAGGAGTTCGTCCACGTCGAAGCCGGGGGCGTCGAGGTCGGGGTGGATGCCGTGCAGTGCGGCGATCTCGGTGAGCGCGGCGCGGACCGTCGGGGTGAGGCGCACCGGCCATTCGTGTGCGCCGATGCGGGCGACGGCGGCGGCCAGCGTGCTGACGGCGTTGGCCTTGTTGACCTTGGAGCCGTGCCCCGCCTTGCCGTGTGCGGTGAGCTTGAGCCATCCGGTGCCGCGTTCGCCCGCCGCGATGGGGTAGAGCGGCATGTTCGGTCCGGCGTGGAAGGTGAAGGCGCCGGATTCGCTGATGCCCTCCGTACAGCCCTCGAAGAGTCCGGGGTGCTGGTCGGCGAGGAAGCCCGAACCGTCGTCGGCGCTGGCCTCCTCGTCGGCGGTGTACGCGATCACGATGTCGCGGCGGGGCCGGATGCCCGCCCTGGCCCAGAACCGGACGACGGCGAGGACCATCGCGTCCATGTTCTTCATGTCGATGGCGCCGCGGCCCCAGACGACCCCGTCGCGGATCTCGCCGGAGAAGGGGTGCACAGTCCAGTCGTCGGCCTCCGCGGGCACCACGTCCAGATGCCCGTGGACCAGGAGCGCGTCGGCGGACGGGTCGGTGCCCGCGATCCGGGCGACCACGTTGGTACGCCCGGGGGTGCGCTCCAGGAGCACGGGTTCGAGTCCCGCGCCGGCCAGCCGTTCGGCGACGTACTCGGCCGCCGGGCGTTCACGGCAGTCGCCGCCGCCCCGGTTGGTGGTGTCGATGCGGATCAGTTCGGAGGTGAACGTCACCGATTCGTCGAGCGCGAGGTCATCGACGCGGTTCTTGGGGTTGGTCACCTCAGCCATACTGTTCCTCCACGGCGGACGACACGATGGTCGTCACCGCCTTGAACGTGCGGATACCTTCGTACATCGTCTCGCTCGTGTAGGCGACACGCCTCTCGCCGGAGGCCGCCACACCGGGTACGACAGTGGCCGCCGCGGCCAGGTGCTCGGCGTCGAACTCCAGCTCCACGGTGAACGGTCCGCCGTCGACCGCCGGGTAGCGCCCGGCGAGAGCCGTCGCCTCCTTGGCCGCCGCACGGATGTCGGCGGCGGTACGGGCAGGGGTGCGGCAGACCGCGGCGTACCGCGAGACGTAGTCCTTGACCGCGACCGTACGGGCGTCGGGCGCGTATCCCCGCGCGTCCACACAGGTCAGGTCGTCCCCGGTGACCAGGACGACGGGGACGCCGTACTCGGCGGCGACGTGCGCGTTGAGCAGCCCCTCGCTGGCCCTGACCCCGTTCAGCCAGACCCCGGTGATGGAGTTGGCCAGATAGGTGTGGGCCAGGACGCCTTCCGTACCGGCACCCGTGTGGTAGCCGATGAAGGCGACCGCGTCGACGTCCCCGTGCTGGATGCCCTCCACCATGCTGAGCGACTTGTGCTTGCCGGTGAGCATCTGGACCCGGTCGTCGAGCTGTTCCAGCAGCAGGTTGCGCATGGTCCAGTGGGCCTCGTTGATGAGCACCTCGTCGGCGCCCCCGTCGTAGAAACCGAGGGCCGCCGCGTTGACGTCGGAGGTGAACAGGGAACGGCACCGCTCCCACTGCGGGGTGCCGGGCAGCACATCGGCCGGCCAGGTCACACCGGTGGCGCCTTCCATGTCGGCGCTGACGAGGATCTTCATGCGGCCACACGGTACGCGTCGCGGAACGCGCAGGCCAGAGCTGCCCGGACCTCCAGTGGTCCACTCCACTGAAGGAGGTCCGTTCCGCCGGAAGAGGGCCTTTCCGCCATCGGGGGCCTCCCCCGCCGGCCGCCGGCCCTGTCAGATTCGCGGGTGGTCCCCGATGGCGCCGTCGATGCGCTCGCGCAGCCGATCCGCGTGGCCGTTGTGCCGGGCGCAGTCCTGGATCAGGGCCAGGTGCCGCACCAGGCCGAGCAGGGTGAGTCCGGAGGGTTCCACGGTGGTGCGGGCCGGCTGCTCCCGGTCGAGCCCGGCGCATTTGACCAGAAGCGTCTCGCGGTGCCACTGGAGCCAGCCGGCCGGCATGGTCCGCTCGTCCGCGGTGCCGAGAGCGAGCTGGAGGTCGCCGGCAGTCGTACGGGTGATGTGGGGTGCCGTCCATGTCATGGCAGCCATGGTCACAGCCCGGGTCCGGGCGGGGGGCCTTACTGCTGGGACGGGTGCGGCTGCGCCCGTCCTAGGCTCAGCGCATGAAGATCAATGTGCGGTCAGCGGCCGAGCCGGACCTGTCAGCGTTGCTGACTCTCTACGGCGAGTTGAATCCTGACGATGCGCCGTTGCCTCAGGCGTCCGCGGATACGATCTGGGCTGCCATATCCAGGCAGCAGGGGCGGACGGTCCTGGTGGCTGATGCCGGCGGCACCGTGGCCGGAACGGCGGATTGCATCGTCCTGCCGAACCTCACGCGCGGTGGCCGGGCCATCCTGTTCGTGGAGAACGTCGTGGTGGCCGGCACCTTCCAGCGGCGCGGTGTCGGCCGCCGGCTGATGGAGGCTGCCGTTCGACTGGGCGCGTCGGCCGACTGTTACAAGGTCCAGCTGCTGGCGGCGGATGACGAGTATGTCCACACCTTCTACGAAGCGTGCGGTTTCAAAGCCCTGGCAGAGGGCTTCCGCCGCTACATCCCGTAGGGGTCCTGCCGCTGGGGCGGTGCTTGCCGAGTCGGCGGCAGGGCCTGCGCTGTCCTGGGCGCAGGCCCCCGCCCGGAGGTCGCCCGCTCTCCTGCCTCAGCGGCGCCCGGCGCCCTTCAACAGCTTTTCGATCCGGGCCAGTTCCTTGTCGCTGAACTCCAGGTTGCGGACCGCCTGGACGCTGTTCTCCAGCTGGGCGACGCTGCTCGCCCCGACGACGGCGGAGGTGACCCGGCCGCCGCGCAGCACCCAGGCCAGCGCCAGCTGGGCCAGCGACTGGCCGCGCTCGGAAGCCAGTTGGTCGAGCTCGCGGAGCCGGCCGACCAGCTCCGGGGTGACCGAGTCGGCCGACAGGAACGGGCTGCTGCCCGCCGCCCGTGAACCCTCCGGGATGCCGCGGAGATAGCGGTCGGAGAGGATGCCCTGCTCCAGCGGCGAGTACGCGATGGAACCGGTGCCCAGCTCGTCGAGGGCGGTGAGCAGGCCGTCCTCGACCCAGCGGTCCAGCATCGAGTAGCGGGGCTGGTGGATGAGCAGCGGGGTGCCGAGGTCCTTCAGGATCCGGGCGGCCTCCCGGGTCTGCTCGGCCGAGTAGTTGGAGACGCCCACGTAGAGCGCCTTGCCCTGCTGCACCGCCGAGTGGAGGGCGCCCATCGTCTCCTCGAGCGGGGTCTCGGGGTCGGGCCGGTGGGAGTAGAAGATGTCGACGTAGTCGAGCCCGAGGCGGCCGAGGCTCTGGTCGAGCGAGGAGAGCAGGTTCTTGCGCGAGCCCCACTCGCCGTAGGGGCCGTCCCACATCAGATAGCCGGCCTTGGTGGAGACGATGATCTCGTCCCGGTGCCGGGCGAAGTCCGTCTTCAGCGCGCGGCCCATCGCGCTCTCGGCGGAGCCGGGCGGCGGGCCGTAGTTGTTCGCCAGGTCGAAGTGGGTGATGCCGAGGTCGAACGCCCTGCGGAGGATCTGCCCCTGGGTCTCCGGCGTCCGGTCCCCGCCGAAGTTGTGCCACAGACCGAGCGAGAGGGCCGGCAGCTTCAGACCGCTGCGCCCGGTGCGCCGGTAGGGCATGTCCTGGTAGCGGTCGGCGGACGGGATGTACATGCGGGGCTCCACGGGAGAGATCGTTCCGGTCCGCCGGGTGCGAGGTGCCGTTCGGCTTCGCCCCGGCGGGGTGCTGGTTCCAGGCTCGCCCACATCGATCCAGCAGTCCAACAGGAGATTCCTCTTGGATTCAGCGTCTATATTTCTCAATCATGGAGTTGCGCCAGCTGGAACATTTCGTCGCGGTCGCCGAGGAGCAGCATTTCACCCGGGCCGCCGAGCGCCTCGCCGTGTCGCAGTCCGGCCTCTCCGCCTCCGTCCGGGCGCTGGAGCAGGAGCTGCGGACCCCGCTGTTCAGCCGGACCACCCGCAGCGTGCGGCTGACCGAGGCCGGGCGCGCCCTGCTGGTGGAGGCCGAGCGCACGCTGGCGGGCGCACGGGCGGCGAAGGACGCCGTCGACGCCGTACGGGGGCTGCTGCGCGGCACCCTGTCGGTGGGCGTCGAGCAGTGCGTGGCCGGGGTGAGCCTGCCGCGGCTGCTCGCCGCCTTCCACCGTGCGCATCCGCACATGGAGATCCGGCTCCGCCAGGAGGGGACGACGAGTCTGGTGGACGGGGTCGCCGGAGGGCGGCTCGACATCGCCTTCGCCGCCACGGTCAGTTCCGTGGAGTGGCGCGGCGAGCTGGTCCCGCTGGCCCGCGAGCCCATGGTCCTGCTGTGCGCCCCCGGCCACCGGCTGGCCGCGACGGACCGGGTCGGGTGGGACGAGCTGCCGGGTGAGCCGTTCATCGACTTCCATCCGGACTGGGGTCCGCGCCGCGCGGCCGACGAGGCGTTCGCGACGGCGCGGGTGCGCCGCACGGTGGCGCTGGAGGTGAACGACGTGCACAGCCTGCTGGAGCTGGTGCAGGAAGGGCTCGGCATCGCGGTGGTGCCGCACCACTTCTCCCGCAAGCCCGAGGCGCGGGGCCTGGTGGCGGTCCTGCTCGACGGGCCGGTCCAGCCGTACTACGAGAGCGTCGTGGTGCTTCCGGACGCGCGGACCATGAGCCCCGGAGCGCGGGCGCTCATGGCGCTGGTACGGGAGGAGACCGTGCGCTGAGCCTTCCGGGGCGCGGCGGCTCAACCGCTACGCGCCCTCGCGGACGCCGTCGCCTGTTGCTCGACGCCGCTGCACGTGTCGCTCGCCCTGCGATGTGTCCTCGTGAACGCACGGCCGGCCGCGGAGGGCCGCCTCCGGCCCCGGACGGTCTCCGCGTCCGGGGCCGGCCCGCACTCCGGATCAGCCGACGGCCAGCACGAACCACCTGGCCGGCAGATCGATCCGGGTGCCGTCGGGCAGCTGCTCGGTCTGCGGCAGGGCCGTGTGCCCGCTGTCCAGGGTGGTCAGCCCGGCCGCCCGCAGGAGTTCGGGCACCTCCTCCTCGGAGGCGTCCGCCGGTTTGAGCCCGTGGTCGTAGACCCGGCGCAGCTTCTTGGGCGGCCCGTCGGGCCCCTGTCCCGCCTGCCGGAGCACGTCCTTGGAGGCCGGGGTCAGCTCGGCGACGAAGGCCCGGCCGCGCGCCCCCAGCAGCGTCGCGACGGCTGCGGCCACTGCGGGCCTGGCCTCGGCCTCGCTCTGGTGGATCACCGCTCGCATATAGACGTTGGCGTCCCCGATCCGCTCGTGCAGGGCACGCACCGCGTCGCCGTCGGTCAGATCGAGCTGGGCGAACTCGGCGACGCCCTCGGGGTCCGCCCGGCGGGCGTGGCCGATCGCGGCGTGCGAGAGGTCCACACCGATGGCGCGGGCGAACCGGGTGGCGAGGTAGCGGGTCTGGGTGCCGTTGCCGCAGCCGAGGTCGACGACGGGCAGTGCGGCATCGGCGTACGGCAGGAGCAGTTCGCTGTGCGGTCCGGCGCTCAGCGAGGGGTCGGCATCCCAGATCGCCTCGCCCGGCGCGTCCGATGTGGCTGCCCAGAAGCCTTCCCACGCCTCGCTGTACCGCTGTGAGACTTCCATGCGCACTCCCAAGTCCCGTCGCGCTGAGGCACCTTGCACAACAAGGGACTACCCTCCCGCGCAGATCAGGGCAAGGGTGCACACAGGACCGGCGGGGCCTGGAGCGGCCACTTTTACCAGTCGCCGCGCCGGGGTCGGGGCAGCCGGGAGAGCGCCAGCTCGAACCAGACGGTCTTGCCGCGGGCCGTGGTACTGCTGCCCCACTCCCGGGCGAGGCTGCTCACCAGGACGAGCCCGCGGCCGAACTCGTCGTCCGCGGTGGCATCGAGGAGCGTGGCGGGGGCGGGCTCGTCGTCACTGACCTCGCAGAGCAGGGCGCCCGTGCGGACCAGCCGGAGCCCGATGTGATGGGTGCGTCCGTGCTTCAGGGCGTTGGTGACGAGCTCGCTGACCATCAGCTCGGCCGCCTCCACGGCGTCCGGCAGCTCCCAGTCGAGCAGCTTGCCGCGGACCATCCGGCGGGCGCGGGCCACCTCGCGCGGGTCCAGGGCGAGTTGCCATTCGGCGACATCGGCGTCGGGGATGCCGTTGAGCCGGGCCATCAGCAGCGCGACGTCGTCCTTGCGGCCGCCGCTGGGGTTGAGTGCACGGATGATCGTGTCGCAGGCATCGTCCATGGACGCGGCGGGGTGCGCGGCGGAGGCGCAGAGTGCGGCGAGACCGGCACCGATGTCCTGGCCGCGCACCTCGACCAGGCCGTCGGTGCAGAGCACCAGACGGTCGCCGGGCAGGACCCGCACGGTCACGGTCGCGAAGGCCACCCCGCCGACCCCGATCGGCGCGCCGGTCGGCAGGTCGAGCAGCTCGGCCCGGCCGTCCTCGGCACGGACCAGCACCGGCGGGATGTGCCCGGCATTGGCGATCTGGAGCTCGGAGCGGATCGGGTCGTACACCGCGTAGAGACAGGTGGCCAGATACTGCTCGCCGAGGCGCTGGGCCAGGTCGTCCAGATTGCGCAGCAGCTGCTCGGGCGGCATCTCCATGGTGGCCATGGTGAGTACCGCGGTACGCAACTGCCCCATCATCGCCGCCGAGTTGAGGCCGTGCCCCATCACGTCGCCGACGACGAGAGCGGTCCGGGAGCCGGGAAGCTTCACCGAGTCGAACCAGTCGCCGCCGACCCTGCCGAGCAGGGCACCGGGCAGGTAGCGGGTGGCGATGTCGCAGCCGGCCATGCGCGGCTCGACCTGGGGCAGCATGCTGTCCTGGAGGGTCTCCGCGACGTTCTCCTGGTAGGTGTACATGCGGGCGTTGTCGAGGACGAGCCCGGCCCTGGCGGCGAGTTCGGCGCCGGTGGTGCGGTCCATGTCGTCGAAGGGCTCCCGGCCGGGGCGCCGCATCAGGACCATGAAGCCGAGCACCACGTCGCGGGCCTTGAGGGGCACGATGAGCAGGGAGCGGTGGGTGATCAGCGGACGCAGGTCGCGCTTCTCGAACTCACCCGAGATCCGGTTGCTCAACTCCTCCCCGATATAAGGGATGATGACCGGCTCGCCGGTGACCATGCACTGGAAGAACGGGGTGTGCTCCGGGAAGGCGATGGCCTCGCCGACCGGCACGGTGTCGTCCCAGCGGCCCGGTTCGTCGTTGTGCTCGACCCAGACCCGGTGCCAGATCGTCGTGACGTCGGGCGGGCCGTCCGGGAAACCCTCACCGGCGAGGACCGCGGCGCGCAGATGCGTACCCGCGAAGTCCGTGAAGCGGGGCACCGCGGCACTGGTGACCTCGCGGATGGTGCGTGCCAGGTCGAGGGAGGAACCGATGCGGCCGCTGACCTCGTTGAGGAACTCCAGCCGTTCACGGACCGCCGCGTATTCGAGGTCCAGCTCGGGTCGGGGCACCGCGCGGGACGCGAGCTGTCCGTGGGCGATGTGCGGCAAGGCCTCGGAGCCCAGGTGTCCGGCGCGCTGCGGCACTCCCCAGTCGGGGGTCACCGGGATCCGGTCGTGGCGGCTGAACTCCAGCACGGGATAGCCGAGTTCGAGTACCTGGGAGATGATCCGAGTGGCCTCGTGGACGCTCATGCTGGGCAGGATCTCGGACAGCCGCCCGGACAGCTCCCGGTAGCCGGGGAAGTCGGTGTGCAGGGCGAATCCGGGTGCGACCGTCTCGGCTTCCCGGCCCTCCCCCGCCTCGCCGCCGCGTACTTGCGCGGAGTCCGCGGCGAGCACGAGCAGCCGCTCGGGGCCGGGGCCGACGAGCGGATAGGCCCACCACAGGACCTCGATCCGGCCGCGGTCCCGTTCGTCCACCCGGGCCCGGCCCGCTGCTGGGAAGCCGACGGCGCCGCTGAGGGAGCTGCCGAGCTCGGGTCCGGACTCGGCGTACGTCTCGTCCCGCCACGGCTCGCCGCGGTCCTGCAACGCCCCGGCGACCGGGAGCAGTTCGCCGGCCGGGCAGCCGACCGCGTGCTCCCGGGCGACACCGAAGAGCTTTCTGGCGCCGGTCGACCAGTGCGACACGAGTCCGTCCGCATCGACGACGACCACGGCGAGCGGCACGCGGCCTGCCGCGGTGTCTCGCGGTTGTGGTGTCCTCTGCGACGGCACACCGAGGTCCATGGGTGGAAGGCTCCTTCCCCACCGCAAGGTTCTGCGGTACGTGGCTCCACCGTACGGGGCCGTGAGCGGCGCCCGCCGGTCATCGGCGGAATCACCCCCGAAGGTGGTGCGCCCGGCGCATCCAGGGGCGCACCACCTTCACCACCGGCGCAGCAGATGCCGGCGGACCGTCAGGCGCGACGGCCCGCCGCACGCTCAGTCCTCGTGGCCCAGCTGCAGGTCCCGTTCGGTGCGCCCGCCGCCCGCGACCTGCAGGACCGTGGCCACCGGCGGGTAGCCCGCGGCGATCACGGTGTACTCGCCGGTGGACAGGTCGACGAACCGGAAGGCCCCGTCGGGCCCGGTGGTCAGGGTGTCGACCACATTGCCCGCCGCGTCCAGGAGCGTGACCCGGGCGTCCTCGACGAGCCGCCCGCCGCTGGCGCGTACGACGCCGCGGAGCACGGCGCCGCCGGCCAGTTCGATGTCCTGGCGGGTCTCACGGGCCGCCTGCACACTGACCGGCAGCGCGGCGGGCCGGAACGCGGGGGCGCTGGCCGCGAGGGTGTACTCGCCCGCCACCAGTTCCGAGATCACATAGCCGCCCTCACGGCCGCTGCGGGTGGAGGAGACCACCTCGCCGCGTACGTCGGTCAGGGTGACGGCCGCGTCGCGCACCGGAACACCGTCCGCCGTCAGGACGGTCCCCGCGAGCCGGCCCGCACCGCCGAGCACCACGTCGAGTTCCACGGGCCGCTCGCCCACGGTGACGCTGACGGCTTGCGGCTGGTGGCCCCCGGCAGCGGCGATGAGGACGTACGAACCGGCGCCGGGAACGCTGAGCGCGTACCGCCCCTCCTCGCCGCTGGCGCCCCTGCCGACCTGCTGTCCCTGGACGTCGATGAGGGTGAGGGCGGCACGCGGGACCTTCGTGCCGTCGGGGTGCTGGACGCTGCCTTGGACGGGCACCCCCGAGAGGTGCCCGGCGGGCTGGGCGCCCGCGACGGGGCGCGCGGAGGGGATCGTCGCGGGCTCGGCTGCGGTTTCGGGGCTGTGGTGGGACACCAGCGGTTTCTCCTTGAGGAAGAAGGCGAAGAACAGGCCGAGCACGAGGACCGGCACGAGGTAGAGGAAGATCCGGGGCATCGCGTCGGCGTATGCCTGGATGTAGCTGTCGCGCAGGACCGGGTCCATGGCGTGGACCAGCTGCGGAGTGATCGACTCGGGGTCGGGCAGGCCGGCTCCGGACGGCAGGCGCACCGCGAGCGCGTCGGCGAGGCGCCCGGCGAAGAGCGTGCCGAACACGGCCGCGCCGACGCTGCCGCCGATCTGCCGGAAGTAGTTGTTGGCGCTGGTGGCGGTGCCGAGGTCGGCGGGCCGTACGGAGTTCTGCACGGCGAGCACCAGCACCGGCATGATCAGCCCGATCCCCAGACCGAGCACCGCCTGCGAGATGCTGTACTCCAGCCGCGGGGTGTCCGTTTCGAGCCGGGACAGCAGCCACATGCCCACCGCCGCGAGAGCGCTGCCGGCGATCGGGTAGACCCGGTATCTGCCGGTCCGGGAGATCAGCTGGCCGGAGACGACGGAAGCGGCGACGATGCCGCCCATCATCGGGAGCATCAGCAGCCCGGACTCGGTGGCGGTGGCCCCGTCGACCATCTGCAGGAAGGTCGGCAGATAGCTGGCGGCGCCGAACAGCGCGACTCCGACGACCGCGCCGACAAGTGCGCTGACGTTGAAGATCGAGTCGCGGAACAGCCGTAGCGGAATGATCGGTTCGGGCGCGCGGTGCTCGACGACGACGAAGAGCAGAGTCGTTCCGGCAGCTCCGGCGGCCAGTCCCAGGATGGTGCGCGAGCCCCAGGCGTACTCCGTGCCGCCCCAGCTGGTCAGCAGCACCAGACAGGTGGAGGCGGCGGCCAGCAGCACGGCGCCGAGGATGTCGAGCCGGGGCCGGACGGTGGGCTTGGGGAGCTTCAGTACGACAGTGATGACGGCGAAGGTGACCACGCCGAACGGGATGTTGATGTAGAAGCACCAGCGCCAGGAGGCGTGGTCGGTGAAGAAGCCACCGAGCAACGGGCCCGCCACGGAGGCGAGTCCGAAGGCCGCGCCGATGAGTCCCATGAACCGGCCGCGCTCCCGGGGCGGCACGACGTCCGCGATGATCGCCTGGACGCCGATCATCAGCCCGCCGCCGCCGACGCCCTGGACGGCCCGGAAGGCGATCAGTTCGTCCATGGTGCGCGACCAGCCGGCCAGCGCGGAGCCGATGACGAAGACGACGATCGCGAACTGGAAGACGCCCTTGCGGCCGAAGAGGTCGCCGAGCTTTCCGTAGACCGGGAGCCCGATGGTGGAGGCGAGCAGATAGGCGGTGACCGCCCAGGACATCTTCTCCAGGCCGTGCAGCTCACCGACGATCTTCGGGAGCGCGGTGGCGACGATCATCTGGTCGAGCGCCGCGAGCAGCAGCGTGAGCATCAGCCCGATGAAGATGAGCCGGATGCGCCGGGGGTCCGTCTCCGGACCCGGGGACAGGACCGGAGCGGCCGGTTCCGTCGCGGCCGGAGGCGGGGGCGGTTCGGACGTCTGCACCGTTCCGGTGTCGCCCGTACCGTCGGGCTCGTCCTTCACCAGAGTGATCCCACCCACCACGTGCCGCTCCCCTCGTCGCATCTGCGCCGCCCATTTCTCGCATTGCGATACAAGGGAGGGCAAACGCGGCGGGGGGCGCTGACGGCGCACTTGGAGGGCTTAGCCCCCGGTGGGAGCCACTACGGCGCACAACCGGCCGGGCGGAAAGACCACCCGAACCGGTGAGGCCGGAAAGCGGGACCGGGAGCTACTTCTCCACCTCGGTGGCGAGATTCTGCAGGAGCTCGTCATAGATGCGGCCAAGCCCCTTGGGCGCGAAGGTCTTCTCGAAGAATCCGCCGATGCCGCCGGCGCCGTTCCACACGGTCGAGACGACCGCCTTGGACTTCCCCTCACCGGCCGGGGTGACGGTCCAGGTGGTGACCATCGAGGAGTTGCGGTCCTTCTCCACGAGCTGCCCGTCGACCGGCTCGCTGACCTCCAGCAGGCAGTCGCGCACCCGCTTGCTGGTGGCCTGGAGCTTCCAGTGGACGAGGGTGCCCTCGCCGTCGCCGCCCTCACGCACCTCGTACTCGCTGAAGTGGCCGGGCAGCACCTTGCCGCGGACGTCCTTGTAGTCGGCCAGCGCGTCGAACACCGCTTCCGGGTCCGCCGCGATGATCCGCTCTGTCGTGGCCTCGACCTGCGCCATGGCTGTTCCTCCAGCACTCGGTTGTTCGGGGTGTGCTGAGCCAACCACCTCCGGCACCCGGCTCAAAATCCGGTCGGGGACGAAGGGGAGAAAACAATCAAGGGAACAAGTGTTCTATTCTCTGGTCAGCGCTACCTAGGAGGCGTCCATGCGTTGGGACAATCTGGCCGATAACCCCGCCAAAACCACCAAAGACGGAGACGGCGCGCTCTTCGCCGCGGACGCGGTGACGACGCGCACCTTCGACACCCCGGAGTTCCGGGGCATCACCTTCCACGAGGTCCGGGCCCGCTCGATCGTGAACCGGGTGCCGGGCGCGTCCCGGATGCCGTTCGAATGGACGGTGAACCCCTACCGCGGCTGTTCGCACGCGTGCGTCTACTGCTTCGCCCGCAAGACCCACAGCTATCTGGACCTCGACACCGGGCTCGGCTTCGACTCGCAGATCGTCGTCAAGATCAACGCCCCGGAGCTGGTGCGCCGCGAGCTGGCCTCCAGCCGCTGGCACGGCGCGCACATCGCGATGGGGACCAATGTCGACTGCTACCAGCGCGCCGAGGGCCGCTACCGGCTGATGCCCGGCATCCTCACGGCCCTGCACGACCACGCGAACCCGTTCTCCATCCTGACGAAGGGCACGCTGATCCTGCGCGACCTGGAGCTGCTGCGGCAGGCGGCCGAGGTCACCGAGGTGGGCGTCTCGGTCTCCGTGGGCTTCATCGACCCCGAGCTGTGGCGCACCGTGGAGCCCGGCACCCCTTCCCCCGAGCGCCGCCTCGACGTCGTACGCACGCTCAGCGAGCACGGCATCGGCTGCGGGGTGCTGATGGCACCCGTCATCCCGTTCCTCGGCGACCGGCCGGACCAGTTGCGGGCGACCGTCCGCGCGATCGCCGCCGCCGGCGCGACCTCGGTGACCCCGCTCGTCCTGCACCTGCGCCCCGGCGCCCGGGAGTGGTTCATGGAGTGGCTCGGCCTCCACCACCCCGAGCTGGTGGGACGCTACGAGCGCCTGTACGCGGACGGGGCGTACGCGCCCACGTGGTACCAGCGCCGCGTCACGCGCCACGTGCACGAGCTGGCGACCGAGTACGGCATCGGGCCCTCGCACCGCAAAACCCCCCGCGCCCTCCCCAGGGGCGGCGGGCCGCAGCCCCCGCTCGACGGCTCCGCGCCCAGCCGGCTGACCCTGCTCTGAGCGGACCGCCGCGGACCGGCGCACCGGGCTCCCGGTAAAGGCAAACGGGTCATCTCTCACCAGAACGGGTCCTTCCGGCCCCGAATGCGGGGAGCATCCGGCGGGGGCTGCCGTCACGCGCAGCCGTGTTCCCCCACCACGGGAGGCCATATGACGAATCGTTCAGGAATTCTGTTCGCTGTCGGGGCGACGGTCGCCGGTCTGGTGACCGCCGCGCCGTCCCCGGCGACCGCCGACACCGGGGCGCAGCGAGCCGTATCGCTCAAGTGGACCGACTGCGCCACCAAGTCGTCCCCGACGCTTCAGTGTTCGTCGGTGAGTGCCCCGCTCGACCATGACGACCCGTCGGGCCGGAAGGTCACCCTCGCCCTGACGCGGGTCCCGCACACCTCGAAGACCTTCCAGGGCCCGCTGCTGGTCAATCCGGGCGGCCCCGGCGGCAGCGGACTGTCGATGGCCGGTTTCGTCGCCGCCTCACTGCCGAAGGGGGTGGCCGCCCAGTACGACGTGATCGGCTTCGACCCGCGCGGCGTGGGCAAGAGCCGGCCGGCCCTGGACTGCGTGCCGAAGTACTCCGATCCGGTACGGCCCGACTCGGTGCCGCAGTCCCTGAGGGACGAGCAGGTCAACCGGGACCGCGCCCGGTCCTTCGCGGCCGCCTGCGGCAAGAAGTACCCGGATCTGCTGCCGTACATGGACACGGTCAGCGCGGCCAAGGACCTCGATGTGATCCGCCGGGCGACCGGCGCGGCGAAGCTCAACTACCTCGGGTACTCCTACGGCACCTACCTGGGCTCGGTGTACGCCAAGCTGTTCCCGGACCGCGTCCGGCGCCTCGTCCTCGACTCGAACGTCGACCCGACCGGCATCTGGTACGACGACAACCTCAGCCAGGACTACGCGTTCGACACCCGCCACAAGGCGTTCATGGCCTGGGTGGCGAAGTACCGGAGCACGTACGGGCTGGGCAGCGATCCGGCTCAGGTCGAGGCGGCCTGGTACCGGATGCGGGCGGCGGTCAAGAAGCATCCCGCGGGCAGGAAGGTCGGCGCGAGCGAGCTGGACGACACGTTCCTGCCGGGCGGCTACTACAACGGCTACTGGCCCGTGCTGGCCAGGGCGTTCGCCGGTTATGTGAACCACAAGGACGAGGAGGCGCTGGTCAAGGCGTACGAGCGGTTCGGCGCGGTCGACGCGGAGGGCGACAACGGTTACTCGGTCTACACGGCCGTGCAGTGCCGGGACGCCCAGTGGCCGCGCGACTGGAACGTCTGGCGCAACGACGCCTGGAAGGTGCACACCAAGGCGCCCTTCTTGGCCTGGAGCAACACCTGGTACAACGCGCCGTGCGCCGACTGGCCGGTGGAGCCGCTGAATCCGGTCCGGGTCTCCAACCACGAGCTGCCGCCCGTGCTGCTCTTCCAGGCCACGGACGACGGGGCCACACCGTACGAGGGCGGGGTCACCCTGCACCGCGAGCTCCGCGGTTCCAGCCTGGTCGTCGAGCAGGGCGGCGGCAACCACGGTGTCACGCTGAGCGGCAACGTCTGTCTGGACAAGTACCTGGCGGACTATCTCGCCAAGGGCACCGTGCCGCGCGGGGAGGGCGGCGACGTGGACGCGGTCTGCGCGAAGACACCGGACCCGAAGCCCGCGACCGGCAAGGCCGCGAAGGCGGCGCCCCGGGCGGGCGCCGAGGGCCGGGGCAGTGCGCTGCACGGAATGCTCGGCTTCCGGGGCTGACGGTCGGGTAACCGCGTGTCCTTCGGGGGCGTGCGCGAGGATGGGCGTGTGACCACACGAACCACTCCGGCGCACGCCCCCGAACTGCTGGTCCGGGACATGACCATCGAGGACTGCGAGGCCGTGGCGACGGTCCGGGTGCGCGGCTGGCGAAGCGCGTACGCCGGGCTGATGCCGCAGGCGCATCTGGACGCGATGAGCATCGCCGAGGATGCGGAGCGGCGCCGCGGCTTCTTCGCCGAGGGCAACGAGGTCGTCAACGTGGTGGCCGAGCGGGCGGACCTCGGCGTCATCGGGTGGGCGGCGTACGGGCCGTACCGCGAGAACGGCAGACGGCTCGCGCGCGCCGAGCTGTACGCGATCTACGTGCTGCCGGAGCGGAAGGGGACGGGGGCGGGCCGGGCCCTGATGTCCGAGGTACTGGCGCGCGCCGGCGCGGCCGGTCACCCGGATCTCGCGCTCTGGGTGCTCAGGGAGAACACGCCGGCCCGCCACTTCTACGCACGCGCCGGCTTCCGCCCGGACGGCGCCGAGGAACCCTTCGAGGTGGACGGCGTACCAGTGCCCGAGGTGCGCTACGTACGCCCCCTCACGCCGCCGGCAGCCTGCTGAGCGCCTCGCCGGCCGCGCCACCCAGTCGCGGGTGCGGCAGGGCCGCCTCCAGCGCCGGACGGGCCTGTGCGTCACCGAGCAGCCCCAGCCCCTCGACGCAGGCGAGCGCCACCCGCCAGTGCGGTTCGTCCGGCCCGAGCAGCCTGCGCAGGGTGCTCATCAGGGCCGGTACGGACTCCGGGGCGCGCAGTTCGCCGAGCAGCCGGACCGGGTACAACGCGTAGGCGGTGCGCAGGGAGTTGGTGGCGAGCGCTGCGGCGGCGCGCGGGGTGCGCGGGTCGCCGAGGCGGGCCAGGGCGTGGGCGGCGGCGGCACAGCGCTCCGGGTCGCGGTGGTTGAGCAGCAGCACCAGGGTTTCGAAGGCCCGCCGGTCCCCGCCGCAGCCCAGCCGGAAGGCGGCGATCTCACGGGCCCACAGCGGGCGTTCGCGCTCGATGAGGACCTGCGCCAGCTCCTCGGCGTCATCGGTGGCGAGCAGCCGGCGGTAGGCCGCCGACTCCCCCGCCTCGTCGGCCAGCCGGTGCGTCAGCGACCACAGCTCCTCGTCCATGACCGTCAGCGTATCGGCGAACACGCAGCGTGCCGACAGGTGCGTCGAATGTGAGGGGGGCCACAACAAGCCAGGGCTGGCGCGCTCGTTACTCGCCGGTTAACCTCATGTGAGCGGGACACTCCCCCGCCGGCTCCGGTGGCCTGGTGACGCAGCCACCCGGAGTGAATGTCGGTTCGGCAGCTTTGCGAGGCGTGACTCCGGGACAGAGTCCGCCGCCCCTTCCCCGGTCCCGGCGTGCCCCTCGCGCCCGGACGTGAGCACCACGACAGGCAACTCCCGCACGCCGCGCACCGGCCAGGCCTCCTGGGCCCCTCTCATCGGCCGCGCGCCGTGCGTCCCTCAGTCGTCACTCATCCCTGGAGTCCCGTGATGGACACCCCGCTCAGCACCATCGCCGTCGTCGGCCTCGGCACGATGGGCACCGGCATCGCCGAGGTCCTCGCCCGCTCCGGCCGCGAGGTCATCGGTATCGACATCAATGACGCGGCCGCCCGCCAGGCAGTCGCCGCGCTGGAGGCCTCCACCGCACGCGCCGTGCGGCGCGAGCGGATCACCGAGGAGGAGCGGCACGACATCCTCTCCCGGTTCCGTACCTTCTCCGACCTCCAGGCCGCCGCGGACGCGGAGCTGGTCATCGAGGTCGTGCCCGAGACGTACGAGATCAAGCAGCAGGTCTTCCGGGATCTCGACGCGGTCGTCTCCCCCACCGCGATCCTCGCGACGGGCACCAACGCCCTGTCCGTGACCCGGCTCGCCGCCGAGTCACGGCACCCGGAGCGCGTGCTGGGCCTGCACTTCTTCAATCCGGCGCCCGTGATGAAGCTGGTCGAGGTGGTCTCGTCCGTGCTCACCGCGCCGCCCGCCGTCGCGGCGGTCACGGAGCTCGCCCGCCATCTGGGCAAGGAGCCGGTCGCGGTCGGTGACCGCCCGGGGTTCGTGGCCGACGGGCTGCTGTTCGGCTACCTCAACCAGGCCGCGGCGATGTACGAGGCGAACTACGCCTCCCGCGAGGACATCGACGCGGCGATGAAGCTGGGCTGCGGTCTGCCGATGGGCCCGCTCGCCCTGCTGGACCTGATCGGCGTCGACACCGCCCGTACCGTCCTGGAGGCGATGTACTCCGCATCGCACGACCGGCTGCACGCCCCCGCACCGATCCTCGGTCAGCTCAGCGAGGCCGGGCTGACCGGCCGCAAGGCGGGCCGCGGCTTCTACACCTATGCGCAGGCCGGCAGCCAGAACGTGGTCCCGGACGCGCTGACGCCCGCGCAGGACACCGCGGCGGGGGCCGGGCGCACCGTGCGTTCGGTGGGGGTCGCCGGCTCCGGGACGATGGCTTCGGGGATCGCCGAGGTCTTCGCGAAGGCCGGTTACGACGTGGTGCTGGCGGCGCGCGGCCAGGAGAAGGCGGACACGGCCAAGGGCCGGATCGCCAAGTCGCTGGAGCGTTCGGTCACCAAGGGGCGGCTGACGGCCGGGGCCCGGGACGAGACCCTGGCCCGGATCACCGCGGCGGGTTCGCTGGACTCCTTCGCCGAGGTCGACCTCGCCGTCGAGGCCGTGGCCGAGGACCTGCTGGTCAAGCAGCAGCTGTTCGCCACCCTGGACAAGGTGTGCAGGCCGGGCGCGGTGCTCGCCACCACCACGTCCTCGCTGCCGGTGGTGTCGATAGCCCGGGCCACCGCGCGGCCCGAGGACGTCATCGGGATGCACTTCTTCAACCCGGCGCCCGCGATGAAGCTGGTCGAGGTGGTCCGTACGGTGCTCACCGCGGACGATGTGCACGCCACGGTCCGCGAGGTCTGCGTGAAGGTGCGCAAGCACCCGGTGGACTGCGGGGACCGGGCCGGGTTCATCGTGAACGCGCTGCTGTTCCCGTACCTCAACAACGCGATCAAGATGGTCGAGGAGCACTACGCGACCCTGGACGACATCGACGCCGCGATGAAGCTGGGCGGCGGCTATCCGATGGGTCCCTTCGAGCTCCTGGACGTCGTGGGTCTCGATGTCTCGCTCGCCATCGAGAAGGTCCTGCACAGCGAGTTCCGCGACCCGGGCCTGGCCCCGGCGCCGCTGCTGGAGCACCTGGTGGCCGCCGGCTGCCTCGGCCGCAAGACGGGGCGCGGCTTTCGCGAATATGCCCGCCGCTGAGGTCCCGGCGGTGGGGAGCGCGGGTGAAGGAGCGGGGCTGGGGAGCGTGCGTCGCACGGCACAGGACGCACCCCGGCCCCGCGACGCCGCGAAGCCCGCTGCGGGGGCCGCCGGGCCGGGAGCCGGTTGGGGCGGGCTGCTCGGCCCTCCGGGCGACCCGCCCCCACAGGCGCGCTCTCCTGCACCGATGCAGTACG
>NZ_JAFMPZ010000545.1 GCF_017353455.1 Streptomyces laculatispora
CGAGTACCCGCTGCGTCCGGCGCGGGATTCCGGCTCCACCGGCACCGTGCCGGTGGAGCCGGACGCAGCGGGTACTCGTCCACCTGCATCGTGTCCAGCGCGTGCGGCGCCGGCTTCGGCGGCTTCGGCATCACCGCGGCCTCCGAATGCCCGCCGCAGCCGTACGACAGGGACACCACGTGCCCGTCCGCCGGACCGAACTCGTTCGCGCACACCCCGAAGGCCTGCTTCAGCGACCCCGCCAGCGGCACCAGGAAGGCGCAGGACACGCAGGTGGCCGGAGCCGCCTGGGCCATCGGCGTCTTCGCGCCGAACCCCTCGTCCCAGCGGTCGGCCGCCACGTGCAGCCCGTACCGCGACAGCACCCGCGCACGCCGCATCCCGAGCTCGTCCGCGACCGCCGCGATCGAACCGCGGCGCGGCGGCTCCGGGCGCGTCGTCAGCTCCGCGTCCTCCGCCTCGACGAGGTCGGCCAGCTCACGGGAGACCGGGGAGTTGGGCGGCGGCTCGTCGTCGCCGGTGTAACCGGGCTCCAGACGCAGATCGTCCGCCTCGGTGGGCAGCAGATCGCCCGGCCCCATGTCGCCCGGCCGCAGCCGCTCGCTCCACGGCACCCACTCCGGCGCGAGCAGCGCGTCGCCGCCGGGCAGCAGCACCGTTTCGTCCAGCGTGACGTTCTTCGCCCGGGAGGCCCTGGCGACCGTCACCGCCCAGCGCCAGCCCCGGTAGGCGGGGTCCCGGCACTCGAAGTAGTGCGTGACTACCCGGTCCCCCTCGGGGACCACGTCCACATGCTCGCCCACGACCCCTGGCGCGGCTGCCTCCTCGGCCGCCGCGCGGGCGAGGTCTACGGCCTCGGCGCACAAACGGTCGGGAACAGGGGTACGGGCCGTACGGCTTCTCGTCGTCGCAGCACTCACAGGTCTCGCTTCTCTCCTACGCCAGTCTCACGAGCGCGCCAGCACATCCATCGATTTCGGCCATTCGGTTGCGGGCGGAGCGGACCTGGGGGCCGCGTCGACGTCCACACCCGTTGTGCCTGCCTCGGGCGCACCTTCTGCTACCCATTCTGCGGGATCGCCGAGAGGCGCGCGGCCAAGAACAACCGCCGGTGGCGCGCTACGCACGCTACCCTCTCCGCCGCTTCCCGCCCACCTGCCCGTCCCAAACGACGCCGTATCCGGTGCCGTGTCCCCTGTAAAGAGCGCGCCCCGGCCATCGGGATTCACCGGCCCGCACCCGCTGCGACCTGGCCGATCGCTGACCCGACAGGGCGGTAGGCACCGCGCACCGCGCCTGTCCCGGTTCGCGACGACTGGTCCTGGGGCAGTATGGCCAAGTGGCTTCTGCCAGGTCGCACGACGGATCCGGTTCGCTCCGCAGGACGAGCCGGTCGATCGGTCATGCCCTCCAGTCCCCGTTCACCGGGACCGCCCGGGGCATCCGGAAGGCGACGCACGCCCACGGAGCCGGTGAGTCGGGTCTCGGCAAGCTGATCGAGCTGCACGCGGTGAACGGCGCGGGCGACGTGATGATCACGATCGCGCTGGCGTCCACGGTGTTCTTCTCCGTACCGACGGACCAGGCCCGCGGCCGGGTCGCGCTGTACCTCGCCGTCACGATGGCGCCGTTCATCCTCCTCGCCCCGGTCATCGGCCCGCTCCTGGACCATCTGCCGCACGGCCGCCGCGCCGCGATGGCGGCCTCCATGCTGGCCCGTGCGCTGCTGGCGCTCACCATGTCGGGCGCGGTCGCCACCGGCGGCCTGGAGCTGTATCCGGCGGCCCTGGGCGTCCTGGTCTGCTCGAAGGCGTACGGGGTGGTGCGCAGCGCCGTCGTACCGCGGCTGCTGCCACCCCGGTTCTCGCTGGTGAAGGCGAACTCACGGGTCACCCTCGCCGGTCTCCTGGCCACCGGTGCGGCTGCTCCGATCGGGGCGGGGCTCCAGACGATCGGCCCGCCGTGGCCGCTCTACGGCGCGACCGCGATCTTCGTCGGCGGTGCGATCCTCGCATTCACCCTGCCGCCCAAGGTGGACTCGGCGAAGGGCGAGCGCAAGGCACACCTCGTGCACCCGCACGACGAGGGCGCCGCCCGGCCCGACCCGCTCCGCAAGCCCGCCGCGCCCGGGACCGGCAGGAGGACCCGGTCCAGGGAGAAGAGCGGCGAGAAGCGGCCGGGGCTGCGTTCGGTCGGCCCGTCCGTCCTGCACGGGCTCCAGGCCAACGCCGCGCACCGCGCCCTCTCCGGCTTCCTGATCTTCTTCCTGGCGTTCCTGCTGCGCGAGCAGCCGCTCTCCGGCCAGAGCGCCGCGATCTCGCTCGGCATCGTCGGCGTGGCGGCCGGGGCGGGCAACGCGCTGGGCACGGCGGTCGGCTCCTGGCTCAGGGCCCGCGGGCCGGAAGTCATCGTCGCGTCGGTGCTGGGCCTGGCGCTCGGCGTCGCCGTGCTGGCCGCGGCCTTCTTCAGCACGGTCATGGTCGCCGCGCTCGCGGCCATGGCGGGCTTCACCCAGGCCCTGTCGAAGCTGTCGCTGGACGCGATGATCCAGCGCGATGTGCCGGAGGAGGTGCGCACCTCCGCGTTCGCCCGCTCCGAGACGCTGCTCCAGATGGCGTGGGTGGCCGGCGGCGCGATCGGGATCTCCCTCCCCCTCAACGGCGTACTGGGCATGGCGGTCGCCGCGGGCATCCTCACGCTCGGTGCGGCGGCCTCCGTACGGGGGCTGCTGGGCGCCGCGCGGCGCGGCTCGCCGCACCCCCGCGTGGCATGAGCCGGGGCGACCGATAGCCTTCGGCCCATGACCGTTGCGTTCTTCTCCGGTAAGGGCCGTCGAATCGGCGTCGCTCTTGGTGCCGTGTCCGCGGGACTCCTTGTCCTCTCCGCCTGCGACAAGCCGACGCCGCTCGCCACCGTGACGGTCGGCGACAACTCGGTGAACACCGAGGCGTCCTGCTACAACGATGGCAAGGCCCTCAAGGAATCCGAGGTCAAGAGCTGCCTCAACAAGAAGGCGGAGAAGACCGTCAAGGTCGCGATGGACGACAAGGTCCACTTCGGTGTCGACCCCGAGGTCGCGGACCACGGCTGGACCCTCTTCATCAACGGCCAGCAGGCCGAGCAGGAGCCGTACAAGAAGACCTACCGGTCGATCCCGGGCAGCGCCTTCTTCTCCAGCCAGACCGGCGAGACCACGAACGAGACGCAGATCAGCATCGTGGAGACCAAGGGCAAGGAACTGCTGGGCATCTGGCACTTCGAGCTCAAGAAGACCGACTGATCCCCTCCTGACCCCGGAGGCTCCTCCCGTGCGTGTGCTCGTCGTGACCGCTGTCCCGGTGGAACGGGACGCGGTCACGCGTGCGTTCGGGGACGGCTCCGAGGTGTCGGTGCGCCGGGTGCCGGGCGCCGAGATCCACCGCACGGGCCCCTTCGACGTCCTCGCGGGCGGCGCGGGACCGGCCGCCGCCGCGGCCGCCGCCGCGTTCGGCCTGGTCTCGGACCGCTACGACCTGGTGATCTCGGCGGGCATCGGCGGCGGCTTCGCCGGTGTCGCCCCGGTCGGCTCCCTGGTCGTGGCCGGCCGCATCGCCGCCGCCGACCTGGGCGCGGAGACCCCCGCGGGCTTCGTCCCCGTCACCGACCTGGGCTTCGGCCGCGACCGGCACCACCCGCCCCGCTCCCTGGTACGCGCGGTGGCCGCCGCGACCGGTGCGGTGACCGGCGACATCCTCACCGTCTCCACCGTGACCGGCAGCGCCGAGCGCGCCGCCGCCCTCCTCGCCGCGCACCCCGGCGCCGCCGCCGAGGCCATGGAGGGGTTCGGGGTCGCGGAGGCGGCCGTCCTGAGCGGCGTGCCCGTCCTGGAGATCAGGGCCGTCTCGAACGCCGTCGGCCCCCGCGACCGCGACGCCTGGCGCATCGGCGACGCGCTGGCCGCGCTCACCGACGCGTTCGGGAAGCTCACACCCGTACTGGAAGGCTGGACGACCCACCATGACCGAGACAACTCCTGACCCGCTGCGGATCGCCTTCTCGCCGTGCCCGAACGACACGTTCGTCTTCGACGCCTGGGCGCACGGCAGGGTCCCCGGCGCGCCCGCCCTCGATGTCACCTTCGCGGACATCGACATCACCAACGGCATGGCCGAGCGCGGTGAGCTGGACGTCCTGAAGGTCTCGTACGCGGTGCTTCCCTGGGTCCTTCAGGAGTACGCGCTGCTGCCGTGCGGCGGGGCGCTGGGGCGGGGCTGCGGGCCGCTGGTCCTCACCCGGGAGCCGGGCACGGACCTGACGGGCAGGACCGTCGCCGTACCGAGCGAGCGCTCCACCGCGTACCTGCTGTTCCGGCTGTGGGCCGCGGAGGTGGTGCCGGGCGGCGTCGGCGAGATCGTCGTCATGCCGTTCGACGAGATCATGCCGGCGGTGCGGGACGGCAAGGTGGACGCCGGACTCGTCATCCACGAGGCGCGTTTCACCTACCAGAACTACGGTCTGCACAATCTGGCCGACATGGGCCGCCACTGGGAGAACACGACCGGCCTCCCGATCCCGCTCGGCGCGATCATCGCGAAGCGCTCGCTGGGCGCGGACACCCTGAAGCTGCTGGCCGAGTCGGTGCGCACGTCGGTACGGATGGCGTGGGACGACCCGCAGGCCTCGCGGCCGTACGTGCTGAAGCACGCGCAGGAGATGGACCCCTCCGTCGCCGACCAGCACATCGGCCTGTACGTGAACGAGTTCACCGCCGACCTCGGCGAGGACGGCTACGCGGCGATCCGCGGCCTGCTGACCCGCGCCGCGGCCGAGGGGCTGGTACCGCCCCTCGGACCGGACGCGCTGTCCTGTTACTGAGTACGGGTCCTACACGTCGAGCTGGTCCGCGACCGCGCGCAGCAGGCCCGCGATCTTGGCGCCCGCCGCCTTGTCGGGGTAGCGGCCGCGCTCCAGCAGCGGCGTGATGTTCTCCAGCACGGTCGTCAGATCCTGCACGATCGACGCCAGTTCGTCCGGTTTGCGGCGCTGGGCGGCCGCGACGGACGGGGTGGGGTCGAGGATCGCCACGGAAAGCGCCTGGTCACCGCGTTGTCCGGCGACCACGCCGAATTCGACGCGCTGGCCGGGCTTGAGTGCGTCGACTCCGGTAGGGAGCACCGACGAGTGCACGAAGACGTCGCTGCCGTCGTCGCGGGAGAGAAAGCCGAAGCCCTTCTCGCTGTTGAACCACTTGACCTTGCCAGTCGGCAAAGCACGCACCCCATCTCAACCCGTATGCCGGAACAAAGCCTCAGCAGGTCAGGCCGTCCAGTGGTCGTGCTCCCCTGCTGGCAGAAGCCTCCACAGGTGAAGTACCCCTCGTCAAGCCTGGTCATCCGGACTCTGTCCGGAAACGGCACTTGCCGCGTCCACCGGCCGCCCCGGGGTGGTTCGCCGCCGTCGGGAACTACCCTGGCAGCGTGAGTACTACATCTTCTGGCGCAGGTGACCGGCTGGTCCGGATCGGCGCGATCGTCTTCTTCGTCGGCGCCCTGTGCACCCTGGCCACCATGGCGCCCCTCTTCCTTGGCACCCACCCGCTGCCGTCGATCGCCTGGGCACTGTGCATGCTGATGGGCGTCGGCTTCCTGATCGCCGCGGCGGGCGTCGTCCGGTCGGCGCGGGCGGGTGCGCCGAAGCAGTAGGGCCGGGGATACGTCTCTGTCACGCCGCTGCGCGCTCGGCCCAGCACACCTTTGGCCTGAACACGTTGCATCTGCAACGCATCCCCTGATAGAGATGAAGATCCTGTTGTCGGGTCGGCGCGTCGCGCCGTCCGCAGCTGAGGAAACGTAACAGCCAGGGGATGCACGGGGGTTGGCATGACGGGGTGGGACATCAAGCCGGACGGCGTTCGCGGGGTCCTGGGCAGGACCGCCGAGGCCGGCGGTGAGTTCGAGGCGGAGTTCACCTCGTACAGCAACGGCCTGGTGGGCGCCGCGACGTCTGCGGGCACGATGGTGCTGGGCGGGACCGAGATCCCCCAGGGGGGCGCGTTCGGTCCGGTGGCTCAGGCGTTGCAGGAGTTCCAGCAAGGCACGGAGAACGACGTGAAGTTCCTTCCTGTCCGGACGGGGAAGTCCATCACCGGGGCGCGGTTGGCCACCGAGGAGTACCTCAAGGGTGACCTGGAGATGGCGAAGAACAAGCAGGACGAGTACTCCAAGGCGCCGACTCCGGAAGAGATGAAGGGCCCCAAGAAGTGATCGATCTGGGGAAGATACCGACCTTCACCGGCAGTCTGGAGACTTTGGAGACGCATGCGGCTTCACTGAAGACGACTGCCTCCAACATCCGTGGTACGGGCAAGGATGTGCACACCGCTTTTCAGGCGCTGGATGCGGTCTATGACGCTCCCGAGCAGGAGGAGTTGCTCAATTCGACGATTCCGGTGCGGGACAAGGCGGATGAGTTCGCGAAGAAGTTGGAGTCGGTCAGTGGTGCGCTGACGGGTTTCGCGTCGACTGCCCGTCCGCTGGTGAACAGGATGAACCAGCTCCGCGCGGACGCGGCGAAGTTCGTCGCGGACAACAAGGACGACGACGACTGGCAGCAGGACCAGCACAAGATCGACGAGAATTCGCGTCTTGTCCATGAGGTCGGTACGACGTGGGTGGCGTTCCAGGGCGCCGAGCGTGACGCGGCCAACCAGATCACCGCACTGGTGGGTGGTACGCATTTCGTCGTTGATGACGGTTCGCACAAGGCCGGTATGTACGGCTTCAAGGAAAGCGACGTCAAGGATTCCAAGGAGACACCTTGGGGGACGGTCGACAAGCGTGAGTACACGGGTCTGCGGGCTGCGTGGGGGTGGACGAAGGACAATGTCGGCGGTGCGCTGAAGGGGTTCTTCGTCGACGGTGTCTGGGGCACGATCAAGGGCCTGGGCAGCATGGTCAACGTCTTCGACTGGGACGACTTCAAGAAGACGTGGTCGAGCATCGGTGATGTCTTCGGCGGTGTCAGCGCCTACCGGAGAATTCGACGGGCCACCCTTCCGGCTCGGCGGGCCATCCTTCCGGCTCGACGGCGCACCCGGCCGACGGCTCCCACCCCGCCGGTGGAGGTGGCGGCACGCACAACCCGCCGTCCACGGGCGGCCACGCCACGGACCACCCGACCGGTGGCGGTTCGGGCAGCGGTGCGGGTTCGCACCCGCCGTCGGGCGGCGGCGGGTCCCACACACCGGGCGGTGGCAGCGGTGGTTCACACACGCCCACCGGGGGCGGCGGTCACGGCGACACCCCTGGTACGGGTGCCGACGGCCACCCGGAGAAGCACCCGTCCGGCGGAGAGACGCCGGCGCACGGGGAAACCGGAACATCGGACACTCCGGGCGAGACGGGTACGACGCCCGGCGATCGCGCGAACGAGCCGTTACCGGCGTTGACGGCGGAGGAGAAGGCGGCGCACTGGGGCCACCTCGACGAAGTCGAAAAGCGGACTCCAGAGGATTTCGATCACCTCAAGCACGACCCGGATCACAAGAATCAAATCGATAATCAATCGATCGATGAAGCCAGGGTCGGCCTCGACCTCCGGGAGAATGGACGTCTTCCGGATGACATTCGCCGACCAGAGTTGGCCGACAAGGGTGAGTTCTATTCCGAGACCACCGGTGAGTACTACGACATCAAGGGCGTTCACTCCGACTATCCGCCATTCAATAATGTGCGCGACAAGTCCCAGCCGTTCAAGGGTGCGTACGACCCGGCCAATAATGAGGCGTGGGTCAATAAGCAGCTGGCCAAGCAGATCGAAAAGCGCGGACGTATAGTCATTATTGACGTTAGGAACGCAAATCAAGCAGCAATCGACAGCGTCAAGGCTGCTGTTGAAAGTCATGGTTGGGGAGATCGTGTCATCTGGTATCCGTAAGAACTGGAAGCCGACTGCGCTCCCGGCTGATCCGGAAGCCACACGGCAACTGCAGGAATGGCTCGCCTCTGAGGAATACGATCTCAATGGCATGGCGCGCGACTTCCGGGGCGCCGACCTGTCGGGCGGGGACTTCTCGAATGCGTGGTTCACCGACGCGGTCCTGGTGGGCGTGCGACTTGTCGACGCGTCCTTCTACCGGGCCGACCTGCAGTCGGCGGATCTGACCGGAGCGGATCTGACCGGAGCGGATCTCGTCAGGGCGAACCTGGACGAGGCCGTGCTCCGTTCGGCGCGGCTCGACGGGGCGGACATGGTCCGGGCCTCGCTGTGCGATGTCGACGCGTCGGGAGCGAGCTTCCGCGGAACGAGGTTCCTCGGTGCTTCGCTGGTCGACACCGATATGAGGGGGGCGGACCTGACCGACGCTGTCCTCGACGAGAACATCTTCGAGATCAAAGTCGACGACTCCACAGTGGTGCGTGGCCTGACAGGCACCGTTTTCGGTCCGATCACCGTCTTCAGCGGCGCATCGTCGCGAGAGATGGCCGACACGGAACTCGAGGCGTGGATCGCAGAGCGGGGCGGACAGGTACAGGTGATTCCGCCGTACCGCGCGCCGCAGTAGGGCCATGACCTCGCCGGGAAGGTGCTGGTGGGGGCCGGAAAGCACCGGTGAGACCACCTGGTACGCGGGTTCGTCACTCGCATCAAGACGACAACGACCACACGTGACCAGGGGGAACACCGCATGACCAAGGACGTGATCGCGCTCACCGAGCGCATGCCGGACGCCCTGAGCATCCTGGCGGGCCTGCTGGCGGGCGGCCCGGACCTGCGGGTCGAGACCACCGGCGAGGGCGCCGTGGTCCAGCTGTGCGACGCCGAGGGCCGGCCGCTCGTCTCGATCGAGGTGCCGCTGATGCTCCAGGTGCCGGGCGAGGCGGCCCGGCTGCTGGGTCCCGGCGCCGAGCCGTCCGGCGACGGCCCGGCGTGGTGGGTCGAGGCCCGCGCCGCCGTGGGCGTCCCCCGGGCCGAGCAGCTCGCGGGTGCCTTCGCGGCCCGTCTGACCATGCTTCTGGGCGGCCGGGTCTGGCCGCCGGACGCCCCAGGCACCGTCGGGGCGGCCCGCCCGGTCGATGTCTCGGGCGTTACTGCCGTACCGGTCCCCGCCGCAGCCCAGCCGGCCGTCGACATGCTCACCGACAAGGCCGCCGTCGTCCTCCAGGACCGGCCCGCCGTCCCCATGACGAGCTGGCTCTCCGAGGCCCTGCGGGCCACCGTGGAGAGCGACCGGTCCCTGCAGATCGTCACCCCGCCGCACTGCCGCCTCTCCCTGCCCACCCGGCTGCTGCTGCAGTCCACACCCTCCCGCTGGGTGGTGCAGGACGAACGGTGCGGCTACTACGACGGGCTGACCGGCGCGGTACTGCGCTGGCAGGACGACGCCTTCTCCCCGGACCGGGACGAGAACGGCGAGACCTCGGTGGCGGACGCCTTCACGGACGTCCAACCCACCGACGAGCGTCAGCTCATCGTTTCCTTCCGCACCCTGCACCGTCCCACGGCGGACCTCGTCCTCGGCGGCGCGCTGGAAGCCGCCTGGCAGGCGCTGACCGGCGGCCCGCCGGCCGGCTGGGGGACGTCGGAGCCAGCCGGCCTGACCTGGTCACGGCGACAGCTGACCGAGCTGGCGTACGAACGCGCCCCACGGCCCACCTGGACAGTGGTCGTCGGCACCCCGGGCCGGCCCGCCGTCGCCACCCTGCGCGTGATCCGCACCCCGGACGGTGTGGAGGAGGACATCACCCTCACCGTGGGCCACGGCCCCGGCGAGAAACCGGCCCTGCAGGCACTGCCGGAGCTGGCCGACGAACTGGTGACCCGGCACGGACTGCAAACCATGCTGTGCCAACTGCGCGAGGCACGCCGGGACCTGAACGCCCCACCCCGCTACGAACACCCGCCGCTCCCCTGCGCCTTCGTGCTGGGCCCCGCGGAGGTCCGGGAAGCAGGGCGCGACACCGCGAGCAGGACGCCGCTCAAGGAACGCCCGGTACGACTGGGCCCGAGCGCCCGGCCGGGCTTCTACTACCCGCTCGGCGACGGCGAGACCGCCGAGAGCTGGACCTCCCTCGAACAGCTCCTGCGTCATCTGCGCGGGGCGCCACCCGCCTGATGCTCCGACCGCACGGGCCGGCCGGGTGGGGCAGGCCGTGCCCTTGAGGGGCCCGACCCAGCGGATGCCCTTCTCACCGCGGATGCGGGGCCACTCGCGGCGTTGAGCGGGCGACACCATCCACCTACCAGGTTGGCCAAGCCTGGGTTCGAGCAGATCATTTCGGACGACTCCTTCGGACCGGCCGAGTACGAGCGGCTGACCGACATCAGGAGTGGCTCACCGATGATGGCTACAGCCTTTTCGGCGTCGAGCACGACTTCCGAGGCGCTGATCTCTCAGGCGGTGACTTCACGCACGCGTGGTTCATCCAGGCGGTCCTGGCGGACGTGAGCCTCGCAGGAGCGATCTTCTACCGCGCCGACCTTCGGGAGGCGGATCTGACCAGGGCGGATCTCACCGATGCCGACCTCGTCAGGGCGAACGTGAACGAGGCCGTGCTCCGTTCGGCGCGGCTCGACGGTGCCGACATGGTCAAGGCTTCGCTGTACGGGGTCGACGCATCGGGAGCGAGCTTCCGCGGAACGCGGATCATGGGGGCCTCGCTCCTCCATGTCGACATGAGGGGAGCGGACCTGACCGACGCAGTCCTGTTCCAGAACTCCTTCAAGATCAAAGTCGACAACTCCACGGTCGTACGTGGCCTGACAGGCACCGTTTTCGGTCCGATCACCGTCTTCAGCGGCGCATCGTCCCGAGAGCTGGCCGGCTCGGAACTCGAGGCGTGGATCGGTGCGCGAGGCGGGCAAGTGAGAGTGATGCCTTCGCATCGCCCATCGGAGTAGGGCCCGGCACGACCCGTTGGCCGGACTCCATGACTGAGGGATCCCCCTGGTCACGGTCCAGCCAACGAACGGGAACGCGCCCCGCGATCCCGCAGCCGCCGAACCCCTACGCCACGTACGTCGCCAGCCAGGCCGGGAACTCCGTCAGTGACGACAGGATCACGTCCGCCCCCGCCGACCGGAGTTCCTCCGCGTCGCACGGACCCGTCGTCACGCCCACCGACAGCGCGCCCGCGGCCCGCGCGCCGCGTACGTCGCCGGTGTGGTCGCCCACGTACACGCCCGCCCCGTGCTCCCGCAGCGCCTCCGCCTTCGCCTCGGCCCACAGGCCGCCCACGAGCACATCGGGCTCGATGCCCAGGTGGGTCAGGTGCAGCTTCGCGTTCGGCTCGTGCTTGGCGGTGACGACCATCGTCCGGCCGCCCAGCTCGCGGATCGCGTCGAGGGACTCACGCGCGCCGGGCAGGGCGAACGTCGGAGCGATCCCGTACGCGGGGTATATCTCGCGGTAGCGGTCGGCCACCGCGGCCACCTCCGCCGCCGGGAACCAGTTCGCCAGTTCGTCCTCCGGCGGCGGGCCCAGCCGGCTCACCACCAGGTCGGCGTCGATCACCGCCCCCGTCTCGGCGGAAAGCGCCAGGTAGGCGGCCTTGATGCCGGGCCGGGAGTCGATGAGCGTCATGTCCAGGTCGAAGCCGACCGTCAGTGCGTGCGAAGCCATGACCGCCATTGTGCCGAGCGGGTGCGGGACTCCGCACACCCCCGGACGGGCCCAGGGAGCCGGTGCTTAGACTTAGCCAAGCCTTACTTTGCTTCGCTTTTCGATGGGGTCCGATGCCAGCCGCCGCACCACGCCGCTCCAGACGCGCTCTCCTGACGGCGGCGGCCGTCGCGGCGCTGCTGCTCGCCGTACTGCTCAGCCTCGCCGTGGGGGCGCGCTCCATCGCCCCGTCCGCCGTCCTGGACGCCCTGCTGCACGGCGGGAACTCCGACGCCGCCGAGGTCATCCGGAACATGCGGGTGCCCCGCACCCTGATCGGGCTGATGGTCGGCGCCGCCCTCGCCCTCGCGGGCACGGTGCTCCAGGGCATCACCCGTAACCCCATCGCCGACCCGGGCATCCTCGGCATCAGCCAGGGCGCCTCGGTCGGGGTGGTGCTGGCCATCGCGTACGCGGGCATCCACACGCTCACCGGGTACGTCTGGTTCGCATTCGCGGGGGCGGCGATCGCCTCCGTCGCGGTGTACGCCATCGCCTCCAGCGGACGCGGCGGCGCCACCCCGGTGAAACTCGCGCTCGGCGGCGCCGCGATCAACGCGCTGCTGGTGTCGGTGACCATGGCCGTACTGACGACGAAGGCGTCCGCGCTGGACGAGTTCCGGTTCTGGCAGGTCGGCTCGATCGCCGGCCGCGAGGCCCAGGTCGCCCAGCAGATCTGGCCGTTCCTGCTGGTGGGGACGGTCCTCGTGCTCTCGGTCGCCCGCGGGCTCGACGCGCTTGCGCTCGGCGAGGACATGGCCAAGGGGCTCGGGCAGAAGATCGCCACAGTACGGATCGTCGGCGGAGTCGGCGCCACCGTGCTCACCGGCGTCGGTGTCGCGGCGGCCGGGCCGATCGCGTTCATCGGCCTCGCCGTCCCGCACATCGCCCGCGGAGTCGTCGGCAGCGACCACCGCTGGGTGCTCCCGATGGCCGCTCTGATCGGACCCGTGATGCTGCTCGTCTCCGATGTGATCGGCCGGATCCTCTTCCCGCCGAGCGAGATCCCGGCCGGTGTGATGACGGCGCTGATCGGGGTGCCGTTCCTGGTCACGCTGGTACGCCGGAAGGCGGTGCCCGCGTGAGCGCCACCACGGCCGCGGTGCGGCCCGCCGGGTACAGCGTCATACGGGTCGGGGCGCGCGGGCGGTTCCTGCTGCACCGCCGGGCCGCGGTCGCCGCCGCCGCGCTCGTCGTGCTGCTGGCCGTCGTCTGCGTCGCGTACCTGTGCGTCGGCGAGAGCTTCGTCGCGCCCGGCGAGGTCCTGAAGGTGGTCCTGGGCCGGCCCTCCGCCGACGAACTCGTCGTCGGCACGCTGCGGCTGCCGCGCATGGTCGTCGGGCTGCTCGTCGGCCTCGCCTTCGGGATCGCCGGCGCGCTGATCCAGACCGTGGCCCGCAACCCGCTCGCCAGCCCGGACATCATCGGCATCAGCCAGGGCGCGAGCGCGCTCACGGTCGGCGCGATGACGTTCGGCATCACCTCGTACACCGTCCTGCCGTACCTGTCGGTGATCGGCGGGGTCGCGGCCGCCGCACTCGTCTACGCCTTCGCCTGGCGCGGCGGGCTGCACGCCACCCGCTTCGTCCTGATCGGCATCGGCTTCGCCATCGCGCTGCGCTCGGTCACCACCCTGTTCCTGACCAAGGGCGACTACCTCGTCGCCCAGCAGGCGCAGATCTGGATGACCGGCTCGCTCAACGGCCGCGGCTACGACGAGGCCGCGCCCATCGGCTGGACGCTGCTGGTCCTGCTGCCCGCCGTCCTGTGGGCCGCCCGCGCCCAGCGCACCGTGACCATGGACGACGACACGGCGACCGCGCTCGGGGTCCGGCTGGGCCGGGTACGGCTGGGGCTCGTCGCCCTCGGCGTGATCCTGGCGTCGGTGGCGACGGGGACGGCCGGGCCGGTCGACTTCGTCGCCCTGCTCGCCCCGCAGATCGCCCGCCGGATGACCCGGACCGCGCAGATCCCGCTGCTCTGTTCGGCGCTGCTCGGCGCGGTGATCGTCGTCTTCGCGGATCTGCTGGCCCGCAGACTCTTCTCCCCCACCGAACTGCCGGTGGGCGTCCTGACGGCGGCGGTCGGCGCCCCGTATCTGATCTGGCTGATCATCCGCGGTCACGGTGGCCGCAGGGGAGGCAACGCATGACCGAGACCCGGCAGCAGGACGCCGTGACCAGCCGGCTGACGGTGCGCGAGCTGACTCTCGCGTACGAGGACCGGACCGTCGTCCACGAGCTGGACCTGGCCGTGCCCGACGGCCGGGTGACGGTCATCGTCGGGCCGAACGCCTGCGGCAAGTCGACGACGCTGCGGGCGCTGGGCCGGCTCCTCAAGCCGCGCGGCGGAGCGGTGCTGCTGGACGGCACCGAGCTGTCGAGAATCCCCACGAAGAAGATCGCCCAGTCGATCGGGCTGCTTCCGCAGACCCCGGTGGCCCCCGAGGCGATCACCGTCTCCGACCTCGTCGCCCGCGGCCGCCAGCCCCACCAGCACTGGTGGCAGCAGTGGTCGCAGGAGGACGAGCGGGCGGTGACGGACGCCATGGAGCGCACCGACATCACCGCACTCGGCTCCCGCTCGGTGGACGAGCTCTCCGGCGGGCAGCGCCAGCGGGTGTGGATCGCGATGGCGCTCGCCCAGGAGACCGATCTGCTGCTGCTCGACGAGCCGACCACGTACCTCGACATCGCCCACCAGGTGGAGGTCCTCGACCTGGTGCGCCGGCTCGCCGCCCCGGCGGCCGACGGCACCCGCGGCCGGACCGTGGTGACGGTGCTCCACGACCTCAACCAGGCCGCCCGGTACGCCGATCACCTGGTCGCCATGAAGGCGGGCCGGATCGTCGCCGAGGGCCGTCCCGGGGACGTCGTCACCGCCGGACTCGTCCGTGAGGTCTTCGGCCTGGAGGCGGTGATCGTCCCGGACCCGGTGACGGGTTCGCCGCTCGTCGTGCCGGGGGCGCCCTGGCAGCCCGCGTACGCCTCCTGAACCCGAATCCGCACACCCCCTACGAAAGGCAGCCCATGGCCACCTCCGTCCGCCGCCGTGGCCTCACCCTCGGCGCGCTCGCCCTGACCGGTGCACTCGCACTCTCCGCCTGCGGCTCCTCCGGCTCCGGCGCCAGGAGCGACGGCTCCTCGTCGGCCGGTACGACGCACACCATGAAGACGGTGATGGGTGACGTGAAGGTCCCCGCGCACCCGAAGCGGGTCGTGGTCCTGGACACCGGTGAGCTGGACTCCGCGCTCACCCTCGGCGTGCGGCCCGTCGGCGGGACACACTCCGCGACCGAGGACGGCTTCCCCGCCTATCTGCCGGCGGACAGGACGAAGGACATCAAGGAGGTCGGTGAGATCGCCAACCCCAGCATGGAGACCGTCGCCTCCCTGAAGCCGGACCTGATCCTCACCAGCAAGGTCCGCGACGGCGAACGCTACGAGCAGCTCAGCGCGATCGCCCCGACCGTGATGACGGAGTCCACCGGATCGGCCTGGAAGGAGAACTTCCAGGTCCACGCGGAGGCGCTCGGCAAGCAGGCCGAGGCGAAGAAGGTCATCGCCTCGTACGACGCCCATGTCGCGAAGGTGACCGCGGCGATCGGCGGCAAGAAGAAGGCGGCGGCCACCGACGTCAACTTCGTACGCTTCGTCGAGGGCGCGGACATCCGCATCTACGGCAAGCAGAACTACATCGGCTCGATCCTCGCCGACCTCGGCATGGGCCGCCCCGCCATCACGGACAAGGCCAAGGACGGCTTCTCCTACGACGTGTCGCCCGAGAAGATCGACCTCGCGGACGCGGACGCCGTCTTCACCTCGACGTACGGCGACCCGGACAAGGCGGGCACGACCCGGACGATGAGGAGCGGGCTGTGGAAGGGGCTGAAGGCCTCCAAGGACGGCAAGGTCTTCAAGGTCGACGACCGGCTGTGGATCGCGGGCATCGGCTACACCGCCGCGGACCGCATCCTCGACGAGTTCCAGACGAAGATGACCGGCTGACAAGGCGTCACGGACAGCACCCGGCCCGGCTCGTCAGGGCCGGGCAGCCCTTGGCGGCCGGGCTGTCGCAGCCCGGCCGTCACGCCCGCCTTCGCGCCCGCCACACCAGGTAGAGCGCGGAGGCCACGGCCGCACCCCGGACCACCCACGGCCAGGTCTGGCCGATCGCCGGGGCCATCTGCCCGTCCCCGATGGGCGTGCCCCACCGGCCGTCCATCCGGCCCCACAGCCAGACGAGGGCGCCCGCCGCGACCATCCCGGGCAGCCCCATCGCCACCCATTTCGCCTCCGCGCGGGACAGCTTGCGGGAGCTGTACGCGATCAGCCAGCCGCCCGCCAGGGCCAGCAGGGAGCCCATCACCGCTCCGGTCACCAGCAGTGCGGCGGCGAGCAGCAGCAGGGGGTGCGAGAAGCCGCGGGGCGCCCCGCCCTCGCCGCCCCGGGCGCGGCGCAGCCTGGGCAGCCACCGCCGTCGCGGAGCCGCCGGCTCCTCGTACTCCTCCTCGCCGTCCTCGCCCTCCTCCCACTCCTCCTCCGGCTCCCCGGACTCCTCGTCCTCGGCCGCCCCCGGCGGCCGCAGCACCGCCGGGATCTCCACCCCGCCGCGGAACCCCGCCACCGCGGTTCCCTCGCCGAACTCGCCGAACGGGCCCGGTTCGACGCGCCACCAGTCCGTCTCGCTCCCGGACGGACCCAGTTCGTCCGTGCCGGCGCGGTGCGGCGCGGCCGGCCCGCCCCCGGCCGGCACCCCGGGGGACGCCCCGGACGCCTGCGCAGGCGACTCCGACGCGCCCTTGCCCGAACTGTCTTTCCGGCCGTCCCCGCGGCTGTCCTTGCGGCCGTCCTTGCGGAGCTTCGGCCTGCGTGGCCGGGGGACGCCGGGCGCCTTCGCGGGGCGCGGCTCCGGCTCCGGCGCCTGCGGCAGCGGCACCGATCCGTCGGCCGACGAGGCCGCCGCCGCGACCAGTTCGTCGGGGGCGCCGAGCTTCCCTATGATGCGGCGCACCGCCGCAGGCGTGTCCGCGGCCTGCTTCACGCGCTGCCGGTCGATCTCGCCCCGCAGCGCCGACACGAGCCTCATCCGGGTGCCCGAGGACAGCTGTTGCTGCTGTGCCATGTCCCCGACCCGGCTCAGGTAGTCGTAGACCAGCTGATCGCTCTCGATCCCCACGCGATGGTTCCCCTCTACCGCCCTGCAACGACGGTAGCGCCCTCGGGCCCGTCCGGAGCGACTACCGTGGGACGGATGGGGATGACCACACCACCGCGGACGCTGGCCGAGGCTCTGCGCGCCCGGGACGACGAGTCGTTGGCCGGGCTGCTGCGCGCCCGGCCCGACCTGCTCAACCCTGTGCCGGGCGACATCACCCAGCTCGCGACGCGGGCCGGCACCCGTGCCTCCGTCGTCCGCGCCCTGGAACACCTCGACCGGTTCGCCCTGCAGACCGCCGAAGCACTCGCGGTCGCGCCCGATCCCGCGCCGTACGACACCCTGCTCGGCCTGCTCACCGGCGACGGCCGGGACGACGGCGAGCATCACGGTGACGCGGGCGCCGCCATCGTGGACGCGCTGCCCGGGGCCCTCACCACCCTGCGCGAACAGGCCCTCGTCTGGGGGGAGGACGAACGGCTGCACCTGGTGCGCACCGCCCGCGAACTCCTCGCGCCGTCACCGCAGCACCCCTCCCCCACCGGCCTCGGCCCGACCGTCGCGGAGGCCACCGCCGGCATGTCGCCGGGCCGGCTCCAGGAGATCCTCACCGCGGCCGGGCTGCCCGCCACCTACGACCCGGTCTCCGCGGTGACCGCCCTGGCCGGGCTCTTCACCGACCGGGCCCGGATGGGCGAACTCCTGGACACCGCCCCCGTGGAGGCGCTGTCGGTGCTGGACCGGCTGGTCTGGGGCCCGCCGTACGGCGAGGTGACCCCGAATCCCACCC
>NZ_JAFMPZ010000180.1 GCF_017353455.1 Streptomyces laculatispora
GTGGACCTGGCTCGCGGGCGGGCGTCCGGCAGGGCAGAGCCTTCAGATGCAGAAGGGGTACGTCGACTACGCGCCCGCCCGCGAGCCAGGTCCACAGGGCCCGGCCCGGCTTGATCCAGGAGGTGTCGCGGACCTTGGAGGCCGGGGCGAGATCGTCGGTGAAGGTCGACTCGGTGACGGTCGCCAGATCGCCGGTGATCACGGCCCGCCAGGGCGTGGTGAGCGCGCCCCGCACCCGGACCCGCTCGTCCCACAGCTTGACGCGGTAGGTGGACGAGCCCGCGTCATGGGCCAGCCGGGCGCCCGAGTAGCCGCCGGTGAGGTCGGATTCGGCGACCAGGGCATAGCCGCCCCCGGTACGGAACAGCCCCTGCATCATGTACTCGCTGGCCGGGGCGTCCGCGGCGGAGTACGCCTTGAAGAGGTTCTCGTTGTCCTTGCGGTAGTTGCCGAGCCAGGCCGAAGCGCCCTCGGGCAGGATGAACGCGGAGGCCTCGCGCAGGACGTCGCCCGTGTCGCCGGGAAGCGCGTAGCGGTAGGCGATCCCGTCGGCGGAGGCCCGGACGAGCAGGTCGAGCCGGGCTCCCGCGGCGGTGCGGAAGCGGAAGCGGGATTCACGCATGCGGACGGTGCGACTGCGGGTCTTCCCCGCGTCGGTACGGTACGTCCCGCCGATCGAGCGGTCGCTGCGGCCGGTGAACTCCAGTCCCGAGGAGAGATCGGCCCGCTCGGTGACGATCCCCACGGGAGACGGGGCGATGACTGTCCCGCCCCGGCCGGACACCGCCAGGCTCAGCGCCCCGGCCGGGTCGAGCCGCAGCTCGGCTCGGGGTCCGTCGCGTTGCTCGCGTACCGTCCAGGTGCTCTCCCCGGCGTGTGCGCCGGTGGCCGTCAGCAGGGTCGACGCGAGTGCGCCGCACAGCACCACCGACAGCGTCCCGATCCGGTTTCTCCATGGTGTGCGCAGTGACACGATTTCTCCCAGTCCGCAGGCTCATCGTTCACAGACCTGACCATTAGTCCGATGACTGGGAGGATGGCGGCGGATCGAGGGGGCGTCAAGGGCTCAGGCGTCGGATACGTCGGATCAATGAACGCGGGCAGACGGGAGCTGCGCGCCGGCTGAGCCAAACCCCCGTCTCAGATAGTAGGAAGTCCGAGTAATTGTGGAGACAGAACGGCCGGACTGCCCTAGCTTTGAAGAAGCCGAACGTCTCGCTGGAACCAGCGACTGGCGTTGTGAGCGCGTGCCCCGATGCAGGTAACCCCTGCGGCGCCCGCTCCCGCCCCTTCCGGCACCTCGAAATCACCGATCTCGAAATCACCGTTCACGAAGTTCCGATCTCGAAATCCTCGCGATCTCAGGGAGTCGATCCATCATGGCCGAGACCATTGTCCGCCGCGTCCGTCACGCCCACCGCCCGACCGAGTCGGAGCGCCAGAACGCCGCCGCCGCCCTGCAGCGTGCCCTCGACCGCAGGGACAACGGCGGCTCGACCGGTCACTGACCGGGCCCGCCGCGGCCCGGCGGTGACGTGCCGATCAGCCGCGGCTGATCTCGAAGTGGTCGATGCGCTCGCCGGACTCGGCGAGCGCGGTGACCTTCATCCTGGCGTGCCGGCCGGCCTCCACCTCCACCGCGAGGAACGAGAAACCGGTGTAGCGCACCCGTGACCACTCGACGGTCTCGGTGGCCCTTCCGCCGCCCTTGACCACCTGGTACGTGTTCACGCTCTCCAGGCTCGTGACATGTCCCTCGTAGCTGTCCGGTGCCGGGAAGTCGTACAGGGCCTTGCCCGCGCCGCCCGCGGTGACGTACACGATGCCGTCCCGCGTCGGGTCGGTGCGCTCGCCGATCGGCACCTTGCGCTGGACCGCGTTCCCCAGGATCGCGTCGGTGCGCTCGTAGACGTGGTTGTGACCGTTGATGACCAGGTCCACCTGGTGCTTCTCGAAGAGCGGCACCCACGCGTCCCGCACCCCGCCGTCCGAGGCGTGCGCGTTGGTCGTGGAGAAGGCGCAGTGGTGGAAGAAGACCACCAGGAAGTCGATGTCGTGGCGCGCCCGCAGCTCGCCCAGGCGCCGGTCCAGCCAGCGCGTCTGCTTGCCGCCGCTGATGCCGAAGTTGGCGGGGATCTCGTACGAGACGTCATTGGCGTCGAGCGCGATCACGCCCACGTTGCCGTGCACGAAGGAGTACGCGCCGGGCTGGTTCACCGGGTCCGGGCCGTTGTCCGGCAGCGTCCAGCGGGCGTTCTGGCCGCCGTAGCCGTCCGGCGAGTACCAGGCCTCCATGTCGTGGTTGCCGGTGGTCACCATCCACGGCACGGTCTTCGACACGGTCTCCGTCTGTGCCAGGAACTGGTCCCAGGTGCGGGCGTCGTAGGTGTCGCTCGTCTGGCCGGAGCCCGACGGGTCGGCGTAGCAGATGTCGCCCGCGTGCAGGTGGAAGGCGGGGTTCTGGCCCAGGATCAGCTGGTCGTTGCCGAGTGCGTGATAGCTGACGCCCTGGTCGCCGAAGGCGGTGAAGGTGAAGTTCCCGGCACGTGCGGGCGCGGTGGTGAAGGTGCCGAGCGTGCCCAGGTTGCGGGTGTCGGCCGGGTCGAAACCGTCGTGGCCGACGCCGTAGTAGTACGTCGTGCCGGGCTTCAGCCGCTCCAGGCCCGCGTGCACGTAGAACTGCTCGGCGGCCGCGATCTTGCCGTCGTTCAGCCGCGGCGTGGTGAGGTGGCGCACCTCTGCGTCGATCTTCCGGCTCAGCGCCCACGGCTTGAGGCCGATCCGGATGTACGGCCGCCGCACGGCGAACGGGACCTGCCAGGAGACCGCCATCTGTGTCCTCGGGTCGGCGCCGTAGGCCAGGTGCCGGCCGAACGGGGCGACCAGCAAACCGTCCACCCGGGTGGTGCTGTGCGAGGTGAGTACCGTCGGCGCGGCATACGCCGGCGAAGAGGCCGAGGCGGTCAGCGAGGTGCCGAGACCGGCACCGGCGACGGCGGCGGTGGCCACGCTGGTGCGCAGCACGCCGCGACGGGTCAGCCGGGTGCGCAGATAGTCGTGCTGCTCGGCCATGCTCATGCGGTCGGCGAGCTTCTCGGGGATTCCGAAGCGGGGGATGTCCATGGGCGACAACCTCCACCCGCCCGCTGACGCCGTCCCGGCGAGTGGGTGAACGGTACACGTACAACTCCCCATGTGTCCGTATGGTGGACGCTACGTGTCATGGGGTGGGACGCGCAGTAGGGTGCGGACATGTCTCGCAGCATCAATCTCGCAGTGATCCCCGGTGACGGTATCGGCCGGGAGGTCGTGGCCCAGGGCCTCAAGGTCCTCAACGCTGTTCTCCCGCAGGATGTGAAGCTGGAGACCAAGGAGTACGACCTCGGCGCCCAGCGCTGGCACCGCACCGGTGAAACCCTCCCGGACGCGGAGCTGGAAGCCCTCAAGGGCCACGACGCCATCCTGCTCGGCGCGATCGGTGACCCCTCGGTGCCGTCCGGCGTCCTGGAGCGCGGGCTGCTGCTGAAGCTGCGTTTCGCCTTCGACCACTTCATCAACCTGCGGCCGTCGAAGCTGTTCCCGAACACCGAGACCCCGCTGGCCGGCCGTCCGGACATCGACTTCGTCGTCGTCCGCGAGGGCACCGAGGGTCCGTACACCGGCAACGGCGGTTCGCTGCGCACCGGTACCGAGCACGAGGTCGCCACCGAGGTCAGCCTCAACACCGCCTTCGGTGTCGAGCGGGTCGTGCGTGACGCCTTCGAGCGGGCCGCCGCCCGTCCGCGCAAGAAGCTGACGCTGGTCCACAAGAACAACGTCCTCGTGTACGCGGGCCACCTGTGGAAGAACACCTTCGACAAGGTGGCGGCCGAGTACCCCCAGGTCACCACCGACTATCTGCACGTCGACGCCGCGACGATCTTCTTCGTCACCCAGCCGGAGCGCTTCGACGTCATCGTCACCGACAACCTCTTCGGTGACATCCTGACCGACCTCGCCGCGGCCGTCTCCGGCGGTATCGGCCTGGCCGCCTCGGGCAACATCAACCCGACGGGCGCCTTCCCGTCGATGTTCGAGCCCGTCCACGGCTCCGCCCCCGACATCGCGGGCCAGGGCAAGGCCGACCCGACCGCGACGATCCTCTCCGTCGCCCTCCTGCTGCGCCACCTCGGCTACGAGGCCCAGGCCGTGCGCATCGAGGACGCGGTCTCCGCCGACCTCGCGGAGCGCCAGGGGACCGCACGCAGCACCGAGGAGATCGGTGACGCGCTCGCGGTACGCGTAGCGGGCTGATCCGACGACTGCCTCAAAGCCGCCGGGTCCCACAGGCACCCGGCGGCTTCTCCTGTGCGGCCCCGGGTGTCACCATCGAACCCTGGACCGCACACACGTCATTTCGTGCACGGCCTCCCGCGAGAGATAATCGAACGGGCCGTGGCTCGCCATGAAGCTCGGACGTCCTAGCACTTGTCCGGCACGAGTGGGCGTGGGCGCGGTCCTACACACACAACCGTGAAGGACACGTACTCATGACGACGCCCACGATCGAGCTCAAGCCCTCCTCGAACCCGCTGTCCGACGCGGAGCGCGAGGCGATCCTGGTCAAGCCCGGATTCGGCCGCTACTTCACCGACCACATGGTGACGATCAAGTGGACCGAAGGCCGCGGCTGGCACGACGCCCAGCTCGTCCCGTACGCGCCGCTGTCGATCGACCCGGCCAACATGACGCTGCACTACGGCCAGGAGATCTTCGAGGGCCTCAAGGCCTACCGTCAGCCCGACGGCTCGGTCGCCACCTTCCGCCCCGAGGCCAACGCCGAGCGCTTCCGGTCCTCCGCGCGCCGGCTCGCCATGCCGGAGCTGCCCGTCGAGACGTTCGTCGAGGCCTGCGACGCGCTCGTCCGGCAGGACGCGGCCTGGGTCCCGGAGCACGGCGGCGAGGAGTCGCTGTACCTGCGCCCGTTCATGATCGCGACCGAGGTCGGCCTCGGTGTGCGGCCCGCCAACGAGTACCTCTTCCTGGTGATCGCCTCACCGGCCGGCGCCTACTTCCCCGGCGGTGTGAAGCCGGTCTCCATCTGGCTCTCCGAGGACCGGGTGCGCGCCGTCCCCGGCGGCATGGGTGACGCCAAGACCGGCGGCAACTACGCCGCGTCCCTGCTCGCCCAGGCCGAGGCCGCCGCGAAGGGCTGCGACCAGGTCGCCTACCTCGACGCCGTCGAGCACAAGTGGGTCGAGGAGCTCGGTGGGATGAACCTGTACTTCGTGTACGGGGACCGGATCGTCACCCCGGCGCTGACCGGCTCGCTCCTCGCCGGCATCACCCGTGACTCGCTCCTCAAGCTCGCGCGGGACCTCGGTCACGCGTCCGAGGAGAGCCGCGTCTCGATCGACCAGTGGCGCGACGACTCGGCGAACGGCACGCTCACCGAGGTCTTCGCCTGCGGCACCGCCGCCGTCATCACCCCCGTCGGCATCGTGAAGAGCGCCGGCGGCGAGTGGGTCCAGGGCGACGGCACGCCCGGCCCGGTCACCGTCAAGCTGCGCGAGCGCCTGCTGGACATCCAGCGCGGCACCGCCGAGGACACCCACGGCTGGATGCACCCGCTCGGCTAAGTGGTCGGCTCCGGATCCCTCGGGGGTTGACGTGAGGTCAGGTCATGTGTGGGTCCTGGATCGCCGTTTCGGGGTGCGGGGAAGCGGTCGGACGCGGCCGCAGCCGGGCTCGCGCGGAGCCGTGCTCCCTCTGCGGCATCACCCGGAGGATCACCGTCCGGGAAGAGGACGGGCGCCCGGTTTGTAGTGCCTGCTATCAGCGGGCTGAACCGCGGCGACCGTCCGCGGCACCAGTGCGTCGACTGCGGAGAGATGAGGGCCGTCGACCGGCGCCGCTCCCGGGCACGGTGCGTGGCCGGGGAGCGGCGAGACGCGGGATCTCCGGGTGCGAACTCATGTCGAGCTTGAATCGCCCGTACGGGTTTACATGGGTCCGGAGAAGCGGCGCATGGACATCGGCGGACGCCATGTCCGCGTAGTCGGGCCCAGTCTGCGACCTCGGCGTCTCCGGCGCCGCCGGTCAGGCCGAGCGCAGGGCGTCTGTCGGGGACACCCTGGCTGCGCGCAGTGCCGGGTAGATTCCGGCGACGGCTGCGACCAGTACCGACACCAGCGGGCCGGCGATGACCGTGTAGAGCGGGATGGAGGCGGGCCAGCCCTGTGCGAGGGCGTAGCCGTAGACCGCGAGGCCGCCCACGAACAGCCCGCCGACTCCTCCGATGAGGCCCATCAGTACGGCCTCGATGAGGAACTGAACGGCGATCTGGCCGCCTCGGGCGCCCAGCGCGCGGCGCAGTCCGACCTCGCCGCGGCGTTCCATCACTCCCACCACCATGGTGTTGGCGATGCCGACGCCGCCCACGAGCAGGGCGACCGCAGCGAGGGCGAGGACCAGCCCGGTGAGGGAGTTCTTGGTCTCGGCCCGTGCCGTGTACAGGTCGGAAGGGCGGCTGACGGCGACCGTGCTCGGGTTGGCGGGATCGGCGGTGGCTCCGGCAACGGTCTGTACGTCAGGGACGCGTTCGGGGTAGGCCCTGAGGTAGACCATGGCGGCGGTGCCGTCCGCGCCCAGGTGGGCGGTGGCCTCGGGCCAGCCGACCAGGGCGGCGGTGCCGAGCTCGGGTGCGAGCTCGTTCGGGGCCAGGATTCCGGTGACGACGAACCACTGTCCGCCCAGCCAGACCCGCTCGCCCGGCGCGGTCACGCCGAGCCGGAGTGCGGCCTGGTCGCCGAGCACGGTCATCGGGAGGTTCTCGCTCGCCTTGTCCAGCCAGTGCCCGCTCTGCAGGGTGGCGTGCAGGACGTCGAGCAGGTTGAGCCGGGCGGCCAGCACGGTGAGGCTGTTGGTCTGCTGCGCCGGGACCAGGTCGTTGCGGTAGACCTGGGCTTTGGTGGCCCCGGTCGCGGTGACCTGTTGCACGGGGGCGATGTTGGCGAGCATCTTCTCGGCCGTGGGAGGCAGCGGCACCGGCTTCTGGTCGGGGCCGTTGCCGGGGGCGACGGTGATCAGGTTGGAGCCGAGCCGGTCCAGGCGCTCCAGCAGGTGTGCCTGGTTGGAGGCGGAGATCCCGGTCACGGCGATGACGGCGGCGATGCCCAGGGAGATGCCGAGCGCGGACAGGGCGGAGCGCATCTTGCGCGTGCGTGGTCCGATCATGCCGAGGCGCAGCATGTCCGTCGGGCGTAGCCGGGTGCGGCGCAGGGGTGGTGTCATCGGACAGCTCCTGCGGGGTGCGGGCCGCGTTCGTCGGAGTCGATGCGGCCGTCGTGGAGGGCGATTCGCCGGGGGAAGGAGGCGGCCAGCTCGCGGTCGTGGGTGATGACGACGACCGTGGTGCCGTTGGCGTTCAGGGTGCGCAGCAGCTCGACGACGGCGGCGCCGGAGACGCTGTCCAGGGCCCCGGTGGGTTCGTCGGCGAGCAGCAGTGCGGGGCGGCCGACGAGGGCGCGGGCGATGGCGACGCGCTGCTTCTCGCCACCGGAGAGCTGGTCGGGGTGGTGGCGGAGCCGGTGCCCGAGGCCCACCTCGCGCAGGGCTTCGGCGGCTCTGGAGCGCCGGAGTGAGGCGGGGACGCCGCTGTAGAGGAGGCCGGTGGCGACGTTCTCGACCGTGGTGAGCCCGGACAGCAGGAAGAACTGCTGGAAGACGAAGCCGATCCGGTGGGCGCGCAGGGCGGCCAGTTCGGGGTCGGAGAGCGCGGACAGGTCGCGTCCTTCGAAGTGCAGCTTCCCCGCGGTGGGCCGGTCGAGGGAGCCGAGCAGCGCGAGGAGGGTGGACTTGCCGGAGCCGGAGGGGCCGACGACGGCGAGGAGTTCCCCGGCTTCGACGGTGAGGTCGATGCCGTGCAGGATGCGCAGCGGCGGTGATCCCGGGTACTCCTTGGTGATGCCGGAGAGTTCCAGCACGGGTGCCCTGCCCGGTGGCTGATGGGGTATCACTTCGGGATCACCACCTGGGCGCCGGCTTGGACGTCCCCGGTGATCTGCGCCTTGGCGTCGGCGACCAGTCCCAGCTGGATCCTGACCAGCCGGGTGGTGGCGCCGGAGACGACCTGGACTCCGTAGCCGCCGCCGTCCAGGGCGAGCAGCGCGGTGACGGGGACGATGAGCGCGTCGCTGACGGTCTCGCCGACGACGGTGACGGTCACGGAGGAGGGCCCGGCCTGCTTGGCCTGCCGCTGGTGGTCCAGCGCGATGGTGACGGTGGTCTTGTCCGCGCCGTCTGAGCCGTTGTCCCCGCCTTCGCCGGTACCGCCGCGGACCAGTGAGCGAATGCGTCCGTCGATGGTGCTGCCGTCGGCCAGCTTCACCGTCACCCGGCCGTTGGGCTTGAACTGGGAGAGCTGGTTGTCGGCGGGCTGCGCGGTGGCGACCAGGTCGGTGCCGGACACGGTCATGACCGCGGTGGCCCCGAGGACCGAGCCGAGCTGCGCGCCGAGCTGCTGCACCCGCACGGCCGCCTGCGGCAGCATGACGACACTGCCGAGCGATACCGTCCCCGTCTGCTTCTCACCGAGGGCCTTCTGCCAGCGCTTGACGGCGATGACGGTGGCACGGGTGAACTTCTGGTCGGCCGTCAGGCCGAGTCCGTCGGCGTAGCCGAGCCTGATCAGGTTGCGCTTGAGCTGTTCGACGTCGGGCCCGTCACTGATGTCGGGGCCGAGGTCGCGCCACATCGGCCGGTCCCCGGTGAGCAGCACCACGGGCCGCCCGTCGACCTCGTACAACTTCGCTCCCGCCTTGACGACGGCACCGACGGCGGGCAGAGCGGTGATGGTTCCATGGCCGGAGGTGATGACGGGGGTCGGGGTGCTGTAGCTGAGCGCGCCGCCGACCTGAATGCCGGTGGACAGCGAGCCCTTCTGCACCGCGACGGTGCCGTGGCTGACGGGCGGCTGCGCGGAGGCGGTGCCGTGCTGCTCCCAGGGGCGGATCGCGGCGAGCGCACCCGAGCCGCCGAGCGCGGCGACCAGGACGAGCGCGACGACGGCCTTACGGTGCTTCTTCCGCGCGGGGGCGGGCGAGGTGCCGGCGGGGGCGTTGGTCTCAACAGTGCGGCTCATGATCACTGACCGATCGAGTAGCCGGGCATCGGGAGCTTGCCGCAGGCCGGCTGGATGGCGTCCCATTTGGCGGTATTGAGCGATTTCGCCGGGAATATGAGGATGCCGGTCTTGGGGTCGGGGTCAGGGATGTCCGCGTAGCCGTTCTTCCGCGCGCACGCGACAAAGGCGCGCGCCTGTTCGACGAACTTCTCGTTGCCCTTCTGCTGGACCTGGTGGATGCCGGGGACCTTGGCGTCGCAGACCTTGCTCGCCGCGTCGAGGCCGTTGGCCGAGCCGGGGCTTTCGGTATCGGTGCCCGAGGCCGGGAAGGTGATGTTGCCGTCCTTGTCCTGCTCGACGCTGGTCTGCCCCTGCTTGTGCATGCAGTCCACCCAGGCCCGTCGGACCGCGTTGTCGTCCTGCGGCTTGCTCTTCCCCGTGCTGTCGCCCCCGGCCACGTTGGGCGCCGTGTCCTGTGAGGAGCATCCGGTCATCACCAGCGCCGCCGTCACGGCGGCCGCCGCCAGTACGGTTCGTATGGTCTTGGTACGCATTTCCTGCTCTCCCTGCTGGGCGTCGACATTGACCTCCGCCATTCCTACGGACCGACGAGTTATGCACGGGTGAGTGTGTGCCTAACCGCTGGCTAACGCCTGCCGAGGCATCGTTGACCAGGGCAGGGCAGGGCAGAGCGAGTGGAGTGGAGTGGAACAGAATGCGAGTGCTGATCGTCGAGGACGAGGTGGACCTGGCCACGATGCTCGCCGAGGGCCTGCGCGCCGAGGGAATGGTCTGCGAGGTCGCCCACGACGGCGCCCGCGCGCTCGAAATGACGGCCGCCGCCGAGTACGACGTCCTGCTCCTGGACCGGCACCTGCCCACCCTGAGCGGGGACGCCGTCTGCCGGGCCCTGAACACAGCCGGCTACCCGGCCAGAATCCTGATGCTCACCGCCGCCGGCGCCCTCGCCGACCTGGTCGACGGCCTCGGCCAGGGCGCCGACGACTACCTGGCCAAACCCTTCTCGTACCTGGAGCTGATAGCCCGGCTGCGCGCGCTGGGCCGCCGCTCCCCTGCCGGCAGCAGCGCCACCGTGCTGAGCAGGCACGGCGTCAACCTGGACACCGTACGCAGGGTCGCCGAACGCGACGGCCGGCCACTGAAGCTGACCCCCAAGGAGCTCGGAGTGCTGGAACTGCTGCTGGCCGCGGACGGCGCTCCGATCCACACCGAGCAGCTGCGGGACAGCCTGTGGGACGCGGCACTGGACCCGGCCACCACCGCCGTCCGGGTCACCGTCCACTCGCTGCGCCGCAAGCTCGGCGACCCGCCACTGATCACCAACGACCCCGGCTACGGGTACCGACTGTGAACCGAGCCCGGACCGGTCGCCGCCTCTCGCTGCACGGACTGCCCCTGCGCGGCCGACTGACCCTGATGACCACGACGGTCTTCGCAGTCCTCGGCAGCGGACTGCTCCTGCTGAACTGGCTGAGCGCTCGCCAACTCCTGAAAGACAACCGCCACCGCATCGAACCCGAGAGCGTGCTCGCTCCCGCCCAGACGGAGCCGAGCCCCACCGCCACCCCGCAAGGCCCCTCGATCCCCGCCTCACTCACCAGTCCCGCCCAGCGCTTCGAGGACTTTCAGCACACCGTCCTCAGTGATCTGCTGCTGCGCTCCCTGCTGCTGCTCGCCGTCTTCACCGCACTCGCCGGACTGCTCGCCTGGTGGGGCAGCAGCCGCTCACTGCACCGCCTCAGCCAGGTCACTGCGGCGGCCCGGCGGATCAGTACCGGCAGCACCCTGGACGAACGGCTCGGCCTGACCGGCCCGCACGACGAGGTCCGCGAACTCGGCAACACCTTCGACACCATGCTCGACCGCCTGGACCGCAGCTTCACCGCCCAGCGCCGCTTCACCTCCCACGCCTCGCACGAACTGCGCACCCCGCTCACCCTCCAGCGCACCGCCCTGGAGATCCCACTCGCCCAAGGCCGGGTCCCGGCCGACCTGAGACCCGCCGTCCAGCGTGCGCTGGACGCCAACGCGCGCAGTGAACGCCTGATCGCGGCACTGCTGACACTGGCACGTGGCGAGAGCGGGCAGCTGACGCCGCATCCGGTCGACCTCAAGGACGCCGCCAGGGACGCCTTGGCGGATCTGGCCGACGAGGCCCGGACTGCGGGCATCCGGATCACCGTCGATCCGGCGCCCGCCCCGGTCGCGGGCGACCCCTCGCTGCTGCGGCAGATCGCACTGAACCTGCTGGCCAACGCGGTGCGGCACAACCACCGTGACGGCGCGGCGACGGTGACCACCGGCACCGTCGGCGGCCTTGCCTTCATCGAGGTCGGCAACACCGGCCCGGTGCTGGAACCGGACGAACTCCCCGCCCTCTTCGAACCGTTCCAGCGCGGTCGGGAACACCGCAGCGACGGCTCCGGGCTGGGACTGGCCGTGGTCCGGGCGATCACCCTGACCCACCACGGCGAGCTCACCGCCACCCCACGCCCCGACGGCGGCCTCACCGTCCGAGTCGAACTGCCCACCACACAAATGGAACAGGTCCCGCAGAGTCCGGCCTTTGAGAATCCAACGCTTCGGAACATCTGATCTCCGCCGGTACAAGGCGCGCACTGTATCCCGAGTCGCTGACCAGAAAAGTCACTCTCAGTGTTCCGCGTCGAGAGTATTCGGCGGCATCGAGTTTTGCTCGCCACCAGCAGGCACCGCATGGCCCCGTCGGCCGCTCATGGGGACGGACGCCGGGTGGCCATCTGCTGCTGGAACGTCGCGCAGGTGAGAATGTCTGCTTTGCTGCACAGTAGGGCGTGTGCCATGAGCTGGTGGGCATGGTCGAGATCGATCATGCGTTGCTCGATCTCCCCGAGCTTGCTCCGGATCATCGCCTGCCTGCGCGGCCGGTCCTGCTGGAACTCGCCGATCTCGGTCAAAGTCAGGCCGGCCTGCTGGAACTTGCGCAACAGCGTGATCCGCTGCGCGGCCTCGGGCGGGTAGCGTCGCTGTCCGCCCTGACGCTCAGGGGCAGGCAGCAGGCCGTGCCGTTCCCAGAACCGGATAGCCGATGCGGGCACCCCGGTGGTCTCGGCGAGCCGACCGATCGTCACACGCATGTGCTGCCTCTCTCCCCTGCGAACCGACGCTTGACTTAAACCTTGGTTTAAGTTGCAGCGTGGTCTCTGCAAGGACCGGCGGCGGACGAGCCGGCCGCCGGTCGAATGATGCGGAGGAAGAGATGACAGCCCCACACGATGAGAAGGACCTGGCCAACGCCCTGGTCGAGGTTGCCGAGCAGCTTTTCGCGGCGGGAGTGATGTCGCACTCCGGGCACGCCAACCTCAGCGCCCGCCTCGATGGCGATCGCTTCCTGTTGACCCCGGGATTCGTCTGTGGGCTCCGGCCCGAACAGTTGATGATCGTCGGTTTCGACGGACAGGTTCTCGGGGGCCGACTGCAGTCGGCCAGCGCCGAGATCGTCGCCATGCACAGCATCGTCTACCGCGCCCGCCCGAAGGTGGGCGCGGTCCTGCACACCCACTCGCCCGCCGCGACGGCCTTCGCCGTGGCCCACCGGCCACTGCCGTGCCGCACCGAGCCGATGTTGCGCTTCGGACAGGCCGAAGAAGTACCGGTGGTGCCGTGGGGGCCACGCGGATCGGACGTCTCGGTGCGCGGCATCGCCCAGGCCCTGGAACGGCGCCCGACGACGTCCGCGGTGCTGCTGGCCAACCACGGCCTGCTGGTGTTCGGCCCGGACGCGGCGGACACCGCCAACCTGCTGACGGCGATCGAGGAGAGCGCCGAGGCCGAGATCGCCGCCATGGCGATCGGTGGGGCCGTGGACTTTCCCGACGGCGCCCTGGAGGCTGTCCGCGCGGCGATGGCACGGGTCTCGTCATGACAGACAACACCCTGGGCGAACGCCTCGAAGCCGTACGGGATCGCTATCGCGAGACCTACGGGGCCGTCCCGAGCAGCGTGCAGGACCGTTTGCGTGTGGCCCAGACCTTCGGCCGACTCCACACGGAGGAGACGTTCGCGGCGCTGCGGAGCATCGTCCTGTCCGACAATCCCCTCGGGGCGCGGGTGCAGCAACTCGTCCACTTCGGGCAACTGCTGGCTCTCGGCCGGGCAGATCCCGCCCGACTGCACGCCTGCGGCGCACTCCACGCCGGAGCCGCTCTCGCCGACCTCGTCGGGGTCGCTGAGAGCGCGCTGCTCACCTCGGGCGCGCCGGCCTACGCGCTCGGCATCGAAATCGTCGCCGAACTCCAGCAGGCAGGCGAAGGCGCGGCGCGTTCAGAGTCTCAATAATCAGCTGAACACAGGCGGGCAAGGCCGAAGCCACCGAGCGCGGTTGCCTCGCCTGCGTAACCCACAGGGAGTGGCTCCCGCGCACTCGCCCGACCGTCCACTTCTGCCGATCGGTTGGCTGCCTTGCCCGCCTGCACCGCCCGCCCGATACGCCTGACCGCAGTCGAACGCACACGGTTGAAGAAGGCCGCCTACGGCCACAAGACCGAGCACCGACTGCGGGTACGCGCCCAGGTCGTCCTGCAGGCGGCTCGCGGGCGTTCCAACGCCCGCATCGCCCGCGAGACCGGCCTGCACCTGGACACGGTTCGCGCCTGGCGCGGCCGGTTCGCCGAACATGGCCTGGCAGGCCTTTCCGACCGCAGGCGAAGCGGGCGTCCCTCCCGCTTCACTCCCGTTCAGGTCGCCGAGGCCAAGGCTCTGGCCTGCCAGTTACCCGCCGAGACCGGGGTGCCGCTCTCGCGCTGGTCCTGCCCGGAGCTGGCCGCGCGCGGGATCACCGAGACCGTCTCCGCGTCCACGGTGCGCCGCTGGTTGCACCAGGACGCGCTCAAACCCTGGCAGTACCGGTCCTGGATCTTCATCCGCGACCCGGACTTCCGCGCCAAGGCCCGGCGTGTCCTGGATCTGTACGCCCGGACGTTCGAGGGTGTCCCGCTGGGCGAGGACGAGTACGTCGTCTCCAGCGACGAGAAGACCTCCGTCCAGGCCCGCTGCCGCTGCCATCCGACCCTGGCCCCGGGCCAGGCCCGGGCGATGCGTGTCAACCACGAGTACGGCCGCGGCGGCGCGCTGGCCTACCTGGCCGCCTACGACGTCCACCGCGCGAAGGTCCTCGGGCGCTGCGAGCCGAAGACCGGCATCGTTCCCTTCATGGCCCTGGTCACCCAGGTCATGGCCGCAGAGCCCTACGCCAGCGCGAAACGCGTCTTCTGGATCGTCGACAACGGCTCCTCCCACCGAGGGAAGAAGGCCACCGACCGCCTGACCACGGCGTTTCCGAACGCCGTCATGGTCCACACCCCCGTGCACGCCTCCTGGATGAACCAGATCGAGATCTTCTTCTCCATCGTCCAGCGCAAGGTCGTCCAACCCAACGACTTCACGGGCCTGACCCGGGTCCAGGACCGGCTCCGAGCATTCGAAGACCGCTACAACGCCACAGCACAGCCGTTCCAGTGGAAGTTCACCACCACCGACCTGGACGATCTGCTGGCCCGGCTCGACCGACACACACCCGCCGACCGACAAGAAGAACCCTCCGCCTCGCCGCTAACCTGATCAACCCCCGAAGGACTTCCGGAGCCGACCACTAAGGCGTGTGCTGTGCCGCCGGCCGGGCTCGTCCGCGGGCCCGGCCGGCGGCGCCGCGCGGGCCACGCCGGGTCAGGACGGTGTACGTCACCCCGCCCACCAGCCCCGACAGCACGAAGCTGCAGTCCACCCCGCCGGTCAGCGCGAGCAGCGGCCCCTCGTAGAGCGGGGTGGAGACGCCGCACAGGCCCACCGCTGCGCCGAGCGCCCAGCCGAAGGTGGCGTGCGGCTGCCAGCCGGCCCGGAACCAGTAGACGCCGCCCCGGGTGCCCCGGTTGTAGACCTGCAGGGCCTCCGCGTCGTACGTACCCCGGCAGCGCAGGTGCGAGATCATCGTGATGACCGCCCAGGGCGTGCCGATCGCGGTGAGCAGCAGCACGAACGACGTCATCGCCGACTGCGCCTTCCACACGAAGTGGCCCAGGAACACGAACGCCGTGGCGACCCCGGCGACGACCAGCGTGGCCCGTGCCCGGGTGGCGCGGGGCAGGATCGCGTCCAGGTCGAGGCCCATCGAGTAGAGCATCAGCCCGGCGTTGCCCACCGAGCCCGCGGTGGCGGCCAGGAGCAGCGGGATCAGGTACCAGGCGGGCGCGGCGGCGACCAGCGGACCCGCGTAGTCGAGCGAGGCGCGGGCCGCGAGCGCGGTGTACGTACCGAAGAGCTGCGGGACCAGCAGCCCGACGGCCAGGCCGAGACAGGTGGCCCGCAGCACGCGGCGCGGGTGGTGCCGGACCGGTGAGATGTACCGGGTGTAGTCGCCGAGCAGGGTGATGAATGCGATCGGGCCGCTCAGCCCGGCGGCCACGGCGGACAGCGCCCAGGTGGGCCAGAACGAGCCGAGCAGATACGGGGCGTCCGGCGGGGCCGCCGTCGTGAGGCCCGGTGCGTAGGCGATCAGGCCGGTCAGCAGCAGCGCGGTCATGCCGACCGCGAGGATCTTGCTCAGGCGCAGCAGCAGCCGGTATCCGTACACCGCGCCGACGACGGTGCAGGCGGCCAGGAGCGCGTAGACCAGGGTGTGCGAGAGGCCGTCGGCCGGCAGTCCGGCGATGCGGGCCAGGGTTCCGACCATCACATCACCGCCGATCCACAGGGTGAGCGCGGTATAGCCCAGCGCGAGCAGCAGCCCGACGACGGAGCCGACCAGTCGGCCGCGTACCCCGAAGGCCGCGCCGCTGGAGGTCGACAGATTCGTCGCCGTGCGCAGCGAGACCAGGGCGAGCGGTGCGGTGACCGTCACCCCGACGACCGTGCCGACGACGATCGAGCTCACCGCGGGCCACAGCCCCAGGCCGAAGGAGACCGGGAGCCAGCCGAAGACGATCACGCCCAGGCAGAGGTTCGATCCGAGCAGGATCGAGACGAGATCGCGGGGGGTGCTGGTGCGCTCCGCCTCCGGGATGGTGTCGACTCCGTGCTGTTCGATCGGCATGAGGCCGCCCCTGACGTTCGACTATTTGAGTGCTGCTCAATGTGGCGTAGTCCGGTGTGACCCGTCAATGGTCTCGGTATTCCGGATGTAGTGGAGTCATGGTTAGAGTGATGTTCAAACAGGAGGTGTGGTGACGTGCGACTGACCCCGAGCGAGCGTGACCGGCTGCTGCTCTTCGGTGCGGCCGAACTGGCGCGGGCCCGACGGGCGCGCGGGCTGAGGCTCAATGTCCCCGAGGCGACCGCGCTCGTCGCGGACACCGTCTGCGAGGCGGCCCGCGACGGGCGGCGGCTCGCGGAGGCGATCGCGGCCGCCCGCGCTGTGCTCGGCGCCGACGACGTGCTGCCCGGAGTGGCGGACGTGGTCACCGAGGTGCATGTGGAGGCCGTCTTCGACGACGGATCGCGGCTGGCCGTGGTGACCGATCCGATAGGCGCCGGTGCCGGTACGCGGCTGGGCGACCGCGCCCCCGGCGCGGTGCTGCCGGCCCCGCCGCACGCCGAACCGGAACCCGCGCTGCGGCTGACCGTGCGCAACACCGCGACCGTCCCCGTCAGCGTCACCTCGCACTTCCACTTCTTCGAGGCCAACCCCCGGCTCGACTTCGACCGGGCGGCCGCGTACGGAATGCGGCTGTGCGTCCCGGCCGGATCGTCGGTCCGGTTCGGCCCGGGCGGCGAGGCCGAGGTCGGTCTGCTGCCGATCGGCGGCGCCCGGATCGCGATCGGCTTCGCCGGTCTCGTCGACGGTCCGCTGGACGCGCCCGGTGCGAAGGAGGAGGCCCTGCGACGTGCGGTGGCCTGCGGCTATCTCGGAGCGGAGGGCGACGCCTGATGGACCCCTACGAGTACGCGTCGGTCCACGGACCGCGCACCGGGGACCGGGTCGTGCTGGGCGACTCCGGGCTCGTGGTGCGCGTCGAGTCGGACAGCCAGCGCCACGGCGAGGAGTTCCTGGCCGGCTTCGGCAAGACCGCGCGCGACGGGCTGCACCTCAAGGCCGCCGCCGTCCGTGACACCTGCGACGTCGTCATCAGCAACGTGCTGGTCATCGACGCGGTCCAGGGCATCCGGAAGGTCTCCATCGGCATCCGCGAAGGTCGCATCCACGCGATCGGGCGGGCCGGGAACCCGGACACGCTCGACGGGGTGGACGTCGTCGTCGGTACGGGCACCAGCATCGTCTCCGGCGAGGGCCTGATCGCCACCGCCGGTGCCGTCGACACCCATGTCCATCTGCTCTCGCCGCGCATCATGGAGGCGTCGCTGTCCTCCGGCGTCACCACGGTCATCGGTCAGGAGTTCGGCCCGGTCTGGGGCGTCGGCGTGAACTCGCCGTGGGCGCTGCGCCACGCGTTCAGCGCCTTCGACGCCTGGCCGGTCAACATCGGCTTCCTGGCCCGCGGTTCGTCCTCCGACGACGCGCCGCTGGTGGAGGCGCTCGCCGAGGGCGGCGCGTCCGGCTTCAAGGTCCACGAGGACATGGGCGCGCACACCCGCGCCCTCGACACCGCCCTGCGGGTCGCGGAGGAGCACGACGTCCAGGTCGCCCTGCACTCGGACGGCCTCAACGAATGCCTGTCGGTCGAGGACACCCTGAGCGTCCTGGACGGCCGGACGATCCACGCCTTCCACATCGAGGGGTGCGGCGGCGGACACGTCCCGAACGTGCTGAAGATGGCGGGCGTACGGAACGTCATCGGCTCGTCCACCAACCCGACGCTGCCGTTCGGCCGGGACGCGGTGGCCGAGCACTACGGGATGATCGTCTCCGTCCATGACCTGAAGACGGATCTGCCCGGTGACGCGGCCATGGCGCGCGACCGGATCAGGGCCGGGACGATGGGCGCCGAGGACGTGCTGCACGACCTCGGCGCGATCGGCATCACCTCCTCGGACGCGCAGGGGATGGGGCGTGCGGGCGAGACCGTGCGCCGCACCTTCGCGATGGCCGGCAAGATGAAGGCGGAGCTGGGCCCGCTGGAGGGCGACGGCCCGCACGACGACAACGCCCGGGTGCTGCGCTACGTCGCGAAGCTGACGATCAACCCGGCCATCGCACACGGTCTCGGCGACGAGATCGGCTCGATCGAGGTGGGCAAGCTCGCCGACATCGTCCTGTGGAAGCCGCAGTTCTTCGGCGCGAAGCCGCAGCTGGTACTGAAGTCGGGCTTCCCCGCCTGGGGAGTGACGGGCGACCCCAACGCGGCGACCGACACCTGTGAACCGCTGGTCCTGGGACCGCTGTTCGGCGGGCACGGTGCGACCCCGGCCGATCTCTCGGTGGCCTTCGTGGCGAAGGCCGCCATCGATCTCGGCTCCGACCTCATGCCGACCCGGCGGCGCAGGGTCGCGGTGCGCGGCACCCGCTCGATCGGCCCGGCGGACCTCCGGCTCAACTCCCGGATCGGGGAGGTGGGGGTGAACGGCGACAGCGGTCTGGTGACGCTGGACGGGGCGCCGGTGCGGTCCGCCCCCGCCGACTCGATTTCGCTCAACCGCCTCTATTTCCTGTAGAAGCACGGCGCTTCACGACGCACTGCTCCACGACGCACGCTTCACGACACACAGCCTTCAGGAGTCCGACGACATGACCTTCCGTATGCCGGCCGAGTGGGCCCCGCACGAGCGCACCTGGATGGCCTGGCCCGGCCCCAACGCCACGTTCACCGGTGACGAGCTCGCCGAGTCCCGCGCGGCGTGGGCCGCCGTGGCCCGTGCGGTACGCCGCTTCGAGCCGGTGACCATGGTCGTCCCGACCGGGCAGTCGCAGCACGCCCGCACCCTCCTCGGCCCGGACATCGAGCTGGTCGAGCGGGAGCTGGACGACGCCTGGATGCGCGACATCGGGCCGACCTTCGTCAGCGACGGCAGCCGGCTGGCCGCGGTGGACTGGGTCTTCAACGGCTGGGGCGCGCAGGACTGGGCCGACTGGGAGCACGACGCGAAGATCGCCCGTCAGGTCGCGGACCTCGCCGGGGTCCCGGTGCACAGCTCGCCCCTGGTCAACGAGGGCGGCGGCATCCACGTCGACGGCGAGGGCACCGTACTGCTCACCGAGACCGTGCAGCTCGGCCCCGAGCGGAACCCGGGCTGGACGAAGGAGCAGGTCGAGGCCGAGATCCACGCCAGGCTCGGCACCACGAAGGCGATCTGGCTCAAGCGCGGCCTGACCGGCGACTACCCGCCGCACGGCTTCGGCACCCTCGGCCATGTCGACATCGTCGCCGCGTTCGCCGGACCCGGAGTGGTCGTCGTCCACACCCAGCCGGACCCGTCCCACCCCGACCACCGGCTCTGCGAGGAGAACGTGGAACTGCTCCGCTCCCGGACCGACGCGCGGGGCCGCGCCCTCCAGGTCGTCGAGGTCCCGGCCCCGACCGCGGTGCGGGACGGGAAGGGCCACTGGGTCGACTACTCCTACATCAACCACTACGTCTGCAACGGCGGCGTTGTCCTGTGCGGCTTCAACGACCCCCGGGACGAGAACGCGGCCGGAATCTTCCGCCGCCTGTACCCCGGACGCACCGTCACCCTGGTCGACGCCCGCACGATCTTCGCGGGCGGCGGCGGCATCCACTGCATCACCCAGCAGCAGCCCGCGGTACGCGGCTGACCGGCGGATCCGGTAGAACGTACGGGTGAACGAGATGCTCAGCGCACCGGCCGCTCGATGACCCCGCCCCCCGCCCGGCGGCGCAACAC
>NZ_JAFMPZ010000181.1 GCF_017353455.1 Streptomyces laculatispora
GGCTCGATGCTCTCCACCCCGCCGTACTCCGCCGCGTACGCCGGGGTGGAGAGCATCGAGCCGAGCATGGTGCCGACCAGCAGGCCGGGGAGCAGGCCGCCCCCGAAGTAGCCGCCCGCCCAGGGGCCGTAGGCCGGGCCCGCCTCCCAGTAGGGGCGGCGGCTGCCGTCGCCCATGTCGACGGTGCGGCTCATCGGGTCCTCGCCGTCGCGCAGCCGGATCTCGTCGGCGCCGCAGACCGGGACGTCGCGGGCCGTACCGCCCGACGGGGACCAGCGGACGTCGGCCACCGACGGGCCGTGGCGCGGATCGAAGAAGCAGGGCGGGCGGCGGGCGGGCAGTTCGCCGCCGGTGCGCCGGGCCTCCAGGACGGCGAGCGAGAAGCGCCCGTCCTCCAGTGCCTGGGTCACCCCGCGCACGTCGGAGGGGCGCCGGGCGTGCTCCATACGCGATTTCGCGCTCTCGTAGGAGTCGAGGGCGCGTTCGTAGTCCGCGCGCATCGAGTCGTCGGCGCGCGCCTCCGCCGGATGGAAGTCGAGCCGGTCCAGCGTCTCCCCGTACTCCGTGATGTCCTCGTCCACGACGACCCGGAGCTTGTCGAGCGAGGCCTGCTCCTGGGCCTCCTCGCGCCTGCGGTTGCGGTGCACGATCGTGTAGGCCCCCGCACCGCCGACGACGACCACCGCACCGATCGCGATCAGCGCGGCGGTGGACGAGCCCTGGCCGGACGAGGAGCCGCCCCAGGAGTCCGGGGCGTGGCCCCGGGTCTGCTCGACGGCCCGGTCGACGAAGGAGTTCAGCTGGGTCGCGGCGTCGGGGCCCGCGCCCGGTGCCTTCACGGCGGCGGTGAGGTTGCGCACCGCCTGCTCGGACATCACCTGCGGGTCGGCGCCCGCGTTGAAGCCGTCGCCGAGGCGTATCGCGTAGACGCCGGTGATCCCGGTTTCGGTGCGCAGCGTTCTGAGCACGCTCTGCGCGGGGAAGGCCGAGTTCTGCGGCAGCACCGCCACGAACACCGGCTTGTCGGCGTCCTTGATCTTCTTCGTCAGGGCGTCGGCCTGACTCCGCGAGAGCTGTCCGGACGCGGCCGGATCGACGTACACCGGACTCTTGCGCAGCGCCTGCCCGACGTCATTGACGGTGGAGGCGCTCGTCGCCGCGGGCGCGGCAGGTGCCAGGACCAGGGCCGCCGCCGACAGGATCAGCAGCAGCCCCGCCAGCAGAGCCGGGAGCGGTCTGTTCCGCATACCTCGAACGTAACCCACATGGCCGATCGGTGCGTCCCGGGGCCGGGACGCACCAGACGCCTCAGCGCCGGCTCTCCAGCACCCGGTCCAGGGCGAGCGCCGCGGTGCTCCCCAGCAGCACGGCGGCGAACATCATCGAGCCGGCCTCCGCGTCGAGGCCGCCCCAGCCGTGCACCAGCGAGACGGCCAGGGTGAAGACGGGGACCGCCAACGCCGCCGTCAGATGGCGGGGCGGGGAGTCGCGGTGCGGGGCGCGGTGGACGCGGGCGGCGGCCAGGACGCAGGCGATCATCGTCAGCACGTTGGGGACGTAGATGAGGGCGACCCGCCAGCCGAAGGAGTAGAGGCGGGAGTCGAAGACGCCCTGCACCGCGTAGTTCACCAGAACGCTCATCAGCGTCAGCGCCACGAGACCGACTGCCCAGGAACGGACCAGGGGGAAGAACCAGTTGGGGCGCGCCTGGCTCCCCCATGTCTGTATGTGATGTGCTGACGCCGGGGCCTGGTTGCTGCGCATGCCGTACATCCTGTACCTCTCACTCCTCGGGCTTGTCATGTCACGGGTCGCGAGCCGCACACGCTATCTCAGCCGCCGGACGCGAAGGGTCAAGCAGTGAACGCACGGGGTCGGTCCAGGAGCCAGGGACGACACATCGGCCGCCGGACCGTGCTCGGGGCCGGGGTCGTGGGCGTCGGAGCCGTGGTGGCGTGGAAGGTCTTCGGCGACTCGGAGGAGTCCTTTGCGACCCCGCCCGAACGGCAGCGTGCCTGGACGTACGCGATGGACGGGGCCGCCGCCGGGGTGAGCCGGCTGACCGTCTCGGGCGGCTCCCTCTACGTCACGGCCCGCGGCCCGCTCTCCGTGCACGCGGTGAGCACCGGGAGCGGCCGCGAGCGGTGGGTGGCCGAGGTGACCGGCGGCAAGCAGGGGGATGCGACGCTCGGGCCCGTCACGGTGGCCGGCAATACCGTCTACGCCGTGGCCGAGGGCGGACACGTCAACGCCTTCGCGGACGCGGACGGCAGCCGTCGCTGGGTGAGCGAGCCGCTGGGCGGCGGCCCGCCGGCGGCCCCGGTGGTCATCGGCTCGACGGTCTGCGTACTGATGCAGACAAAGACGGCGGCGGACGAGGCCGGTGGCACCCGCACCCTGGTCGAGGGCGTGCTGTGCGGACTGGACGCGGACAGCGGTCGCGTGAAGTGGCGTGCCGGGGGCAGCCGGCTGCTGCTGGCGGACCGCTCGCGCGGCCGGCTGATCGCTCAGGCCCGGGACGGCGACGGGCTCTCGGCGCTCGACGCGGACACGGGTGAGCGGCGCTGGTCGCTGCCGAAGCAGGACAGCGTGGCGCTCGGGCCGAAGCTGCTGTACGCGACCGGAACCGGGACGGCGGACGAACTGGCCGCTTACGACCTGTCGACCGGGGAGCGGCGCTGGAAGTCCCCCGCGCCGCCGAAGGAGTCCGCGAACGCCCCCGGTGCGTGGCTCACCGTCTCCGCCGACGGGCGCACGGTCCACGCCTGCGACGGCGGAACCGGAGCCGTGTACGCGTATGACGCCATGACGGGCGACAGGCGCTGGCGCATCACGGTCGACTCGCCGGTGACGCCCGAGGCGGCGTCGGGCGGGGCGGCGCTCTTTCTGGCGTCGAGCGACGGCTTCCGCGCCGCGCACTCGGTCGGCTCGGGCTTCCAGAACCCCTTCTCCGGGGGAGGGAAGAAGCCCGGCGGGTACGTCACCGCGAGGGCCGCGTCCGACGGGAGGCGGCTGTGGCGTACGGAGTCCGACGACTGCACCTCCGCGCCGGCCGCGGCGGGGAGCGCGGTACTGGTGGCCCACACCTCGCAGGTGTGGGCCTACGACGCCGGTACCGGAACGGCGCGCTGGCGCGTGACGGGCGAGCCGGGTGCGGGCGACGTCCCGCTGGTCGCCGACGGCAGGCTGTACGTGGTCACGGACGCGGGGATCGGTGCGGTGACGGTCTGACGTCCCGTGCGGCACACCGCCGGACGGAGTGTCATGTGACCGAACAGGCGTGGGATTTGGGCCCGTGGGCCCATGCGTGAACAGAGTGTTGATCTGTACTCTCCCTGGAGATCAACTCCCCACACTGATCACATCGCACGGAGGGAACCCCAGGCATGGAGCACCGCGGACCGACAGGCGCAACGGTGCGGACGAGAGAACGCGGACTCCGGCGGGGCGCCGCGGTGCTGGGCGGTGCGGCGGCCACGCTGCTGCTGCTGGCCGGCTGCGGGGGCCAGTCGGAGGGCGAGGCGCCCGCGCAGGGCTACGAGCGGCTGAAGTCGCCCGGCGTCACGGTGGACTTTCCCGCCGAGTGGAAGGCCCAGTCCGAGGCGGAGCGGCCCGAGGCGGCCGACGCGGCGGCCGTGCTGGAGCGGGACGGACGCCAGCTCGGGAAGATCTCGGTCGTGCTCAAGTACGACGACTCCCGTGACGCCGAGAGAGCCGCGGCCTCCGCCCTCGGCGACCACGAACTCCAGTCGAAGATCGAGAAGTTCAAGGACTACTCCGTCAGCGGCACCGATGACGGCCAGCGGATCAACTATTCCTTTGAAGGAACCGGGGCCGCCGGAGCACCGCCCAAGGGCGAATCGGTCAACGGGGTCGACGTGGTGGGCACGGACAAGAGCGGCGAGACCTTCCTGGTCCGGATCAACGCCGCCGAATCCGCCCTGAGCCCGGATGAGCTGGAGAAGGTCGTCGAGACGGTCAAGGTCGTCGACACCGAGTGAGGCAGGCACCGCGGCCGGGATTCCGGGCCGTGGTTCAGCAGGGTCCTTGAGCCGGTCCGGTAGCGATCGGCAACTTCTCGTTGCCCGTAACCGCCTTTCGTGAAGCAGGAGTTACGGGCTGTCGTCTCGCTGTGCACGCGAGGCATTCACACATCTCTTGAAAAATTTCATCACCCCGCGGATACCCCGCGGGGAGGGGGCGGGGGACATGAAACCCTTCGAATGGCCGAAGTCGATATCCGGTCGGCTGTCAGCCGATGCCGGGCAGGGCGCAATTGACTACGCGGGCGTCGTCGTCGTGGTCGTCGCGGTCGTGGGAGGCATGGCCGCCACGGGTATCGGCGGCGACCTGACACAGCGGATCACCGCCCAGATATGCAGCCTGACCGGCGGATCGAACTGCGACATCACGACCACCGATGCCAAGGGCCCGAAGTCCGAGGACAAGGACAAGGCCTACCGGCCGGTGCTGTGCAACACGAAGAACGAGCAGACCGACTCCGGGCAGGAGGCCAAGATCGCCTTCGTCAAGCTCGGCAGCAAGTTCACCATGAAGCGGGAAGAGTTCACGGACGAGTCGGAGACCCTCCCGAACGGCGACAAGGGCACCGGGAAACGGATCGTGATCACCGTCCAGGAGGGCGGTGAGGCCGGCCTCGAGACCGGACTCAAGGCGAAGATCGCGGGCAAGAAGGCGAAGGTCCTCGATCTGGGCGCCGGGGTCGAGGTCAAGGACGGGGACTCCTGGGTCTTCTCCGACCCCGAGAAGGCCGCCGAGTTCCAGAAGAAGGTCAAGGACCTTCAGGACTCTCCCCCGAAGGAAGCCGGAAAGGGGTTCCTCCGGGTCTTCGGTGTCGACCTCGACGAGGACGAGCGCAAGAACTTCAGCAAGGAATACAAGGACAACCACATCACCACCGACGAGACGAAGGTGAAGGGGAACGCCGAGCTCGGGCTCGAAGGCGAATCGGGGAACAACGTCTACGGGATCTCCGGAGCCGTCGACGCGAGCGGCGTGAAGCGCGTGGCGAGGAACAACTGGCTGCATCCCCCGGTCATCTCCACCACCCGCGACTTCGAGGTCAGCGCCAAGGGGAAGAAGAACTGGGGCAAGAACGACGGTCCCGCCAAGCGCAAGGGTGAGGCCGGCATCGGGTTCAACGGCGCCATCACCGTCACGCGCTACGCCGACGGCCCGGACAAGGGGAAACTCGCCCGGATCGACGTCGTCAAGACCGTCAGCAAGGAAGGCTCCAACGCCACCAGCGCCGAGGCGGACAAGCAGGGCAAGGGCAAGAGCAAGCGCGCCGCGGGCAAGGGCAAGCACCGCAAGGGTGCCAAGGGCACCGTCAAGGGCGGGAACAAGGACGCCTACAAGGACGTGGAGACCACCACCACGACCCTCGCCTTCCCCCCTGAGTCGCAGATAACCGACGAGCAGCGCAAGAACCGAGAGATGACGGAAGAGGCCATCGGCCGCGGGAACAACGACATCGTCGGCAAGTCCGAGGGCAAGCCGAACACGGACGGCAGGAGCCTGACGAACATGATGACCGAGTCGATCCCCGAGAACTCGCCCGACGAGGCGGGGACTCCGCCCGAGAAGAGCAAAAACCCCTACGCCCGCCTCCTCCACGACAACGCCATCAGCAGCAGGACGACCCACCAGCTGAAGGCCAACAGCAAGGAGTCCGGCTTCGAGCTGAAGGCCGGGGTCTCGCTCGGGTACACGGCGAAGAGCGACACGGAGACCGGCAAGATCAAGAAGGCCGAGTTCCTCGGAGCCCCGGGCGAGAACGGGACCCGGTCCTTCAAGCCCATCGCGGCGTGCAGCTGAGGGCTGACCCGTCATCGCCGGCGGGCGCAGGTCCGGGGGCGGGCGGGCATCGCGTGCCGCCCGCCCCCGGGCCTCAGGCGGCCCGGTACGCCGCCCTCAGCTTCGCCACCGCGCCGGTCAGATCACCGGTCAGCAGCAGATGGTCGGCATCGGCGAACGGCTTGGACACCGCTTCGCCGGGCTTGCCGCCGGCCTTCTGCTGGACCAGCAGCCGGGCCTGGCCGACGATGGCGCGGCCCACGTCCGTCCGGCCGAGGCCGGTCCGCTCGGCGACCCGGGCGGCCAGGGCGAGCGCGGTGAGCGTCAGCTCGCCGCCCGCCGGGGGCTTGCTCAGCGTGGTCAGGCCCCAGCCGTACGGGAACTGCGGGTCGTACACCGTGTCACCGACGTTGATCGGCAGCTGCGACTGCGACTTCGGCCAGCTGACCGGCAGTTGGCCGGTGAAGGCGCGCTTTCCGTACAGCACGTCGGCCACGCCGTCGCCCTCGGTGCCCGGCAGCCAGGAGGCCACCAGCGCGTCGATGCCGTCGAGCCGGTCGCCGATGAGCTGCGGGCGGCCCGACACGATCAGTACGGCGCACTTCATCGCGGCGCAGACCTTGTCGACCGCTGCCTTGTCGGCCGCGGACAGCTCCAGGTCGTGGCCATTGCCGACATCGCCGACGCCCTCCGCGTACGGCGTCTCGCCGACGACCACGACACCGACGTCGTAGCCGTCCGTGGCGGCCGAGGCGTCCTTGGAGTACGTGACCGAGGCGGCGTCCTTCTTCATGGCCGACAGGATCGTGGTGCCCGGGGTGATGTCGCCGGACGAGCCCTGCCAGCTGACGGTCCAGCCGCCGGCCTGGTTGCCGATGTCATCGGCGTTGGACCCGGCGACGTACACCTTCTGCGAGGACTTCAGCGGCAGCACGCCGCCGTCGTTCTTCAGCAGCACCTGGGACTTGGCGGCGGCCTCGCGCGCCACGGCGCGGTGCTCGGCCGAACCGACCTTGCCGAGGTTGCCCGTGTCGGCGTACGGCTTCTCGAACAGACCCAGCCGGAACTTCTGAGTCAGGATGCGGGAGACCGCGTCATCGATCCTGGACTGCGGGATGCGGCCCGCGGTGACCTCGTCCCGGAGCGTCTTCGTGAACTCCTTGTAGGCCGTCGGGACCATGATCATGTCGAGTCCGGCGTTGACGGACGTACGGACGTCGCTCGCGTAGTCGCCGGGGATCTGGTCGATGGCCTGCCAGTCGCTGATGACGAAGCCCTCGAAGCCCATCCGGTCCTTCAGCACCCCGTTGATCATCTCGGCGTCGGCGTGCATCTTCACCGGGCCCTTGTCGTCCCCGAGGATGTCGAGCGAGGAGTACGACGGCATGACGGTGCCGATGCCCCGCTTGACCGCCTCGCCGAACGGGGCGAGGTGGACGGCTTCCAGCTCCTGCCGGGTGACCTTGGTGACGCCCTGGTCGATGGGGTACGAGCCGGTGGTGGAGGAGCCGTACTCCGTACCGCCGTCGCCGACGAAGTGCTTGGCGGTGGCCAGCACCTTGTCGCTCCGGCCCAGGTCCTTGCCGGACGCGGCGCCCTGCATCCCCTGGATCACCGTCTCCAGGGACTCGACGAGAGCCGGGTCCTCGCCGTACGACTCGTAGGAGCGGCCCCAGCGCTCGTCGCGCGAGACGCAGAGGCAGGGCGCGAAGTCCCACGGGATGCCGGTGGCACGCACCTCGCTCGCGGTGACGGCGCCGGTCTTCTCGACGGTCTTCGGGTCACGGGTGGCACCGAGGCCGACGTTGTGCGGCATGATCGTCGAGCCGACGACGTTGTTGTGGCCGTGCACCGCGTCCACCCCGTAGATCAGCGGGATCTGGAAGCGGGTCGCCCGGGCGCGCAGCTGATAGGAGTCCACCATCTTCGCCCACGCCGCAGGGGTGTTGGGGGTGGGGACCGAGCCGCCGCCGGAGAGCAGCGAGCCGAGGTCGTAGCCCGCGATGTCGCCCTGCGAGGTGAGCGCGTTGCGCTCGGCCTGGGTCATCTGGCCGGCCTTCTCGGCGGGCGACATCCGGGACAGCAGGTCGGCGACCCGCTTCTTCACCGGCAGCCCGGGGTCCTGGTAGGGCAGCCCGTGGGCGTCGATGACGACCTGCGGGTTCTCCTTCGGCGGCTTGGCGCCGGTGACGGTGAGTTCGAGCGGGATCGTCCTGGCCGAGGCCGCCCCCGCCGTCTTCCTCGTCGCGACGGAGACCCGGTGCGAGGTGCCGGACGCGGTGCCGGCGGGGAAGGTGTAGGTGCCGCTGACCGGGATGTAGTCGGTGCCGGGCCCGGCGGTGCCGCCCCTGGTCTCGTAGCCGACGGTGACGGGCTCCTCCAGCGGTGCCGAGCCGGTGGTGGCGACGGAGAGGTCGATGTCGGCGGTGCCGCCCTGCTTGACCGGGTGCACGGCCGCGTCGGTGACGACGCTCGCCTTCAGGGCCGCGTCGGCCTTCCCGTACAGCTCCACGCCGTCCATGGCGAACGAGCCGGGGGCGCCGGTCGGCAGGGTGAGGGCGTAGCCCCACATCTCGTCGAGGCCGAGGACCTGGTCGATGCCGCCGACGGGCTGGTAGTCGCCGCGGTAGGTGAAGTCGGCGAAGGGGATCTCGACCTGGTGCCAGCCCTCCCAGTCGTCGGTGAAGGAGGTGGTCCACAGCTCGGACGCCTCGCCGTTGGCGCCGCCGTCCTTGATCTCGAAACTGATCTTCCTGCCCGAACCGGGAGGCAGCGGAGCGGTGTTCTGCCCGTACCACCAGAAGCGGATGCCCTTGTGCGCGGACCAGTCGTGGGCGGGCTGGTCGGCGGCGTAGTCGTGGCTGAGTCCGCCGTAGCCGCTGATGTCGTAGGTGCCTTCGAGGACCTTGGCACCCTCGGGGGCGTCCGCGCGCTCCTTCAGCGCCAGGGCCGGCGGGTCGTCGGCGTCACCGCCCCAGGTGAAGATGCCCTCGGCGGGCTGGTTCGCGAACGGGACCTCGCCCTCGAACCGGTCGATGGCGACGGGCGCGGGGTCGTCAGCCGCGGTGGGCGCCGCCGCGCTGGGTACGGCCCCGGCGAGCAGGCCGGCCAGGACGGTGGCGGCGGCCAGCGCGGCGGTCGCGGGTCTCGCCCGGTGACGGGTGCGTGGTGGCATGGGTGCGGCTCCTTCGTGCGATGCCGGGCGCGGCACATCGGGTGCGGGTGCCGTGCCGCGCGCGGCTACGCGTTGCGGGTGCGGTGGATGGTGTCGCGGTACCACTTGGCGCTGTCCTTGAGCGTCCGCACCTGCGTGTCGTAGTCGACGCGGACGATGCCGAATCGCTTGTCGTAGCCGTAGGACCACTCGAAGTTGTCCATCAGCGACCAGGCGAAGTAGCCCCGGACGTCGGCGCCCAGCGCGCGGGCGGCGGCGACGGCGGCGATGTGGTCGGCGAGATACGTGGTGCGGTCGGCGTCGTGGATCGCACCGTCCGCGGAGACGGTGTCGTCGAAGGCGGCGCCGTTCTCGGTGATGACCGTCGGGAGACCGTAGTCCTTCTCCAGGCGGACGAGCAGGTCGGTGAGGTCGGTGGGGGTGATCTCCCAGTCCATGGCGGTACGGGGCAGATCGCGCTCGACGACCCGGGTGACGGGCAGGCCGTCGGCGTCCGTCGTCGCGCCTTCCTCGGTGACGCCGGAGAAGAGCGAGCCGCGGTAGAAATTGACGCCGAGGACGTCCAGCGGGGTGGCGATGACCGCCAGGTCACCGTCCTGGACGGGGAGTTCGATGCCCTGCGCGGCGAGGTCGGTGACGATGTCCTGGGGGTAGGCGCCCTTGACGACCGGGTCGAGGTAGAGGCGGCAGCCGAGTCCGTCGGCGCGGCGGCAGGCCTCGGCGTCTTCGCGGCTCTCCGTCTCGGGGGTGGCGGTGCCCAGATTGAGGGTGAGGCCGAGTTCGAGTGCGTTGCCCCGCGCGGCGGCCTGCTCGCGCAGGTACTGCGAGGCGAGGCCGTGGCCCAGCAGCAGGTGGTGGACGGCGTGGATCGCCTCGCCGAAGTTCTGCCGGCCGGGGGCCTGGTTGCCGTAGGCGTAACCGAGCATCGCCGAGCACCACGGCTCGTTCAGCGTGGTCCAGTGCTTCACCCGGTCGCCCAGGGCGTCGTAGGCGAGGGCCGCGTACTCGGCGAACCGGTAGGCGGTGTCACGGGCCGGCCAGCCGCCCGCGTCCTCCAGCTCCTGCGGCAGGTCCCAGTGGTAGAGGGTGATCCACGGGGTGACGCCCTTGGCCTCCAGCTCGTCGACCAGACGCTTGTAGAAGTCCAGGCCCTTCGCGTTGGCGGGGCCCCGGCCGCCGGGCTGGATGCGCGGCCAGGCCAGCGAGAAGCGGTACGTGTCGACGCCCAGGTCGGCGATCAGCGAGACATCCTCGGGCATCCGGTGGTAGTGGTCACAGGCCACGTCGCCGTTCTCGCCGCGCACGACCATGCCCGGCACCCTGCAGTACGTGTCCCAGATCGAGGGCGTTCTGCCGTCCTCGGCCGCCGCTCCCTCGATCTGGTAGGCGGCTGTGGCGACGCCCCAGCGGAAGTCAGCGGGCAGACCGGTCACGGCCTGGGCGGTGATCTCGCGGGCGTAGGCCTGGGGGGTGACGAGGTTCATGGTTCTCCTGTGGTGTGCGGGTCGAAGTGCGCTACGCGCGGGCGGCGGCCGGGGCCTCCCGGTGGAGCCAGCAGGCCACCGAGCGGGAGCTGTCCCCGTCCGGCGCGGCGAGCACCGGGACATGGGTGTCGCAGCCCTCGACCTTCTTGGCGCAGCGGGGGTGGAAGGCGCAGCCGGCGGGCATCGCGGACAGGTGCGGGGG
>NZ_JAFMPZ010000546.1 GCF_017353455.1 Streptomyces laculatispora
CCCGTGATGCGGTGCAGGGGGTACGTGCGGACCTCGTCGGCCGTGTGGTCGTACGCCGTCACATAGCCGCCCTCGACGCGGACCGGGGCGATCACGCGCTGGCTGGCGGCGCCCTCCGCGTTCACGTAGCCGATCCAGATCGCGGAGCCGGTCATCGCCGCGGCCTGGACGGTGACCAGGGTCTCGGCCGACGTCGTACGGGGCAGCGCGTTCCCCCTGCACCGCATCACGGGCGTGGCGGAACTGGCCGACGACCAGCGGACCTGACGGCCCGGGGTCCGGGTTCCGGGGCGCTGGGGCCGGTCAGGGCAGGATCTCGACGTGCCCGTCGGTTCCGTGCACGCGGATCCGCTGCCCGTCCCGGATCAGCCGGGTGGCCCGCTCCACGCCCACGACGGCCGGCAGGCCGTACTCCCGGGCGATCACCGCGCCATGGGTCATCAGGCCGCCCACCTCCGTCACCAGGCCCGCGATTCCGACGAACAGCGGCGACCAGCTGGGGTCCGTGAAGGTCGTGACCAGGATGTCGCCCGCTTCGAGGTCGGCCTCAGCCATGTCAAGGATGACGCGGGCCCGCCCCTCGACGGTCCCGGCGGAGACCGCCAGGCCGGCCAGGGCGCCGGCCGGCACGTCGTCGCGCCGGTACGCCCCGGTGACGGCCTCACCGTCCGATGTGAGCACCCGGGGCGGTGTGAGCGCCCGGTACGACCGGAACGCGTCCTTGCGCTGCTGGATGAGCAGGTCATCCACCTGGTGCGAGCGCACCACGTCGCGCAGTTCCTGGAACGTGAGGAAGAAGATGTCCTCCTTCTCGGCGAGCACATGGGCCTGCACGAGGCGCTCGGCCTCCTCCATCAGGGCCTGCTTGTAGACGGAGTAGCGGCTGACGATGCCGTACTTCGGGTACTCCCGGTACCCGGCGAAGGCCCTGACCCGGTCGATCATCCGCTTGGCCTCGTCGGCCTTCCGGTCCCCGTCCGGCAGGGCCCGCAAGCGGGACAGCACGTCCTGTTCCTTCTTCCGCGCCTTCTGCCGCCCTTCCTCGAAGCGCCGCTCGGCGGCGCCCGGTTCGAAGATCCTGACGTTGTCGAGGATCACGGGCACGAGCGTGCTGGGGCGCTCGCTCCAACGTGGCCTGGTGATGTCGATCTCGCCGACACAGCGCATGCCGTACCGGTCGAGGTAGGCCTCCATGGCGTCGCGCGCTTCGGTCCCGCCCGCGAGCTTCGCCAGCGCGTCCAGGAAGCCGTCGTCCTCGACGCCCTCAAGGAACGCCACCACTTCCGGGTACGGGCGGACCACGTCGGCGACGTCGAGCAGCGCCAGTCCCATCTCCGACGTGATGTTGCCGGGCGCGGACAGCGTGAGCGTGTCAGCCGCGTTCTTCTCGCCCAGCCACTCCCGCAGCTTGTCGTTGAGCCACCACGTGGCCTCCATGCCCGCCATGATCGCCTGGCTGTTCAGCGGATCACCGAGGACTCGCTTGTGCTCCTCGAAGGCCTCCAGCAGGAAGTCGAACAGCGCCGGTCCGGACTTCGTCCGGATGTCGCGTTCCAGGGCGGCGACGGACACCTGGCTGCGCTCGATCAGTTCGGTGATGATGGCCGGATCGGGCTCGGCCGGAGCGGACGGGACGACGGGCGGCGGCCCGCCGGGACCCGCGTCCGGGAGTGACGGGACGAAGTCGTCGCGGTCCAGGACGGTCTCCAGAGCGTCCCTGACCAGCGGATCGCCCCTCCCCATGATGTCCAGGAGGGCGGCGCGGCTCGCGGGCGAGGCCAGGCGCCCGGTGACGTCGACGAACAGCCTCCCGCCGGCCTCGTGCATCGGCACCATGGCCGTCAGCTGCCACATCGAGAACCCCAGGGGCTTCATGGGGTCGGTCATCATCTGCTGATGACCGACGGAGACGTAGACGTGATTGTCCCGGTCGTCGGTCTCGGGGATGGGGAACAGGGTCGTGATCGGCCGGCTCTGAACGATCTGGAAGTCATCGTCGGCCAAGCACCATTCGATGTCCTGCGGGCGGCCGAACCGCGCTTCGATCCGCCGCCCGAGCTCCACGAGACGCACGACCTGCCCATCCGTCAGCGACGGCTCCTCCTGCCGCCCCGCGTCGACCGCCACGTCCCGCGTACCGCCGGCCGGCAGGGCGTGAACGGCACGCTGTTTGGCGGCGATCGCCTTGGCGACGATCTCGCCGTCCCGCACCGTGAAGACATCCGGGTTCACCAGGCCGGAGACCAGGGCCTCGCCGAGGCCGAAGCCGGCGTCCACGGTGGCGACCTTCCGGTTGCCCGTGACGGGGTCGGCCGTGAAGAGGATGCCGGACGCGTGCGGGAGGACCATCTGCTGGACGACCACGGCCATGTGGACCGTGCGGTGGTCGATGCCGTTCCGCCGGCGGTAGGTCACGGCCCGCTCGGTGAACAGCGAGGCCCAGCACCGGCTGATGTGCTGGAGGACCGCCGTCGGCCCCACGATGTTCAGGTACGTGTCCTGCTGGCCGGCGAAGGAGGCCGTCGGCAGGTCCTCCGCCGTCGCACTGGACCGGACCGCGCAGGCGGCTTGCCCGCCGAGCCGGCCGAGCGCGCCGGTGATCGCCGCCGCGAGATCGTCCGGGACGGCGATCCCTTCGATGGTCCGGCGGATCAGCGCGCTGAGCGTGCGGATTCCCTCCCGGTCGTCCGGGTTCAGGCACGACAGCTGATCGAGCTGTTCGGCCATCGACGGCGCCCCCGCCATGACCCGCCGGAAGGCGTCCGTCGTGACGCAGAAGCCGTCCGGCACGCGGATGCCCTCGATCCGCGACAGCCCGCCCAGGTGCGCGCCCTTGCCGCCGACGACCGCGACCTGTGTCTCGTCGATCTCCTGAAGGTCCAGCACATACTGCGCGGTCATCGCGATTCCTCCGGGACGGCCGTGTTCCGTCGCACTGCGGTGGCCGGTCGGTTCACCGGCGCCTCCGGTTGTGCCGCCCCTGGTCCGACGTCACCGCGTCCCCCGTACGTCGACAACAGCAGATGCACATCGTGCCCTCATTTCCGCAGGTTGTGGCCTCGGCCGACGATTCTGCGCCGTGACCCGGGTCTTGTGGCAAGCCCCCCGGTGCGCTATATCTTGAAAGTGGCAAGGAGAGAGAGTTCTCCTTGCCTTTCCCTTTTTCGATGTCGGGGCGCCTGTTGAGTACCGCAGGCGTGGCGCTGTCCCTCGCCGGAGTGATGGCTCAGGTGTCGATGCGGGAGCGGTCCAGGGTGGCGGCGGAGCTGGTGATGAACTCCTTGCGCGGGGCCACCTCGTTGCCCATGAGCAGGTCGAAGACCGACTCGGCCGAGTCCAGGTCGCCGATGTTGATCCGGCGCAGGGTGCGGAAGCGGGGATCCATGGTGGTCTCGGCCAGCTGGTCGGCGTCCATCTCGCCGAGACCCTTGTAGCGCTGGATCGAGTCCTTGTAGCGGATGTTCCTGCGCCGGTACTCCAGCAGGGTCCGGCGCAGCTCGTTGTCCGAGTGCATGTAGACGTACCTGTCCTGGCCCTTCTTCGGCTGGACGAGCTCGATCCGGTGCAGCGGCGGCACGGCGGCGAAGACCCGGCCCGCCTCGACCATCGGGCGCAGGTACCGCTGGAACAGCGTGAGCAGCAGGCAGCGGATGTGGGCACCGTCCACATCGGCGTCCACGAGCAGGACGATCTTGCCGTACCGAGCGGCGTCGATGTCGAAGGTCCGGCCCGAGCCGGCTCCTATGACCTGGATGATCGCCCCGCACTCGGCGTTCTTGAGCATGTCCGAGACCGAGGACTTCTGGACGTTGAGGATCTTGCCGCGGATGGGCAGCAGCGCCTGGAACTCGGAGTTCCGGGCGAGCTTGGCGGTACCGAGCGCCGAGTCGCCCTCGACGATGAAGAGCTCGCTGCGCTCCACGTCGTCGCTGCGGCAGTCGGCCAGCTTCGCGGGCAGCGAGGAGGACTCCAGCGCCGTCTTGCGGCGCTGCGTCTCCTTGTGCCGGCGGGCCGCGATCCGGGTCCGCGCGGCCGCGACGATCTTCTCCGCCACGGCACGGGCCTGCTGCTTGCCGTCCCGCTCGGTGGAGGTCAGGAAGGCCTTGAGCTCCTTGGCCACGACGGTGGCGACGATCCGGTTGGCCGCAGAGGTACCGAGGACCTCCTTGGTCTGCCCCTCGAACTGCGGCTCCGCCAGCCGGACGGTGACGACCGCGGTGAGGCCCTCCAGCGCGTCGTCCTTGACGATGTCGTCCTCGGCGACGCGCAGCAGCTTCGCGGAGCGGAGCACCTCGTTGACCGTCTTGGTCACGGAGCGTTCGAACCCGGAGATGTGGGTGCCGCCCTTGGGGGTGGCGATGATGTTCACGAACGACTTCACGTTCGTCTCGTAGCCCGTGCCCCAGCGCAGGGCGATGTCCACGCCGAGTTCGCGGGTGAGCTCGGTGGGGGTCATGTGGCCGCGGTCGTCGAGGACCGGGACGGTCTCCTTGAAGGTACCCGTGCCGGTCAGGCGCAGGACGTCGCAGGCCGGCCTGTCCTGGGCGAGGTACGCGCAGAACTCGCTGATGCCCCCGTCGAAGCGGAAGGTCTCCTCGGTCGTGCCGGCCCCTTCCTGGGCGCGCTCGTCGCGGACGGCGATGGTCAGGCCGGGGACGAGGAAGGCGGTCTGGCGGGCACGCTGGTGGAGCGTGTCCAGCGTGAGCTCGGCGTCCTTGAGGAAGATCTGCCGGTCCGCCCAGTAACGCGTCCGGTTCCCGGTGCCGTTCGCGTTGCGGCTCTTCGCCTTCCGCTTGCGCAGGCCGCCGCCCGGGGCGAAGCCGGCGTCCTCACCGAGTCCGGAGTAGTGGCCGGGCACGCCGCGGCGGAAGCCGATCGCGTAGGTGTGGCCCGCCCTGTCCACTTCGACGTCGAGGCGGGCCGAGAGGGCGTTGACGACGGAGGCGCCGACGCCGTGCAGGCCGCCGGAGGCCGCGTACGACCCACCGCCGAACTTGCCGCCGGCGTGCAGCTTGGTCATGACGACCTCGACCCCGCAGAGGCCGGTCCTGGGCTCGACGTCCACGGGGATGCCGCGGCCGTTGTCCCGGACCTCCACGGAGGAGTCCTTGTGGAGGATCACCTCGATGCGGTCGCAGTACCCGCCCAGGGCCTCGTCGACTGAATTGTCGATGATCTCCCAGAGGCAGTGCATGAGGCCGCGGCTGTCGGTGGACCCGATGTACATGCCGGGGCGCTTGCGGACGGCCTCCAGTCCTTCGAGGACGAGCAGGTGCCGCGCGGTGTAGTCGGAGCCGTCCTGGGCCGGGGTGCGGGGACGGGCGGAAGGCGGAGTGCTCACGCATTCGCTCCAGGTACAGAGGATGGGTGGGTGACGCGGCCGGGGCCCGCGGACGCGGGCCCCGTACCGGGTGGTGCGACTGCCGCCGGCTCAGATGTCGAGGAAGCGGA
>NZ_JAFMPZ010000547.1 GCF_017353455.1 Streptomyces laculatispora
CCCCCCGCACGTCCCCGGCCGCTTCCCCCCTGACGTCGAAGCCGCCCTCCGTAGCGCCGGCTGGTTCCCCGGGCGGGACGTCAGTGCGCGGCAGGCCGAATGGATCCGCCGTACGAATGCGGAGATGGTGGCGAAAGGGATCCCCGGCACGGTATTCACCGCCCTCGAATCCGCGTTGGCCGAGTTCGGCGGCCTCACCGTCGAGCCGTGCCGGCCGGGAACCACCGTCGCCGCCTTCCCCTTCACCGTCGGGGGCACAAGCGTGTGGCTGAACGCCGCCGACACCGAAGAGCTCCGGAATTGGCTGGGCGAACTCACCCTGGCCTTCGGAAGGGACGAGGACGGCAGCGAACTCATCATGGGCGAGAGCGGGTGTGTCTACCTCTCCCACCCGGTCGGAGGTTACTTCCGGCACGGCGCCGGCCTCGACGAGGCCTTGGTCAAACTGGTCAGGGGCATCCGGAGCCCGTCACTGGAAGATGTCCCTGCTGCCGACACCTCCCACCTGCCGCGCACCGTGGGCACGTTGGTGTTCGCCGGCCGGTCCTACTCCCGTCCGGTCATCGACTACAGCCGCAGCCCGCACCTCCACCCGGTTCTGCAGGAACTGTTCGACTCCCTCTGGTCCGACAAGCGGGTCCCGCACGCGGGTCGCTGCGTCGAGGCCGCACTCGTCTCCGACCGGATGTGGGCGATGCAGGAACACTGGGGTGACCGGCGGATGGACGACTTCTGGGTCGGGGAGTTCTTCGAATCCGCCGCCACGACCATCACCGTGACCCGTGCGGGCCGGGTGGACGACCCGGCACACGGCACGTACGAACCACCCTGCGCGTCCTGCACCGTGATGCTCGACTACTTCCGGATCGGCGCAGGCCCGGAACCACTGCGCTGAGGGCTGTCAGGCGGTGCGAGCGAGATCCGCGTGGCGACCGGCAGATGGTCGCTGCCAGTGGCGGACAGGGTGCGCAGGGGGCCGACCTCCGCGCCCCGGGCCATCACCTGGTCGATCCGGGCCAGCGGGAAGGAGGCCGGGAAGCTGAAGGCGAATCCCCGTTCCGAGAGGTTCAGTTGTGAAGTCAGCGGGGCCAGTCCACGGTCGTCGACCGTGCCGTTGAGGTCGCCCAGCAGGATCACCGTGCCGACCTTCTCGGCGGCGACGGCCCGGCCCAGCAGGACGGCGCTCTCGTCGCGCCGGGCGGATGTCAGGCCGCCGGCTCCGACCCGTACCGAGGGAAGGTGCGCGACGTACGCCGCGACGTCGCCGTACGGGGTGTGGACCACGGTCCGCAGTCCGCGCTGCCAGGACTCCGTGATCCCGCGGGGCTTGATGCCCACCGGGCGGGTGCCCGAGAGCGGGTGCTTCGACCAGAGGGCGACCGTGCCCCGGACCGCGTGGAACGGGTAGTGCGGGGCGAGGGTCTTCTCGTACAACGGTCGGGCCGTCGGCAGCAGTTCCTCCATGGCGATGAGGTCGGGCCCGGCGTCCGCCAGGGTGCGGGCCGTGGCCGCCGGGGCGGTGTTCTCGTCGCTGACGTTGTGCTGCACCACGACCAGGGCATGTGCACCGGGATGCGTGCCGGGCAGGAGCAGCCCGCCGAAGGCGTACGCCCAGGCCGCCACCGGAAGCAGCAGCGCCGGCAGGGCCGTGGCCGAGCGGCGCAGCAGGGCGAGGCCGAGCAGGGGGACGACCGCCAGGCCCAGCCAGGGGAGGAAGGATTCCAGCAAACTCCCCACGTGGAAAGCCCAGTTGGGGATCGCCCGGGGGAAAGTGAGCAGTACGGCGATGAGTGCGGCCGACGCCGCGAGCACCCGGCCGCGCGTCCAGGGCGAACCGGCCCGTGCCACCCCTTTCGGCCGCGCCGCCGGTGGCTCGTGTGTCATGACGCCTGTGCGCAGGACGCGTCCTTGATGCGGTTGCGGTACGCCCGCTGCGCTGCCTGCGAGGAGCACGCCGTGCTGCAGTACAGCCCGGAGGTGTTGCGGGTCCGGTCGAAGAAGCCCGAGTAGCAGGTGGGGTTCTTGCAGATCTTCATGCGCAGCCAGGCGCCGCGCGAGGCCAGGTCGGCCGCGGCGCCGAGGAGACCGGCGAAGGCGCCGAGCACTCCGGTCTGTGCGGGAACCGGCCGGCAGCCCTCGGCGGTGATCCTGAGCTTGAGCGGATAGCGCTCGGCGATGCGTGCCAGATACTGCTCCGCCTCCGGCAGCCGGTCCGCGCTGCCCTCGCAGCCGGAGCGTGAGAGGAAGACCGTGCAGAGCGCGGCCCGCAGCTCGTGCGCGGCCACGACGTCGGCCCGGGTCACGGCCGCGTCGGCCGCCATCAGGCCGGCTCCGGTCAGCCAGGCGGTGAGGCTCGCGCTGTCGCCCAGCAGTTCCACCGGCCCGCTGCCGTGAGGCGTGGTGTTCACGAAACCGAGGAGCACGTCCGAGCTCTCGCACAGCTCCGACAGGCCGGCGCCCGTACCCGCCCCCGTGCCGGCGCTCGTACCCGTGCCCGTGCTCTTGGTCCTTCGTACGCCGCTCGCGTCGGCCACGTGCTGCTGCATGCCTGCCTCCTCCGGGAAACCTACCGCACGGTGCTGACGCACACCATGACCCGCAATATTTGTTAATGCACTTTACCCATAACGCTTGACCAGGACTGGGCATCTGACGTTATGTTCGTTCACGTTACAACCATCATGCCCGCCAGATGATGACGCTCGCCGGGCCGTACTTCCGCTACAGAGACGGGGACAGATGACGCTCGACGCCTACTACACACTCGGCCGGTCCGGACTGCGGGTCAGCCCGCTCGCGCTCGGCACCATGACCTTCGGCCAGCCCGAGTGGGGCTCCGACGCCCAGGCCTCGGGGCAGATCCTGGACGCCTACCTCGACGCCGGCGGCAACTTCGTCGACACCGCCGACATCTACGGCCAGGGCACCAGCGAGGAGCTCGTCGGCAAGCTCATCGCCGAGCGCGGCATCCGCGACCGCACCGTGCTGTCCACCAAGTTCACCCTCGGGGGACGCGAGGGCGACCCCAACGCGGGCGGCAACGGACGCAAGGCGATGCTGCGTTCACTGGAGGGTTCGCTGCGCAGGCTCGGCACCGACTACGTGGACCTGTACATCGTGCACGCGTGGGACGCCCTCACCCCGGCCGAAGAGGTCATGCGGGGCCTGGACGACCTGGTCTCCTCCGGGAAGGTGCGGTACATCGCGCTCTCCGACGTACCGGCCTGGTACGCGGCGCGGGCCCAGACGCTCGCCGAGTGGCGCGGCTACGAACCCCTCGTCGCCCTCCAGCTGGAGTACTCGCTCGCCGAGCGCGGGCTGGAGTACGAGTTCCCCTCACTGGCACAGGAGTTGGGCATGGGGCTGATGATCTGGGGCCCCCTCGCCAAGGGCCTGCTGTCCGGCAAGTACTCCGCCGGTGCGGCAACGGCCGCCGACCTGCCGGAAGGACGCATCAAGGTCGCCGCCTCCAGCGCGCCCGCCATGGACAACCGCAGCGAACGCAACTGGCGCATCGTCGCCGAACTGACCGAGGTGGCACGGGAGATCGGCAGGAGCCCCGCACAGGTCGCGCTGAACTGGGTGGCCAACCGGCCCGCCGTGGGCTCGGTGATCCTCGGGGCGAGCAAGCCCGGGCAGATCCGGTCCAACCTGGACGCGCTCGACTTCACCCTGCCCGACGGCCTCCGCGCCCGGCTGGACGAGGTCAGCGCGCCGCCGCGCGCCGTCCCGTACGCCTTCATTGACTCGCTGCAGTCCCGGCTGAACGCCGAGGTGCGCAACAAGCGCCCGGGGTACCACGCGGGCTGAAGCCTCCCGGCCGGGAGGCCGGGGTCAGTCCGCCGTCGCCGGCCTCAGCGCGTCCATGACGAGATCGATCAGCCGTCCGGTCTGCCCGGAGGTGTGGCCGGCAGTGCGGGCGAGGAAGATCCCCAGCAGCATCACGGTGATGTCCTCCGGCTCGACGTCGGCGCGAAGCGAACCGGCCTCGGCCCCGGCGGCAAGGATCGTGGCGATGGCGGTGGTGATGCGCTCCCGGGTGGCGGGCGTGGCGATCCGCCCCGAGGCCCAGCCGGCGCGGAGGGTGTCCGCCATACCGCGCTTCGTCGCGATGAACGCGGCGTAGCGCTCGATCCAGGCCCGGAGCGCCGCGTCCGGCGGGAGCTCCTGGAGCAGGGCGGGAGCGCTGGCGGCGACGTCGTCGAGTTCGGCGGCGTACACGGCCTCCACCAAGGCCTCGCGGGTCGGGAAGTGGCGGTACAGCGTGCCGATGCCGACACCGGCCTCGCGGGCGATGCCTTCGAGCGGGACGGTGCCGTCAGCGGCCGCGAAAGCGGCCCCGGCGACCCGGACGAGCTTGTCCCGGTTGCGCAGCGCGTCGACGCGGGGGGTGCGCGGCTTCTTCCCGGGGCCGGTTCCCGGGGGTGCCGGGTCGGGGGACTTCAAAACGGAGGCACCTCCGGTAAGAGTGCTACAGTCGATTACACGGAGGCTCCTCCGCTTCTCCATCTTCTCATGAGGACGGAATCACCATGACTGCGAACGGCTCCCCCTCCCGCCGTCTCACGGCCACCGGCGCCCCGCGTGCCGGGGGCGCCGCGACGATCGGGGACCTCACGGTTTCCCGCATCGGGTACGGCGCGATGCAGCTGGAGCGCCTGCGCGGCGACCGCGACGCCGCGATCGCGCTCCTGCGCCGGATGGTCGAGCTCGGCGTCGACCACGTCGACACCGCCCAGTTCTACGGCGACGGCTTCGTCAACGGGCTCATCCGCGACGCGTTCCGCCCCGAGGACGGCGTCGTGGTGGTCAGCAAGGTCGGCGCCGAACCCGATCCGGGCGGCCCCTTCCCGATGCGTCCCGCCCAGCGCCCCGAGCAACTGCGGGCAGGCGTCGAGGCCAACCTCGAATCCCTCGGCCTCGACCGCATCCCGGTGGTGAACCTGCGCCGCCTGGACACCCGGCCGGGCCTGCGGGCCGAGGGCGACCAGGTGGTCGACATCGACGACCAGCTCGCCGTGATGACCGCGCTGCGGGACGAGGGCAAGATCGGCGCGATCGGCCTGAGCGCCGTCACGCTGGACGGGCTGCGCCGGGCCCTGCCCGCCGGGATCACCTGCGTCCAGAATCTCTACAGTCTGGTGTCGCGCGACGACGAGGAGATGCTGCGGCTCTGCACCGAGGAGCAGATCGCCTGGGTCCCGTTCTTCCCGCTCGGCGGCTCCTTCCCCGGCCTGCCCAAGGTGACCGACGAGCCGGCCGTCACCGCCGCCGCGCGGTCCCTCGGCCGCACCCCCGCGCAGGTCGGCCTCGCCTGGCTGCTCCACCACGCGCCGAACACGCTGCTCATCCCGGGCACCGCGGACGCCGGCCACCTGGAGGCGAACGTCGCCGCCGGAACGATCGACCTCGACGATGCCGCACTGGCCTTGCTGGACGCCGTCGAGTCACGGTCCGCCGACGTCGCACTCGGCTGAGCCGGCCGGTCGCGGTGGCCGGCCGTGCTCCAGCGGCGCCGGCGCCTCGGCCCTGTCCGGGTCACGAACCAGCGCGTGCACCGTCCAGCCGTGGGACAGCAGCGCACGGGCGGCGGCGCCGCCCTGCCGGCCGGTCGCAAGGGGTCCCGCACCACGGCCGGTTCGCTTCCGTGGTCACCGGACGTCGCGCGAGGCCTTCTCCATGAGCGTGAACGACTTGGGCGTGCCGCCCGGCTGCGGCTTGCCCGCCTTCTGCCCGACGGCCCGGTAACCCTCGTCCAGGTAGTAGGCGTTCAGGCGCGCGTTGCCGGCCAGGCAGTCCAGGCGTACGAACTCCCGCCCCGCGGCGGCGACCCGGCGTTCCGCGGCGTGCAGCAACAGCCGGCCGGTCCCGGGCGGGGCGCCGGCACGGTCCACCATCAGCCGGTGCACATAGCCGGCCACCGGCGGCTGCGGCCCCCAGGCGTCCTCGTCCTCCCACCACAACTCCCAAGCCCCGGCCACCCCGTCACCTGCCTCGGCGACCCAGACCTCCCCGCCGCGCTCCGTGGTCCGGCGGAAGTCGTCCTCATCCAGCTCACCCGGCTGCCACTGACCGGCGATGCCCTGCGTGAGCATCCACCGGGCGGCGTTGTCACGCAGGCGCACGAGAGCGGCGAGGTCGCCGTCGTCGGCGAGGCGAAGATGCAGCTGGTCCATCGCACGATGGTCGCACGAGCCCGCGCGGGGCCGGCCGCCGCCGCAGGCACCGCCCGTCCGTCCCGTGCGCGGGACCGGCGGTGTCCTCATGTCAGACGGGGGCCCGGACGCTCAGCGCTCCGGGAACCGCTCCCCGCACTCGGCGCAGTACTTCGGCGCCGGTTCCCGGGACATGCGGCCGCACTCCGGGCAGACCCGGTCCAGGGAGCACGGGGCCTCGCCGCCCTCCTGCGCGGACACCGCCGGCCTGACGGTGAGGCCGGGACGGCGTCGGTGGACCGTGAGGTAGACGAGGCCGTCCGGGCCCGCGGCCAGGGCCCGCCGGGAGGTGCGGGGCAGCCAGGTGACCGTCGTCGGGGCCAGCTCCAGAGGCGTACCGCCACCGGCCGGGGTGAGACGGCCGCTGCCCGCGAGGACCACCAGGAGGACGTCGAGCACGTCCTCCTGGTGCTCGCCGACCTCCGCGCCCGGCGGCAGGCGCACCAGGTTGGCGTCCAGCTCCCGCCCCTGCCGGTCCAGTTGCCAGAGCGCTCCGCGGGCGTCGGGGGCCGCGGTGGCGAGCAGGTCGTCGAGTACGGCCAGTACCTCGGGAGTCGCGTTCACGCTCCTACGCTACGCCGCCGGGCGGAACGGCGGATCAGACCGGCTGGGCCTCCGGTTCACGGACGGGCAGCACGCTGCGGCCCGTCTCGTGGGCGTACAGGAGGGCGCGGTCCTTGAGGGCCGCGTGCACGGCCATCCGTGCGTCGCGGCGGCGCTGGGCCGGGCCGTCCGGGAGATGGAGGACGCCCGCGTTGCCCCGGGAACCGCGCTGGATCTCGGCGGTGCGGGGCACCCGCAGGGCCTCGTAGCGGGCGAGGCGGCCGGGGATGTCGTGGGGTGCGGAGCCGGTCAGGCAGGACGCCAGGTCCATCGCGTCCTCGATGGCCTGGTTCGCGCCCTGGGCCATGAACGGGAGCATGGGGTGCGCGGCGTCCCCGAGCAGCGTGATGCGCCGGGTGGACCAGGTGCGCAGCGGCGGCCGGTCGTGCAGCGCCCACTGGTGGGTGGACTCCACGGCGTCGACGATGTGGGAGACGAGGCCCGTCCAGTGGCCGAACGCCGCGCGCAGCGCCTCCGGGTCGCCGGGCCGGGACCAGGACTCGCGCGTCGGGGCGCCCGTGGTGACCGGGACGGTGGCCGCGTAGCTCAGGTACTCACCGGAGGCGACCGGGTAGCAGACGAAGTGCCCGCCGGGGCCGAGCCAGAGGCGGACCAGGGGCTTCTCGGCACCGGCCGGGAGCGCGTCCACGGGAACCAGCCCGCGGTAGATGCCCAGGCCGGAGAAGACCGGCTCGTCGCGCAGGAACGTCTCGCGGACCGTGGAGTGGATGCCGTCCGCGCCGACCACCACGTCGGCGGTGGACTCGGTGCCGTCCGCGAAGGCGAGGCGCACGGCGTCCTCCGCTCCGTCGCCGTCACCGGTCCGGGTGGCGGAGATCAGCCGCTGTCCCAGGCCGAGGCGGTCGCGGTCGACGAGCGAGAGCAGCGCGTCGTGCAGATGCGCCCGGTGGACGGTGAGGTAGGGGGCGGCGAACATCCGCTCGCACGCGTCGCCCAGCGGGGTGCGGGCGATGGGCCGGCCGCTCCAGCCGCGTACCTCCATCGCCTCGATGCGCACCGCGTGCTCGCGCAGCGCCGGGCCGAGGCCGAGGCGCAGCAGCGGGCGGATCGCGTTGGGCGAGAGCTGGACGCCCGCGCCGACCTCGGCGAGCTGCCGGGTCTGCTCGTGGATCACGTACGGCAGGTCGTTCGCGGCGAGCGCGCCCGCCAGGGCCAGACCGCCGATTCCCGCCCCGACGACGGTAATCCGAGGCGTCCCCGCATCCTTGTCTTTCCCGAACCGCACGTCTGGGACCACCTTCCGCGTCTGAGCAATGCCATCGGTCGCACCATGAGCATGTGCACCGCCCCGCCGCCCGGCAACGCCTGTCACCCCGTGCCCTGACAACTGTCGCCAGTTGCGTGACGGACGTCATCGAGACGGCCGCGCGGCTGCCGCGGCCCCGGTGGACGGCCCTAGCTTCCAGGGACACAGAGCCGGTCCGGCATTCGATCCAGGAGGCACCCATGACGCCAGAACGACGCACGGAGCGGCGACGGTGAGCGCCGTGGCCGTTGAGGGCCTGCTCAAGAAGTACGGCGACCACGAGGCCGTCAGCGGCGTCGACTTCAGTGTCGAGGAGGGCGAGATCTTCGCGCTCCTGGGACCGAACGGCGCGGGCAAGACGACCACGATGGAGATCCTCGAAGGATTCCGGGAACGGGACGGCGGCAGCGTCAGGGTGCTCGGACGGGATCCGGGCACGAAGGCGGACGGGCGGTGGCTGCGCGGGCAGATCGGGCTCGTGCTCCAGGACATCGCCATCGAGCCGTATCTGACCGTGCGCGAGTCCGTCGCACGCAACGCCGGCTACTACCCGGCACCGCGCGGCACCGACGAGGTCATCGACCTGGTGGGGCTCGGCGAGAAGCGCGACGCGAAGGTCAAGGACCTGTCCGGCGGGCAGAAGCGGCGGCTCGACCTCGCCCTCGGCGTCGTCGGCGACCCCCAGCTGCTGTTCCTGGACGAGCCCACCACCGGCTTCGACCCCAACGCCCGGCGCGGCGCCTGGGAGGTCGTACGGAATCTGCGGGACGCCGGTACGACCATCCTGCTGACCACCCACTACATGGACGAGGCGCAGGAGCTCGCCGACTCCGTCGCCGTCATCGCGGGCGGGAAGATCGTCGCCGCGGGCACCCCGGACACGCTCGGCGGCCGGGACAGCGCACTCGCCCGCATCCGGTTCGCGCTGCCCAGGGGCGCCGCGATCGCCGATGTGCCGCTCGCGGTCACCGACGCCGAGGACGGCCTGGTCACCGCGGAGGCCGAGGAGCCGACCGCCGCCCTGCACCGGCTCACCTCCTGGGCGCTCGACCGGGGCACGCCGCTGGAGCGGCTGACCGTCGAGCAGCCCACGCTCGAAGACATCTACCTCGGCCTGACCAGTTCGTACGCGCAGCAGGATGCCTCGTCGCCGTCCGCCGACCGGGGCCGCACACCGTCTCCGGAACGCCGGGGACGCCGACCCGGACGGAGCCGTCGATGACCAGCACCCTTCCCCCCACCACCGAGTCCGTCGCCCGCGAGCCGCGCGCCCCGCGGCAGCGGCCCGACCGGCGCGGCTCGGTCGCGATGCTCGTCCACCAGATCCGGTACGAGCAGCTGTCGTTCTGGCGCAACCCGCAGTCGATGGTGTTCACGTTCGTGCTGCCCATCGTCATCATCGCGATCTTCGGCGCGGTGTTCAGCGGCGGCGGCAGCGAAGAGTTCTTCTTCGGCATGAGCGGTATGCAGTACTACACGCCGACCATCGCCGCCGTGTCCGTACTGGGCGCCTGCTACGGCCAGTTGGCGATCGTCCTGGCCATGCGGAGGCAGACCGGCGTCCTCAAGCGGCTGCACGCCACCCCGCTGCCCGCCTGGGTGTACTTCGCCGGGCTGCTCGTCCACTGCATCGTGGTGAGCGTCATCGACGTGGCGCTCGTCATCGGGATCGGCACGCTGTACGACGTGTCGCTGCCCACCCACTGGGCGGCCGTCGGCGTCACCCTGGTGCTCGGTGCGGCCAGCTTCTGCGCCCTGGGCGTCGGTGTCGCCTCGCTGATCCGCAACTCCGAGGCCGCGCCCGCCGTCGTGCAGTTCATCCAGTTCCCGCTGGTTTTCATCTCCGGCAGCTACTTCCCGATCCACTCCGGGGTGCTGAACACGATCGCCGGGCTGCTCCCGGTGAAGCCGTTCAACGACGCCATGCTGGCGCCCTTCGCGCAGGACGCGAGCTTCCAGTGGAAGGAACTGGCGGTGCTCGCCGCCTGGGGTGTCATCGGTGCGCTGATCTCCGTACGCAGCTTCCGCTGGGACCCGCGCCCGGAGTAGCCCGAGCCGTCACGGCCCGGCGGGATCGCAGCGCCGCGCCTTCCGTCGTGAGGGGCCTCCACCTTGCCGGTGAGGCCCCCTCGGCGTGTGCGGCGGAGCTCAAGAGCGACCGAACCACAGCAGGAACGCAGCCCACCAGGAACGAAGTCCATCGAACACGAAGGGAATTCCCCCCATGTCTTCCAGCAACGACGCACCCGCGCACGTCTTCGCCCCCACCGGTCCGGCCGCCCTGTCCGGTGACTGGACGCTCGATCCGGCCGCGTCCACCGTGGAGTTCACCGGCCGGCACTTCCTCTTCTTCCCCGTCACGGGTTCGGTGCCCGTGCGGTCCGGACGGGCCGGGCTCGACGCCGCCGGTTCGCTCACCCACCTCGACGCGACGGTCGGCGTGGCCGGCTTCGACACCGGCAACCCGCAGCGCGACCGGAAGGTGCGCGGCCCGGGATTCCTGGACGCCGGCCGGTTCCCCGTACTGCGGTACGCCGGTGAGCGGGTGGCGCAGGGCGCCCCGCCGGTGCTCACCGGAGTGCTCACCGTGAAGGAGCGGGAGGTCCCCGTGGACTTCACCGTGGACGAGGTGACGGCCGACGGGGAGCAGGTCGTGGTGCGCGCCACCGCCGAGGTCGACCGGCATGTGTGCGGGGTGGGCGCGATGCGCGCGGTGGTCGGTCCGCGGCTCGCGCTGCGGGTGCGCGCGGTGTTCGTCCGTACCCCGTAGCGGCCGGCCGGTGGCCCGCGGGACGCCCGGCGGAAGTGCACACGAGGCGGCACGTGCGAAGGTCCGGCCGGAGGGGGATTCCGGCCGGACCTTCGTTGTCCGGTACCCGCGGGCGGGCGGT
>NZ_JAFMPZ010000182.1 GCF_017353455.1 Streptomyces laculatispora
GTCCTGCTCCGCCGTGCGGATCGGCGTTCCGCAGCGGAGGCAGGGGCGGTGGGTTCTGCCGTAGACCCAGAGGTTCTCGCTCCGGCGGCCGGTGCGGTACGGCTGCCCCGCGGTGGTGCGGGGGCGTGCGCCGGTGGTGGTGGTGCGCACCGGGCGGTCGCGGTTGGCTTCGAGGAGTTGGTGGGCGGTGCTCACCAGAAGGGCAGCCGTGGCGGCAGGCAGTTCACCGATGGGGAGCCAGGGCGTGGCACGGGCCAGGAAGCACAGCTCGGCCTTGTAGATGTTGCCGATGCCGGCCAGGTTGCGCTGGTCCAGGAGAGCCTCGCCGAGCGGGCGGGCGGGGTCGGTGAGCAGATTACGCAGCGCGGTGGCGGCGTCCCAGTCGGGACCCAGGAGGTCCGGGCCGAGGTGGCCGACCGCCTTCTCCTCGTCCGCGGTGCGCAGGAGTTCGAGGACGGGGAGGCGGTAACCGACGGCCGTGTGCGCGGTGTTGGCGAGCACGGCGCGGATCTGGTGTGCGGGGCCGCCGCGCCAGCGCTCGTCAGGGCCGTAGATCCGCCAGGCGCCGTCCATCCGCAGATGGCTGTGGAGGGTCAGGCCGCCCTCGAAACGGGTCAGCAGATGCTTGCCGCGCGAGATGGCGTCGAGCACGGTCCGGCCGGTGAGGTCGGCGGTGGCGAACCGGGGGACGCGCAGGTCGGACCTGGTGAGCACCTGACCTGCGAGCGCGTGGTGCAGACGCCTGGCGGTCTGCAGGACGGTGTCTCCTTCGGGCATGGCTCCATGATGCGCGCGATGCGCGGTACGGACGAGGTCCTGCGGGTGGCGTCCGTGTGGCAGCGGGTTCGGGGGCGTGCGGGCGGGCGTGGTCAGGCGCGCAGGCGGAGGCCTCTCGGGGTGGCGAGGAAACCGGCCGACTCCAGCGTGCGGCCCAGCGGTGAGGTCAGTGCCGAGGCGCCGTTGGTGCGCTCGACCGTCACCGTGCCCAGGGCTCCGGCGCGGGCGGCTGCGGCCAGGGCTGCCGCGGCCGCCCGGAGCGCGGGATCCTCCGGGTCGGCCGGCCAGGCCAGTAGCGTCTTCCCGCCGCGCTCCATGTACAGCGTCAGTTCGCCGTCGACCAGGACCACCAGGGAGCCCGCCTTGCGGCCTGGTTTGTGCCCGGCCCCGTCCGGTGGCTCGGGCCAGGGCAGCGCAGCACCGTAGGCATTGGCCGGGTCGGCCGCGGCGAGGACCAGGGCCTGAGGGGCCGCGCCCGGCTCCTTGCGGTCGCGGGCGGTGGAGGCCGCGCGGAGCCGGTCGACCGCGCCGTCCATCGCGAACTGTGCGGCCCCCAGCCCCTCCACGACATAGCCGCGGCGCGCCTGACCGTTGTCCTCGAAGACCGACAGCACGCGGTACGCGGCGGAGAAACCGCCCTCGACTCCCTCGGCCTGGACCGCGCCGCGGGTCACCACACCGTGCCGGTCCAGGAGGGTGCGGGCCAGGGCGTGGGCCCGGTGCGTGGGATCGGGCTCGGCGGCGGGCAGCAGGGACCAGCGGCCCGACACCGTGGGCGGGCCGGTGCGCGAGGCCGGACGGGCCGCGGCCGTCAGCGAGCCGTAACGGCCGCGCGGGACGTTCCGTCTGGCGCGGTGCGCGGTCGATCCGGCGGTGCGACCGGAGCCGAGGAGTGAACGCAGCGGTGCGAGGGTGTCGTTGGTGAGCCGGCCCGACCAGGTGAGGTCCCAGAGAGCGTCCGCGAGGTGTGGGTCGGTGCAGTCCGGGTGAGTGGTGGCCCGGACCTGATCGGCGATCTGGCGGAAGAAGAGTCCGTATCCGCCGGTCAGAGCGGTGAGTACGGATTCGTGCAGTGCGCTGAGTTCGAGCGGGCGCGGGGGAGCCAGGAGCAGGGGCGCGCTGTCGGCCAGGTAGAGGGAGAGCCAGCCGTCCTTGCCGGGGAGCGCGCCCGCACCCGCCCACACGACCTCGCCGGTAGTGGTGAGTTCATCGAGGAGCGCGGGGGAGTAACCGGTGACACGGCCGGGCAGGACCAGCTTCTCCAGCGCCGACGCGGGGACGGGAGCGCCCTGCAACTGCTCGATGGCACGGGCCAGTCCGTCGATTCCGCGCAGGCTGTTGCCGCCGAGATGCTGCCACTGGGGCAGGAAGCCCGCGAGGGCGGCGGGCGGGACCGGCTCCAGCTCATGCCGGAGCGCGGCGAGCGAGCGGCGCCGCAGCCGCCGCAGCACCGTGGCGTCGCACCACTCCTGGCCGATGCCGGCGGGATGGAACTCCCCCTGGACGATCCGGCCGGAGGCCGCCAGCCGTTGCAGCGCTCCGTCGGTGACCGCGGTGCCGAGACCGAAGCGGGCGGCGGCCGCGGTGGAGGTGAACGGGCCGTGCGTACGGGCGTAGCGGGCGAGGAGGTCGCCGAGCGGGTCCTTCACCGGTTCGGTGAACGCCTCCGGCACGCCGACCGGGAGCGCCGTGCCCAGTGCGTCGCGCAGCCGTCCGGCGTCCTCGATCGCCGCCCAGTGCTCGCCGCCGCCGATCCGGACCCGGATGGCCCGGCGGGCCGATGACAGCTCCTGTGCCCACGGTGGTTCGGCCCCGCGCTCGGTCAGTTCCGCGGTGGTGAGCGGCCCGAGGACCCGCAGCAGATCGGCGACGCCTTCGATGTCCTTGATCCGGCGGTCCTCGGTCAGCCACTGGAGCTCCCGCTCCAGTTCGGTCAGGACGTCGGCGTCGAGCAGCTCGCGCAGCTCCGCCTGGCCCAGCAGCTCGGCCAGGAGGTGGGAGTCGAGGGAGAGCGCGGCGGCCCGCCGCTCGGCGAGGGGGGAGTCGCCCTCGTACAGGAACTGCGCGACGTAGCCGAACAGGAGCGAGCGCGCGAACGGTGAGGGCTCCTGGGTCGTCACCTCGACCAGACGGATCCGGCGTGCTTCCAGATCGCCCATCACTTCCGTGAGTCCCGGGACGTCGAACACGTCCTGGAGGCATTCGCGCACCGCTTCGAGAACGATGGGGAAGGAGCCGAACTCGGAGGCGACCTGGAGGAGCTGGGCGGCCCGCTGCCGCTGCTGCCACAGCGGTGTGCGCTTGCCGGGGCTGCGCCGCGGGAGCAGCAGCGCCCGGGCCGCGCACTCCCGGAACCGGGAGGCGAACAGGGCGGAACCGCCGACCTGGTCGGTGACGATCTGTCCGATCTCGCCCTGGTCGAAGGCCACATCGGCGGCGCCGACGGGGGGCTGGTCGCCGTCCCGGGGGGCGTTCGACAGTGGGGCCGGTGCCCCGCCGCCGGAGTCGGAGGCCCGCTCCTGGTCCACCGGGTCGAAGTCGAGGAGGTCCAGGCCCATCATGTCGGCGTCGGGCAGCCTGAGGACGATGCCGTCGTCGGCGTGCATGACCTGGGCGTCCATGCCGTACCGCTCGGCGAGGCGGGCGCTGAGCGCGAGCGCCCACGGGGCGTGCACCTGGGCACCGAACGGTGAGTGCACGACGACGCGCCAGTCGCCCAGCTCGTCGCGGAAACGCTCGACGAGGATCGTCCGGTCGTCCGGTACGTGACCACAGGCCCGGCGCTGCTCGCCGATGTACGACAGCACGTTGTCCACGGCCCAGGTGTCCAGGCCCGCGGCCAGCAGCCGTTGCCGCGCGTCCTGGGGGGACAGCCCGCCGAGCTCGCGGAGGAAGGCTCCCAGAGCGCGGCCCAGCTCCAGCGGGCGGCCCAGCTGGTCACCCTTCCAGAACGGCAGCCGGCCGGGGACGCCGGGCGCGGGCGACACCAGCACCCGGTCGCGGGTGATGTCCTCGATCCGCCAGGACGTGGTGCCCAGCGTGAAGACATCGCCGACCCGGGACTCGTACACCATCTCCTCGTCCAGCTCACCGACCCGGCCGCCGCCCTTCTTGGGGTCGGCGCCCGCCAGGAAGACCCCGAACAGTCCGCGGTCGGGGATGGTGCCACCGGAGGTGACGGCGAGCCGCTGGGCGCCGGGACGGCCCGTGACCGTACCCGCGACGCGGTCCCAGACCACGCGCGGACGCAGTTCGGCGAAGGCGTCGGACGGGTAGCGGCCGGCCAGCATGTCGAGCACGGCGGTGAACGCCGACTCGGGAAGCGAGGCGAAAGGGGCGGCCCGGCGGGTCACGGCCAGCAGGTCGTCCACCTGCCAGCTGTCCAGAGCGACCATCGCGACCAGCTGCTGGGCCAGCACGTCCAGCGGATTGGACGGGATCCGCAGCGCTTCGATGGAACCCTCGCGCATCCGCTCGGTGACCACCGCCGCCTGCACCAGATCACCGCGGTACTTCGGGAAGACGACCCCGGTGGACACCGCGCCCACCTGGTGTCCGGCACGGCCGACCCGCTGCAGCCCGGAGGCGACCGACGGCGGTGACTCGACCTGGATCACCAGGTCGACCGCGCCCATGTCGATGCCCAGCTCCAGGCTGGAGGTGGCGACCACCGCGGGCAGTCTGCCCGCCTTGAGGTCCTCCTCGACCTGGGCGCGCTGCTCCTTGGAGACCGATCCGTGGTGCGCCCGCGCGAGCAGAGCGGGCGCCCCCTTCGCGGCACCCGACTCGGCCATGATCTCGGCGGGTGAGTGGGCCTCCGGCATCGTCTCGCCGGTGGCCCGCTCGTACGCGATCTCATTGAGCCGGTTGCAGAGCCGCTCGGCGAGACGGCGGGAGTTGGCGAAGACGATGGTGGAGCGGTGCGCCTGGACGAGATCGGCGATCCGCTCCTCCACATGCGGCCAGATCGACGGCTTGTCCGCCTGGCCCGCGGTGTCCGGGCCGGCGGCGGGGGAGCCGCCGAGCTCGCCCAGATCCTCGACCGGCACGACCACCGACAGATCGAACTGCTTGGTGGACGGCGGCTGGACGATCTCGACCCTGCGCTGCGGGGAGAGGAACCGCGCCACTTCGTCGACCGGACGGACCGTGGCGGACAGGCCGATCCGGCGGGCCGGCCGCGGCAGCAGTTCGTCGAGACGCTCCAGCGACAGGGCGAGATGGGCGCCGCGCTTGGTGCCCGCGACGGCATGCACCTCGTCCAGGATCACCGTCTCGATCCCGGCCAGAGCCTCCCGGGCCGAGGAGGTCAGCATCAGGAACAGGGACTCGGGTGTGGTGATCAGGATGTCCGGCGGCCTGGTCGCCATCGACCGGCGCTCGGCGGGCGGGGTGTCGCCCGAGCGGATCCCCACGCGCACCTCGGGCTCGGGCAGTCCCAGGCGCACCGACTCCTGGCGGATGCCGGTGAGCGGGGAGCGGAGATTGCGCTCCACATCGACCGCGAGGGCCTTGAGGGGCGATACGTACAGCACCCGGCAGCGCTTCTTCGCCTCGGCGGGCGGCGGGACCGCCGTCAGCTGGTCCAGGGCGGCGAGGAAGGCGGCCAGGGTCTTGCCCGATCCGGTCGGCGCGACGACCAGCACGTCCGACCCGGCGCCGATCGCCCGCCAGGCGCCTTCCTGCGCGGCCGTCGGGGCGCTGAAGGCGCCCGTGAACCAGCTGCGGGTCGCGGAGGAGAACGAATCGAGTGCGGAGCCGGTCATGTTCCCCATCGTGCACCCCGCCACTGACAACGGCCGCGACGCCGCCGTGCGACCGGGCCGGGCCACGCGCTCCGGCCGTTTTCGCGGGCGGCGTGGCCAGGGTCGGTAACCCCGTCGCGAGCTGCGAGAATCCGGGTATGGCGGGAACCGCGGGACCGGGGGAGTGGGCGAGGCACTGGCAGTACGCGGAGCTGCCCGATCTCGACCTGCTGCGGGCCCGCTACGTCCGTCACACCTTCCCGCGCCACAGCCACGAGGGCTATGTGTTCGGCACCATCAGCCACGGGGTCGAGGACGTCGGGCTGCCCGGCGGCACCGTCCACGCGGGTCCCGGCACCGTCGTCATGATCAACCCTGAGGTGCCGCACACCGCCCGCGCCGGTGTGCCCGAGGGGTGGGTGTACGCCACGCTCTACCCGTCCGCACAGGTGATCAACGACATCGCGGCCGATACGACGAGCCTGCGCGGCACGGTCGGCTTCACGGAGACCGGCGTGGTCGATCCGTACGCGGCCCGGCTGATCGGCGAGGTCCACCGCGCGGCGGAGGAGGGCAACGCACTCGCCGCGGACAGCGTGCTGCGGGTCATGGTCACGCGCCTGCTCACCCGGCACGGCAGCGCGCTTCCCACCTTCGAGCCCCGGGCGGCGGGCGCGCGGGACGCGGAGCGTGCCCGTGCCATACTGGAGAGCAGGATGGCCGGGCCGCCCACGCTGGAGGCCCTGGCCACCGAACTGGGCACAAGCCCGTTCGCGTTGCTGAGAGCCTTCAAGAAGCAGTACGGAATGCCGCCGCACACCTGGCTCACCGACGCCCGGGTCCGCCGTGCGCGCCGGATGCTCGACGCGGGCACGCCTCCCGCGGTGGCGGCAGCCGAGGTCGGCTTCACCGACCAGCCGCATCTCAACCGCCACTTCACCCGGATCGTGGGCGTGCCACCGGGCGCCTACCAGCGCGAACGTGCAAGAACGTACAAGACCGGCCCTGAGCTGCCCGGGTAGCGTTCCGGACGTGGCAGAACAGACAGCACCTCAGAGAGCCGGCGAAGCGGCCGGCGGCAGTGTGATCACCGCCGGGGCCAAGCCGGACGCGGCCGTCGTACGTGACGCGCTCGGCGTCGGCATCGCCGTCGGACTCTCCGGCTTCGCCTTCGGCGTCACCTCGGCCGGCTCCGGACTGAGCCTGCTGCAGACCTGCGCGCTCAGCCTCCTCGTCTTCACCGGCGCCTCCCAGTTCGCCCTGGTGGGCGCCCTCGCCGCGGGCGGCAATCCGTACACCGCGGCAGCCGGCGCCTTCTTCCTCGGCGTACGCAACTCGTTCTACGGCCTGCGGCTGTCGCAGTTGCTCGTCCTCCCGCGCGCCGTGCGCCCCTTCGCCGCCCACTGGGTGATCGACGAGACGACAGCCGTGACGCTGCCCCAGCCCACCCGGCGGGCCGCCCGGATCGGCTTCACCGTCACCGGGCTCACGCTCTACGTGCTGTGGAACCTCACCACCCTGGTCGGCGCCCTGGGTGCCGAGGCGCTCGGCGACACCGACGCCTGGGGGCTGGACGCGGCCAGTCCCGCCGTCTTCCTCGCCCTGCTCGCGCCGATGCTGAAGACCACGACGGAGCGCGTCACCGCCGGGCTCGCGGTCGTCCTCGCCCTCGGCCTGCTGCCGGTACTGCCCGCCGGGGTGCCCGTACTGGTGTCCGCGCTCGCGGCGCCCGTCGTCCTCTTCATGAAGGGACGCGACAAGGGCCCGGGGCCCGAGAACGCCAAGGATTCGGGCACGATCACGCCGGAGGGCGGCCGATGAACGTCTGGATCGCCATCGCGCTCACCACCGTCGGCTGCTACCTCGCCAAGCTCCTCGGCCTTCTGGTGCCCGCCGGAGCCCTGGAACGCCCCCTCGTGCAGCGCCTCGCCGCGCTGCTTCCGGTGGCACTTCTGGCCGCCCTGACCGCGCAGCAGACCTTCGGTGACGGACACCAGCTGGTACTGGACGCCAGGGGCGCGGGTCTCGCCGCGGCAGCGCTCGCGCTCGTCCTGCGCGCCCCCTTCCTCGTGGTGGTGTGCGCTGCCGTGGTCGTCACCGCCGCAGTGCGCGCCCTCGGCTGACCACACGAGGGCTGGGGCGGCCCGGGTCAGCCGAGGCCGCGCCCGTGCGCGCGCAACGTCTGTAACGCCCTGAGGGTCACCAGGGGCCGCCCCTCCAGCGCGGTCCCCGGTGCCCATTGCCGCCAGGTCACCGGCCAGCCGCCGTCCGCCTCCTGGCCGGCCGCCAGGTGGTCCAGCGACAGATCCATCTCCGCGTCGGTGAACCACCGGCGGGCGAGCGACTCCGGGGCGCGGGCGTAGTCGTACGGGAAGTGCTGCTCGCCGGGCGCGTAGCCGGCCGCCACCGGGTACTCCGCGCGCTGCTCCGGATCCAGCACGGCGAGCCGCTGTTCGCGCACCAGGCGCCCCAGGCGATCGGCGGCGGCCTCGGCCCGCGACCGGTCCGGGGCTCCGTCGAGAAAGGCGACGGCCGCCTCGATCTCGTACGGATGCGACACCTGAAGGGCATCGACGGCCGCCCAGCAGAAGTCGGTGGCCCGGAACAGCCAGGCATGCCACACCGCGTTGCGGTGCAGCAGCCCGACCACGGGCCCGGTGGCCAGCAGCTCGGCCGGCGGGTCGTCGACGATCGGAATGAACGGCGCGGCCGGATAGCCGCGCTGCGAGGGAAGGAGTGCGGGCAGCGCCCCCTCCTTTGTGGACACATCCGTAAGGAAACGGCAGATCCGCTCCACCCGGAGCCCGTTGCAGCGGCCGATGGAGTCGAGGACGCTCAGCGCGTGGGCCGTGTGCAGCGGCTGACTGACGGGGCCCCGCAGATCGGGTTCGAGCGCGTGACCGTATCCGCCGTCCTCATTGAGGTAGGCGGCGAGCGCCGTTTCCACGGCATCCGCACTTCCTTTCAGGAAGTGATGGGCGAACCGCCGCTGCTCGAGGACACGGGCCGTGAGCCAGATGAACTGCTCGGCACGGTTGAGGGGACTTTCTCCAGTTCCAGCCATGGACCGACCGTAGGCCGGTATGTGCTCCCGGCAAGGGCAGGCGGCCCGGCTGCACTCTCAGGAGCGGGATACTGAGGGCATGCGGTTGACGATTTTCTGGGAACGGATGGCGGACCACTTCGGCGCGGGCTACGCCGACTCCTTCGCGCGCGACCATGTGATGGCCGAGCTCGGCGGGCGCACGGTGCATCAGGCGCTGGCCGCCGGCTGGGACGCCAAGGACGTCTGGCGCGGAGTCTGCACGGCAGTGGGCATCCCCGCGGACAAGCGCTGACGCACAGCTCAGAGCCCTGCGCCGGGTGGCGGTTGCCCGGGGTGCGCGACAGCGTGTCGCAGCCGTAGGCGAGACTGGATGCGTGGCACCGACAGACGAGACCGCTCAGACCCAGCCGCCCCCCACCGCGCCCGTCCCGCCGGCCCCGCCGTCCGGCACCGGGCAGGTCCGCATGCCCGCCTGGCTGCCTCGTGCGATGGTGCTGGCCCTTGCGCTCTACGCCTGTTTCCGGCTCGGGAGCTGGGCGTTCGACCAGCTCATCGGGCTGTTGATCAATGTGCTGATCGCCTTCTTCCTGGCGCTCGCCATCGAGCCCGCTGTGAGCCGTATGTCGGCCTCCGGTATGCGCCGGGGCCTCGCCACCTTCCTGGTCTTCCTCGCCGTGGCGATCGCCAGTGCGGGCTTCGTCGTACTGCTCGGCTCGATGCTCGCGGGCCAGATCGTCGACATGGTGGAGGACTTCCCGAAGTATCTCGACTCGGTGATCAACTGGGTCAACCAGAGCTTCCACACGGAGCTCTCCCGGGTCGAGGTGCAGGACAGCCTGCTGCACTCCGACTGGTTGCAGAAGTACGTCCAGAACAGTGCGACCGGTGTGCTCGACGTGTCGACCACCGTTCTCGGTGGCCTGTTCCGGCTGCTGACGATCTTCCTGTTCTCCTTCTACTTCGCTGCCGACGGGCCCAGGCTGCGCCGCGGGCTGTGTTCCGTTCTCCCGCCCTCCCGCCAGGCCGAGGTGCTGCGGGCCTGGGAGATCGCGGTCGCCAAGACCGGCGGCTATCTCTACTCGCGCGGCCTGATGGCGCTCATCTCCGGGATCGCGCACTACATCCTGCTGGCGGCTCTCGGGGTGCCGTACGCGCCGGCGCTCGCGGTCTGGGTCGGGCTCGTGTCGCAGTTCATCCCCACGATCGGCACCTACCTGGCGGGCGCCCTGCCGATGCTGATCGCCTTCACCGTCGACCCCTGGTACGCCCTCTGGGTCCTCGGGTTCGTCGTGGTGTACCAGCAGTTCGAGAACTATGTGCTGCAGCCCAAGCTGACCTCCAGGACCGTGGACATCCACCCGGCGGTTGCCTTCGGCTCGGTGATCGCGGGTACGGCGCTGATGGGCGCCGTCGGCGCGCTGATCGCCATCCCCGCCGTGGCCACGCTGCAGGCCTTCCTCGGCGCCTATGTGAAGCGGTACGACGTCACGGACGACCCGCGGGTGCAGGGCCAGCACCCGTGGCAGCGCGGCGAACCGCTGTCGATGCGGCTGCGCCGGCTCTGGCATGCCCCGGAGGGCGATGGCGGGCAGGGGTCGGACGAGGTGCCGCAGGGACGGCAGCCCCGCCCCTGAGAGCGCGGTTCCCGATGAGGAGCGGAGACGCCGCCGGTCGATGGCGCCCCTAAAACGCCAGCTTTGAGCGTGATGTCGGATGCATGGCGTTGGCTCCCTCAATGCCCGATACGGGGGCACTATCCTGGGGGCGAGCCGATGTGACACGGTGCGCTTGACACCAAAATCGAACATCCGTTCTCATGGGATTCCGGCCGGGTTTTGCCGGGCTCGACCGTGGAGTTGTCCACAGGCCGGGAGGACGTCGAGGCCCATTGTCAGTGGCAGGGGTTAGCGTCTGAGACGTGAAGCGATCGACTCAAGCAAATCGGGTGGAACCCATGGCAGGAAACGACCGCGAGAAGGCGCTGGACGCCGCACTCGCACAGATTGAACGGCAATTCGGCAAGGGCGCGGTGATGCGCCTCGGCGAGCGGCCGAACGAGCCCATCGAAGTGATTCCCACCGGTTCGACGGCGCTCGACGTCGCGCTCGGCGTCGGCGGTCTGCCGCGCGGCCGTGTGGTGGAGGTGTACGGACCGGAGTCCTCCGGTAAGACGACGCTGACGCTGCACGCCGTGGCGAACGCGCAGAAGCTCGGCGGCACGGTGGCCTTCATCGATGCCGAACACGCCCTCGACCCCGAGTACGCGAAGAAGCTCGGTGTCGACATCGACAACCTCATCCTGTCCCAGCCGGACAACGGTGAGCAGGCTCTCGAGATCGTGGACATGCTGATCCGCTCGGGCGCCCTCGACCTGATCGTCATCGACTCCGTCGCGGCCCTGGTGCCCCGTGCGGAGATCGAGGGCGAGATGGGTGACTCGCACGTGGGTCTGCAGGCCCGTCTGATGAGCCAGGCGCTCCGGAAGATCACCAGCGCGCTCAACCAGTCCAAGACCACCGCGATCTTCATCAACCAGCTCCGCGAGAAGATCGGTGTGATGTTCGGCTCGCCGGAGACCACCACCGGTGGCCGCGCGCTCAAGTTCTACGCCTCGGTGCGCCTCGACATCCGACGGATCGAGACGCTCAAGGACGGCACCGACGCCGTCGGTAACCGCACCCGCGTCAAGGTCGTCAAGAACAAGGTCGCGCCGCCGTTCAAGCAGGCCGAGTTCGACATCCTCTACGGCCAGGGCATCAGCCGCGAGGGCGGTCTGATCGACATGGGCGTGGACAACGGCTTCGTACGCAAGGCCGGTGCCTGGTACACGTACGAGGGCGACCAGCTCGGCCAGGGCAAGGAGAACGCCCGCAACTTCCTCAAGGACAACCCCGATCTCGCCAACGAGATCGAGAAGAAGATCCTGGAGAAGCTGGGCGTCGGTGTGCGGCCCGACGCGGCGCCCGCCGAGCCCGGAGCGGACGCGGCCGGAACTGCCGCGGCTCCGGCCGACGGTGCGGCGAAGCCGGTGTCCGCTGCGGCCGGCAAGGCCAAGCCGGCCAAGACGGCGGCGGCCAAGAGCTAGACCGTGACGCGTCGTACGGAGTGGCCGGGCAGCGCCGCCGAATCCGGCGCGGGACCCGGCCCCGAATCCGCCGCCGGACACACCACCGGATCCGATCCCGAGTCCGATCTTCCCTACGAGCCGGCGGCGGGGGCCGGCCGAGGCAGGGGGTCGGGTTCGG
>NZ_JAFMPZ010000183.1 GCF_017353455.1 Streptomyces laculatispora
GGCGGCGGCCGATGTGGCACTGCTGCTGGTGCGCGGCGCCGCCCCGCTGTGACCCGGGCAGCGGGTGTACCGGCGGCCTCACATCGTGCGCAGCCAGGCGTCGAGCAGCCGGAAGTCGTCGTCGGTGAGACCGCGCCCGGGATCGACGCGGTGGAGCAGGGCCCGCTTACCGTGGTGTGCGGCCACCCATCTCCGGTCCGCCTCACCGATCTCGTCGTCGACCCAGGCGAACGCCCGCCCGCCGGCCCACTCGACGAGTGTGCGGGTCTTCCAGTGCAGCCCCGCCCGTGCGTCCCGCACGTCCTCGGACGACATGCCGGGCCACAGCACCACGGGGAGCGCCGGCAGCCCGAGCCGCGGCGCGACGACCTCGTTCGCCTCGTGCGTCCATGTCGTCGCCCACACCAGCTCGCAGTCGAGCGCGGCCAGCCGGGGCCCGAGTCCCGGATCGATCCTGGCGAGCAGCGGGTGTGCCCCGGCTCCGGGCGGAACCGGCCCGGTCGAGTACGTCGGGTGGCTGCCGCTCGGGCCGGTCGCCGGGCCGAACGGGAGGAGCGGGCCGTCGACGTCGAGAAAGAGCAGCGGAAGCCCGCCTGAACCGGTCACCGCTGCACGGTACAGCCGGACGTCGGCGCCCGCCCGTATCGTCCGCCCTGTCGCCCTGTCGCCCTGTCGCCCTGTCGCCGTCTCGGCGCGCGGGCCGACGCGCTGCCGGATCAGGCCAGGACGACCGGATTGCTGAGCGCCGCCATGTGCCCCTCGCGATGCCGTACCTCGATCCGGACGAACGCCGACTCCGCTGCGCTGAACTGCCACTGCGCGACGCCAGGTCCCGCATCGGGAAGGGACACGCGGTGCGCCTCTCCCCGTTCGGTGCGAAAGCTGACCGTGCCCGACGGCACACCGCGTACGTCCGCCCTTGCCACGGCCGCCTCACCACCCGTTTCCAGCAGCTCGCCGATCCCGGCGCGCCGCTCGCCTGCCGAGACCGTGAACGACAGCTCGACCGCGGCCGATCCGGCGATCCAGCTCCGGCCGGCGCGGATGCCGGCGAGGATCGCGTCGGCACGCAGCCCGTCGGCCAGTACGACGGTGTGCGGGGTGCCGATCTGGCCCGCGAGATGAGCGTCACTGTTCCCGACGGCAGGCCGCCACCGTCCCCGGTGGATGTCCGCGGCCAGGCCGCGCCCCCATTCGGCCAGGGCCGCCTCGTTGTCCGCCTGCCAGGGGACGTCCGAACTCCACTGCCCGTTCCACACCTCGACCACGTCGAAGCCCCGGTACGGGTACATGAAGGTGCCCGAGGGATACGGCGCGTGCGGGTGGGCCGCGACGCAGAGTCCGCCGGCTCGGTGAACCTCGTCCAGCTGCCGGCCGATCAGGTCGTCCCGCACGCCGTAGCGCCCGTCGACCACTCGCCCCGGGGGGATGCCCAGAGCGAGCCAGTGCCCGGTCAGGGTGGTGACCTCCTGGCCCAGGATCACCAGCAGTTCGTCGTCGGCCTGCCGGGCCCAGGCGGCATGCGTCTCGACGGTGTTGTGCTCGGTGGCGGCGAGGAAGACAAGTCCTGCCGCACGTGCGTCGGCCACCAGCCGCTCCGGCGTCAGCTCGGCGCCGTTCGAGACCGCCGAATGCACATGGCAGTCACCCCGGTACCAGCCGCGCCCCAGGCCGCCCACCGGCGGTGGCTGAGAGCCGGGCTCCGGCATCAGTGCGACGCCTGCCGGAACCGGGCACCGCGCAACGCCACGTCAGCGCCCGCCCGCCACGCGCAGAATCGCCCCGGTGGCGTACGAGGCGTCGTCCGAGAGCAGCCAGGCGACGGCTCCGGCGACCTCCTCCGGCTGACCGGGCCGGCCCAGTGGGATGCCGGCGGCGGCCCTGTCGGGGCGCTCGGGGTCCTCGTGGAACCCGGTCCGGATGATGCCGGGCGACACCGCGTTGACCCGGATGCCGGCTGCGGCGACCTCCTTGGACAGGCCGATGGTCATCGTGTCCACCGCTGCCTTGGCGGCGGCGTAGTGGACGTACTCGCCGGGGCTGCCGAGGGTGGCGGCAGCCGAGGACATGTTCACGATGGCCCCGCCGCCGGTCCGGCTCATATCGCGCACGGCCCGCCGCGCACAGAGCAGGTACCCGATGACATTGACGTCCAGGGCGCGTCGGAGTCCGGCCGCGTCGGCGTCCGCGAGCGGGCCCGTCGGGCCGCCGACACCCGCGTTGTTGACCAGCCCGGTGACCGGCCCGAGCTCGGCGGCCGCGGACTCGAAGAGCCGGTCGACACCTGCCTCGTCGGTCGTGTCCAGCCGTACCGTGACACAGCGCCGGCCCGTCTCCAGCACGTTCCGGGCGACGGCCTCGGCCGCCGTCGCGTCGGAGCGGTAGCCCAGTGCGATGTCGTGCCCGTCGCCCGCCAGACGTACACAGACCGCCGCGCCGATTCCGCGGCTGCCGCCGGTGACCACGGTGACCGGATGACGGCTCATGAATGCCCCTGACTCCCGTGCGAGGACCCGATGCCCCCGGCGGAGGGGACCATCGTAGGGAGTGATGACCGAACTCCTCCGGGCAGGTCCGGGCCTCAGCTCCGGCGGGACGCGGGCTCGCGGGACAGCCCTCAGGTATGCGCTTTGGACCGGCGCGTTCCCGCGGCGGTCCGGTGAACGACTCAATGGACTGCCACCCACTCATGGAAGGGTGGCAGTCCATCGGCCGTACCTGTGACGCGGTGCTACTGGGGGAGGTCGCTGCCGCCCCGGCCGGCCTGCTGCTCGCTCTGCTCGTGCAGCTTGCGGGCCTTCTCCTGGAGCCGTCGGCGCTGCTCCGGGTCGTTGGTGCGCTCCGCGGCCTCGGTCATGTGCCTGGCCTTCTCGCGCATCTGATCGGCTCGGCCGGTTTCTCCTGCAACGCTCATCGTCGCTCCTTGAACGGTAGGGAAGAGCGGGCTCACTCAGAGAACCAGCGCTCCGGGTCCGTCGCACTCCGAACCGCTACGTACCGTGAAGGTGCCAGGTGGGGCGGGTGCCGGGAGCGGGCTGCTGCGGCGGTGCGGGCGCCGGCTCCCGCACCGGCGGGACTCATGGCCCCCCGGCGCTGGCATGATCAGGGGTATGAACGAGCGCATGATCGCCGCGTGTGACGGGGCATCGAAGGGTAATCCGGGGCCTGCGGCCTGGGCGTATGTGGTGGCCGACGCGGAGGGCAGGCCTTTTCGGTGGGAGGCGGGACCGCTGGGCACCGCCACCAACAACGTCGCCGAGCTGACCGCGCTGCAGGAGCTGCTGGAGTCCGTCGACCCCGGTGTGCCGCTCGAGGTCCGGATGGATTCGCAGTACGCGATGAACGCCGTCACCAAGTGGCTGCGGGGCTGGAAGCGCAACGGCTGGAAGACCTCGGCCGGCAAACCCGTCGCCAACCGCGATCTGGTGGCCCGCATCGACGCCCTGCTGACCGGCCGGGCCGTGGACTTCGTCTACGTGCCCGCCCACCAGGTGGACGGCGACCCGCTGAACGCGCTCGCCGACCAGGCGGCCAGTGAGGTGGCCGTGGCGCAGCGGGCGGCAGGCACCTCGCAGGGTTCCGCGGACCTGCCGGTGCCCGTGGCCGCCCGCGCCTCCGAAGGGCGTCGGGCCGACGGCGCGGCCAGGAGCACGGGTGGTGCGGCGAAGAGCACGGGCGGCGCGGCCCGCTCCGGCGCCACCATCCGCGCCAGGTTCGCGGGGCGCTGCCACTGCGGGAAGCCGTACGCGGCCAAGGACACGATCGCGAAGAACGACCAGGGCTGGGGCCACCCGGAGTGCCGCACCGCCTCCGTCTGACCCGTGCGGTCCCCGGCCCACCGCCTGCCGCCCGGCCGGTCCGGCTTAGCCGGCGGGCCCGGATCTGCCGGCCGGGCCGGGGCGATCCGGCCCCCGCGACGGGTTCCGCGTGCCATGATGCGGCTCCGGCGGAGCGGTCGATGCGCCGCCGGAGCTGTGGACAACGGCGACACGCTGGGGGGCGTATGGAAAGCACGGGAACGGTGCTGCGTGAGCTGCGCGGGGCGCAGAAGTCGGCCAAGGGGGTTTCGCTCTACTCGCGGTACGTGAACCGGCCGGCCGGCCGGGTCTTCGCGGCCGTCGCGTTCCGGCTGGGCATGACACCCAACCAAGTCACGGCGGTGAGCGCGGCGTTCACCTTCGCCGCCCTCGCGTCCGTGGCCCTGGCCAGGCCCACGTGGGGGCTGGCCCTCCTGGTCTACGCGGGGCTGGCCGTGGGATTCGCCCTCGACTCGGCCGACGGGCAGCTCGCCCGGCTCACCGGCCGGGGAGGCCCCGACGGCGAATGGCTCGACCACGTCGTCGACTGCGCCAAGATGATCCTCGTCCACACCGTCGTACTGATCTCGTTCCAGCGCTATTTCGCCCTGCCGGCCGACGGCTGGCTGCTCCTGCCGCTCGGCTTCCTGTTCGTGGCCGTGCTGACCTTCTGCGCGGGGCTGCTGCGTGAACAACTGGGCAGGGCCGCCGCCCGTCCCGGGCCGGCCGGTGACGCCGGGCCCGGGCAGGGGGTCTCGAAGCTGCGGGCCGTGGCGCTGCTGCCGGCCGACTACGGGGTGTTCTGCCTGATGTTCCTGCTGCTCGGCGACGAGACGGTGTTCCGGATCGGCTATGCCGTGCTCGCCGCCGTGCACGCGCTGTTCCTGGTGGCGTTCCTCATCAAGTGGTTCAGGGAGCTGAAAGCGCTCCGGGCAGGCTGACCAGCGAGTCCAGCGCCCGGCGCAGCTGGGTGCTGGACGTGTGCACGGTGTACGGGAAGTAGACGACCTCCACGCCGACCTCGGCGAAGTCGCGTTCGAGCCGTTTTCCCTTCTCCGTGTCCCGCCAGTCGTCCCCCTTGAAGATGACGTCGAACCTGACCTGCTGCCAGGTCTCCACCTTGTCGGGGACGGTCTCGACGAACGCGGCGTCCACATACCGGACGCTCCGGACGATCTCCAGCCGCTCCGGCAGCGGAATGACCGGTCTGTGGCCCTTCGCGAGCACGGCCATCTCGTCCGAGACGACCCCCGCGACCAGGTAGTCGCACTGGCTGCGGGCATGCCGCAGGATGTTGAGGTGACCTATGTGGAACAGGTCGTAGACCCCCGGCGCGTAGCCGACCCTGTGCACCATCCGTTCTCTCCCCCCACGGTGAACGTGATCTCCGTGTCCCACCGGCAGGTTTCCGGACATCGCATCCGGTCCGGTGGGATATCGGTATCGGTGTTGATCGTGCAACGACCTTACTGTGAAGACCACTTGCTCATCTCGTGAACGGATAAGCTCACTTTTGGGGCTGTTCCTTGGGGGGAACACAGGTGGCTCCGGGGGAAGGCGACCGTCCGATGCCAGACGCAGATCAGCACAAGCCGTTCCAGCACCGCCGACTGCTGGTGGTCTCGACCAACTACGCACCGGAGCTGACCGGTATCGGCCCGTACGCCGCGCAACTCGCCGAGCACTGGGCCGCGTCCGGCGCCGAGACCCATGTGCTGACCGGGATGCCGCACTATCCGTCCTGGCGGACCGAGCCGGAGTACCGGGGTGTGTGGCGGGCCGAGGAGGAGCGCTCGGGGGTGACGGTCCACCGGCGAAGACACTATGTGCCGCCTCGTCAGAGCGCCCTGCGCAGAGCCGCGTTCGAGGCATCCGTCCTCGCGCACGGGCTGGTCTCACCGCCCGCGGTGCGGGCGGACGCGGTGATCTCCCAGATGCCGAGCCTCGCGGGCGGCATCCTGGGCGCCCGGCTGGCCCGTCGCCACCGGGTCCCGTACATACCCGTCGTGCAGGACCTGATGGGCGCCGCCGCCGCGCAGAGCGGTATCCGCGGCGGCGGCCGGGCGGCGGCGGTGGCGTCCCGGGCCGAGGAGTACGCGCTGCGCGCCGCCTCGCTCGTCGGCGTCATCCACGAGAGCTTCGTCCCCCGGGTCACCGCCTACGGAGTCGACCCGGGACGCATCCGGCTGGTGCCCAACTGGAGCCACGTACAGGCCCCTTCGGCTGACCGTGCCATGACCAGGGCGCGCCTGGGCTGGCGCGAGGACACCCCGGTGGTTCTGCACTCGGGCAACATGGGACTCAAACAGGGCCTGGAGGTCCTCGTCGACGCGGCCCGGCTCGCCCCCGGGATACGCATCGTGCTGATGGGCGACGGCAACCAACGCGAGGCGCTGCTGGCCCGCGCGGCCGGGCTGCCCAACCTCGACTTCCTGCCGGCGGCGGGGGCGGAGGAGTTCACCGACGTCCTGGCCGCCGCCGACGTCCTCGCCGTGACCCAGCGCGCATCCGTACTCGACATGAGCGTGCCCTCCAAGCTGACCTCGTACTTCGTCTCGGGCCGCCCCGTCGTCGCCTCGGTGGCTGACGAGGGGGGCACCGCCCAGGAGGTGCAGCGCTCCGGCGCCGGGCTCCTCGTCGCCCCCGAGGACCCGGCCGCGGTGCTGGCGGCCGTCCGCAAACTCGTCGAGCAGCCGGCCGCCGCCGACGAGCTCGGCGCCCACGGACCCAGGTACGTGGCACGTCACCTCGGCCGGGAGGCCGGTCTCGCCCGCTTCGACGCACTGCTCACCGAGGTCCTTCAGGACACCCAAGGGAGACCACGCCGATGACCCAGCCGATCCGCGCCCTGGAGGATCAGGACGAACCCGCGCTGCTGCGGGACCAGTTCCGCCAGCTCCTGCGCTACCGCGCGCTGCTCGCGTGCGGCGTGGTCGTCGGACTGCTCGGCGGCGGCTGGCTCGCCCTGAGCGGCGAGGACACCTACACCTCCACCGGCGAGGTGTCGGTGCGCTCGGCCACCTCGGACCCGTTCGCCGCGGGCGCCTCGGCCGACAAGGGCATCAACATCGGCTCCGAACGCCAGACCGCCGTCAGTGACGCCGTGGGTACCGTGGCCGTCGGCTCGCTGGTCAAGCACGGCGACACGGTGGAGGTCGGAAAGCTGCTGACCGGCCTCCAGGTCACCAACCCGCCCAACACCCTGGTGCTCAGGTTCTCCTACACCGCCCGCGACCCCGAACAGGCCAGGGCACGGGCCCAGGCACTGGCCGAGGCCTACCTGGAGATCCGCCGGGAGCGCACCGAGAACAGCATCGACAACATGGTCGACGGCTACCGCGCCCAGTTGAAGCCGCTCACCGAACAGCGCGACCGGCTGGCCGAGCAGGAGACCGGCACCGTCGGCAGCGACGTCACCAGCGCCCGCGCCAACCTGATCGTCGCCATCTCCGGACTCAGCCAGAAGATCTCGGAGTTGCGCGCCCTCGACACCACACCGGGCTATCTGAACAAGAAGCCGGTCGCACCGGAGCGGCCCACCGGCGCGGGACTTCCCCTGCTCCTCGGGCTCGGCGGCGTCGTTGGGCTCGCCCTCGGCCTGCTGCTCTCCTGGGTACGGCTCGTCTTCGACCCGGCGGTCCGCTCCACCAGGGAACTCGTCCGCTCGCTCGGCGCCCCGCTGCTCGGCACCCTGCCCAGGGACCGCGCCGCGGCGGGCCAGCTGCTCGCCATCGGACGCAGCGGCAGCCGGCTGGCCGAGGAGTACCGGGCGGTGGCCTTCCGGCTCGCTTACGACCCCTCGTTCGCCGAGCGCCGACGGCTCCTGGTCACGGCGCCCCGCGGGGACAACGACATGGCCGCCGCCGCCGCGGTCAACCTGGCGGCCGCCTTCGCCGAGATGGGCCGTGACGTCCTGCTCGTCGAAGCGGATCTGCGCACCCCGTCCCTGGCCAGGGACCTCGGCGCCGCGACCCGGGGCGGCCGGCCCCGCTGGGCCGCGGAGCGCGACGAACGGGGCTGGCCCTCGGACAGCCGCACCAACGTGGACGTGCCCGGATCGGGGGCCTTCACCCTGATCGCGGGCCGCCGGATGGACAATGTGCCCCGCGCCCTGACCTCCGAGCCCGTCGGCCGGATCGTCGCCGAGGGCGGCCGGCCCGGAGCCGTCGTCATCGTGCTGGCCCCGCCCGTACTCTCGTACGCCGACGCCGTCGCGCTCATCGACCGCGTGGAGGGCGTCGTGGTGGTCTGCGACCCGCGCGAGGTGCACCGCAGCGACCTGGAGCGGATCCGCGAGATCATCGGCGCCGCGGGCGGGTCCGTACTCGGCACCCTGCTGCACCCCGGTCACGGACGGCTGGAGCGCCGGGCGCGGGGGAAGGCGGCCAATCGCCGCGCCCGCAACCGGCGGACACAAGGACAGGGACGTGACGGGCAGGACGGCCACGGACAGCCGGACGGATCCGACCGGGCCGAGGGCGGCCGCGCGGGCGACCCCACCGAGACGATGGGGCTGCGCACCCTGGACGGCGGCACCCGGTACAGCGGCAACGGCGGCAGCGACCACAGCAGCACCGCGGGACACAGATGAAGGCACGCACCGCGATCGTCTGCTCGGTCGCGGACCAGGGGGTGGCGGCGCTCACCAACATCCTGGTCCTGGTGGTGGCGGCCCGGCTCTCCACCGTCGCCGACTTCGCACGGTTCTCCGGCGTGTACCTGGTCTTCACCGTGCTGCTCGGTGTCTTCGGCGCCTACACCGGACAGCCGCTGGTGCTGCGCCGCGGCGCGGGCGAGGAGACCCGCGGCGCCTGCCGGTCCGCGGTCGGCTTCACCCTGCTCGTCTCGGCGCTCCTCGGCGCCCTGCTCGCCGCGGTCTGCGCGGTACTTCCGGGCGACACGGCACGGGCCCTGATGATGCTGGGACTCGTCCTGCCCGTCGTCCTCGGGCAGGACACGGCCCGCTACGCCTTCGCCACGCTCCAGGCACAGCACCTGGCCCTGGCCGCGGACACGCTCCGGCTGGTCTGCGTGCTCGGCGCGCTGACCGTACAGCCGCACGGCACCTCGGCCGCCCGGCTCGTCACCGTCTGGGGCCTCTCCGCACTGCCCGCGCTCCTGCTGTCCGGTACCGTGCTGCACCGCCGGACCGCCGGCAGCCCCGTGCGGCTTCGGCCCCTGCTGCGGCGCGGCCACCTCGGCCGGCGGTTCGTCGTCGAGTTCGGGGTGGGCAACGCCACCAGCCAGCTCTCCGTGCTCGGCCTGGGCGTGGTCGGCAACCCGCTCGTGGTCGGCGCGCTGCGCGGCGCGACCACCCTCTTCGGCCCGCTGAACGTGCTGTTCACCTCCGCCACCGGCTTCGGCCCGCCGCTGCTCGGACGGCTCGCCACCGACCGGCTCAGGGTCCGGGCCACCGCGGCCCTGGCCGCGGTCCTGGCGGCGACCGCCGCGGGCTGGGCCACCGTTCTCGCCCTGCTGCCCGCGAGAGTGGGCCGCCATCTGCTCGGCGACACCTGGCCCACGGCGGCGGCGCTGCTCCCCGCGACCGGCAGCCAGTACGCGGCGATGGCCGTCGGCACCTGCGGACTGCTGGCGCTGAGACTGCTCGATCCGCGCACCACGCTCTCCATCCAGGTGGTCTTCTCGCTCGCCGCGGTGGCCTTCCTGACCGGGGGATACCTGCTCGGCGGGGTACCGGGCGCCGCCTGGGGCCTGTGCCTGGGCTCCGTCTGCAAGGCGATCGCCACCTGGACCCGGGTGGCGCGGCTGACCCGTCGCGGCGCTGCGGAACCAGCCGCGGTCAGTGCGACCGCTGTTCGTTCCGGTCCCTGAAACTCGTGACCAGCGCCAGGCACAGTGCGGCGATGGCCAGCTTCCCGGCCGCCTGCAACAGCGGGCCGCGCAGCAGGATGAAGGTGTACCCGGCGATCAGCGGAGCCGCGATGGCAAGGACGCTGCCGGGCCCCGGACCGTCCCGGGAGACCGCCCGCGCGTACCGGCGGTCGGTGCGCGCGGCCGCGTACCCGATCACGGCGAAGCCGCCGATCATGCCGGGGGCGCCGAAGTCGACCCACAGCTCGGTCCACAGCGGCGCCGAGAGGTTGGTCATGTTCATCCCCATCCACTGCCCGACCCGCACCCCGGTGTCCTCCGGCTTTCCGCTCCACGCCGCCCGCGGCACGAAGAAGAAGGCGGAGCCCGCCAGTTGGCGCCCGTAGGTGTGGTCCCGGGTGTCGACCCAGGAGATGGTGTTGGCGAACATGACGCTCTGGTCGTAGTCCTTGGTGGCAAGCGGCTCGAAGACCGACGACGACTGCACCGGCCGGTACCCGGAGTCGTCGTAGCGGAACCGGTCGGCGTACGGGAACAGCACCAGGGCCCCGATCACGCCCATGGCCAGCACTGAGCGGTACATCGCCGCACTGGCCGGGAACGCGGTGAACAGCAGTGAGACCAGCACCGTCAGGAACCAGTAACGGGCGTTGGAGACGGGGTTGTTCACGACCAGGTTCACCAGCAGCAGCGCGAACCAGACCAGCACGGTGGACGGCGAGCGCCGGGCCCGGCGCGAGGTCACCAGCCGCCGGGTGAGGAAGAGGAACGCGAGCAGGGCCGGAACCGTACCGAACCCCTTGAGGAACGCCGACCCCACATTGGACCCGCTGGACACGACCCCGCTGTCCGCGACCGAGGCGCTGATCTCCTGCCTGCTGGAGAAGAAGACCGCGGGCCCGCCGAGCTTCAGCACGTAGTAGCCGCTCGCCGCGAACGCCAGCAGCACCAGTAGCCGCAGCCGGACCGGGTGCGCGGTGGCCCGGGCACCGCTCCCGCGCGCGGTGGTGCGCCTGCGCAGCGGACGCCGGGACGCCAGCAGGGCCCCGAGGTCGAACGCGGCGCAGCCCACCAGGACGAGTGCGATCGCGGTCACCAGGTCGGAGCGCGGCCCGACCATCGGCGTCGGGGTCTGCCCGATGACGGCCTGGGCGAACGGGGCCACCCCCATCGCGATGTACACGAACATCCAGAAGACGCCCTGCAGCAGCCGGCGCCGGGTGGAGAGGATCATGGTCGCCAGCCGCGCCCCCGAGTAGCACGTCAGCACCAGCTGCAGCCAGTACGCGGTGTCCCGGACCCCGCTCCCGGGCTGCGCGGCGATCAGCGCGGGCAGGAAGCAGACGAGGCCGAGGATGAGCGGCACGGCCATCGCGCGCGACAGCATCGCCCAGGACATGGGTTTGGCGGGCGGCTCGACCGGACGCCCCGGTCCGCTCTCCAGGACGGGAGCGGACGGCGTCACCCCGTGCACGGACGTCATCTGTTCCCCGTTCCGTGATCCTGTGAACACTCTAACGAATCAACCCACTTGGGGGGATGTGATGACTAGTCTGTGAACTGCTGCCGAGGTCGAGGGGAACCCTGGTGAAGATCCTGCACGTCGTCACACTGCACACTCCGGACCACGCCTTCGGGGGTCCGACCCGGGTGGCCCTGAATCTCTCGAAGGTACAGCGCGCCGAGGGGGACGACGCCCGGATCATGGCACTGGGCGACGGTTTCGACGGCCCGCTGCCGTCCCACGTGGAGGGGGTGCCCGCGCACCTCTACCAGGCCCGCCATCTGCTGCCGCGGTTCGAGGTCAGCGGCATCACCTCGGGGCCGCTGCTGCTGGCCGCGCGCCGCATGATGCGCGGCGCCGACGTCGTCCATGTGCATCTGATGCGCGATCTGGTGACGCTGCCCGCCGCGCTGCTGGCACTGGCCTCCGGCACCCCGCTGGTCGTCCAGACGCACGGCATGGTGGACCCGACCGAGAAACGGGTGGCGCAGCTGACCGACCTGCTGGGCGTACGGAGGGTCCTGCGCGGCGCGGACGCGGTGCTGCACCTCACCGAGAGCGAGCGGATCGATGTGAACGCCGTCGCGGCCCCGGTGCGGCTCACCCGGACGGTGCGCCTGGTCAACGGCGTTCGGCCGCAGGAGCGCAAGCCCGACCGGGACCCCGCGCGGCCGCCGACGGTGCTCTTCCTCGCCCGGATACAGGAGCGCAAGCGCCCGGAGGACTTCGTCGCCGCGATGCCCGCGGTACTGGCCGAGTACCCGGACGCCAGGTTCGTGCTGGCGGGACCGGACACGGGCGCACTTCCCGGCACGCTCCGGCTGGCCCGCGAGCTGGGCGTGCTGGACTCGCTCGACCACGTCGGACCCCTCGGCCACGAGGAGGTGCTGGCGGCGGGACGGCAGGCCGATGTGTACGTCCTGCCGTCGATCGAGGAACCCCTCGGCGTCTCGGTCCTCGAAGCGATGTCGGTCGGCACCCCCGTGGTCATCACCCGCACCTGCGGCCTCGGCCCCGACGTGGCGCAGGCCGGTGCGGGCCGGGTGATCGACAGCCGGGTCGGCGAGGACGCGGCCAACGCGGGCAAGGTCGCGCGGGCGGTCCTGGAACTGCTGGAGCCGAAGGCCAACGCCGAGGCCGGGCAGGCCGCCTGGGAGCTGGTCGGTGAGCACTTCACCATCGACGTCGTGAACCGGACGCTCCGGCGGACCTACGAGAGCGTGGTCCGCCGGAAGCGCCGGTGACTCAAGAAGCGGGCACCCCACGCGACTTCAGGGCGATCTGCCACCGGTAGAAGCTCATCGCCAGGGCGAAGTCGAGGCCGGCCCGCCCGTCCAGGAAGCCCCGCCGGTACACGTACATGTACGCGAAGGACACCAGCGGCTTGAACGGCGCCTTGTGGAACAGCTGCCCCTGGCGGGACTTGACCCGGCGCACCTGCTCCTTGACCTCGGGATGGTGCTCCAGCCACGCCTCCCAGTCCGAGTACCGGTTGTGCCGCTCGAACCAGGCGGTCACCGGGTCGAGGTCCTGGTGCTCGATCGGATTGCGGAGGGACCCGGCGGTCTCCGCGACCGGCTGGTAGTGGCCCTCGACCTCGCCGATGCCGGGCGCGTCGAGATCTCCCACCTCCGGGTACCGGCTGCGGGTGCGGTCGGTCAGCGACCGCTTGCGGATGGTGTAGCCGTGCCGCAGCCGCTTCCCGGAGAACCAGTACCCCAGCGGAATGTCGTACGCGGCGGGCCTCGGCGCGTCCGGATCGGCGAAGACCTGCCGCAGTTCGGCCAGCAGACCGGGGCTCAGCCGCTCGTCGCCGTCGAGCAGCAGGATCCAGTCCAGGTCCGTGCGGACCTGGTCCAGGCACCACTGCTTCTTCCGGGGATGTCCACCGTCCCAGGTGTACATGACGACCTCGGCCCCGCACTCCGCGGCGATCTTCGCGGTGTCGTCCGTACTGTGCGAGTCGACCACGACGACCGCCTCGAAGTGGCCGAGGACCGACTTCACCGCCTCGGCGATGTTGAGCCCCTCGTTCTTCGTGGGGATGGCCACGGCTATCGGCAGCTTGTTCATCCGTTGTCTCCTTCGGGCAGCCAGGCGTAGCAGCCTGTGGAGGTGAAGGCGCGGGCCGCCTTCGGGATCGTGATGCCGGTCCGCTTCCCGTCGTCGGACGAACCCGACGCCAGGTCCTTGCCGTTCGCCCCGGTGATCTCCCAGCTGCAGTTCTTCGTGGGTGTGACGTCGCGGTAGCGGCCCGGCCGGAGCTGTGCGCCCTTGTACATGCCGTCGGCGTACGCCCGCGAGGCCCGCTCCACGACCTCCTCGTGCCGCGGGCACAGGTGTCCGACGGCGGGCCCGGCGTCCGCGATCTCGCCCGTGGCCACGGCCCCGACCGCGGTGTCCCGGTCGACCTTGACCAGGTACGTCAGCCGGTCGCAGGTCTCCTGCCCGGTCTGGAGGACCGCCGCCGGGTCCATGCCCTTGGGTACCCGGTCGACCAGGTACTCCTTCTGCTTCTTCGTGAACGTACCGGTGGCCGGGGTGAGTTCGTCGGTGGGGGTCTTCGGCGGCTCACTGGAGCGTGAGGCCCGCGGGCCCTTCGAGGCGGAGCCGTCCGGCTCCGCGGGCGCGCCGGCCACCGGCCCCGCCGAGGCCGCGGCGGCGGCGCCGGCCGTCTTCTCCCCGGCTCCGCCGGAGGACGAGCCGCAGGCGGCCAGCGCCGCCGTCGTGATGACGACGACGGCGCCGGCCAGGAACGGATGTCTCATCCACCTGTCCTCAAGGCGTAGTGGGCACTGACCTGGGCAGCGGTCAGCGCGGTCGGGTACACGGCGGTCTCGTCGATCTGTCCGGCGAAGAAGTCGCTCGTCGGACGGTTCGGCCAGCTCGCGAGGTTGTCCCCGCCCACCCGCCAGTAGCCGGGGTAGCTCTCGTTCCCGGTGTACAGCGGGTTCGAGGCGCGGAGCTGCCCGTCCACGTACAGGGCCATGCCGCCGCTGCCCTGGGTGGCGACGACATGGTGCCAGGCACCGTCGTTGTAGGCCCCGGATGTGCTGACGGTCCGGCCGCCGCCGTTGTGGGTGCCGAAGGTGAGGCGCCCGTTGTTGAGCATGTACACATGCTTGTCGTACTGGCCGCTGACTTCCATGGTCTTGTTCCCGAAGCCGATGATCTTCCCTCCCCGGGTCGTCGTCGTCTTGATCCAGGTCTCCACGGAGAACTTCGTGGCCTGGGCATGGCTCCGGTTGCTGTACGCGTACTGAGTGGTCCCGTTGAACCCGATGGCGGTCGAGGGCCCGGCCACGGCGGCCGGGGTCTGCCGGTAGGAGGGCGCGTTGCGCAGGAAGCCGTTGTCCAGGCCCGCTCCCGTGTCGGCGGCGAAGGTGGACGTGCCCTCGTCGTAGCGCCAGTAGAGGGTTGCTCCGTCGGAGAGCACCCTGGCCGGGTAGCTCTCGGCCTTCGACGCCACGGTCGCGGTCACCGCCGGTGACTTGGCGCTGGTGTTGATGCCGTCGCTCGCACTGATCCGGTAGGTGTGCGTCTCACCCGGTGCGACATCGGTGTCGGTCCACCGCAGCTGAGGGCGGTCCCAGAACACGGAGAAGCCCGTCGTGGTGTACACGGGGGTGCTCGCGCCGTCCTTGTAGATCCGGTAGGTCAGCTCCCCGTCGTCCGTGTCGAAGCTCGTCTGCCAGTTCACGTCCACCTTGTTCGGGGCGACCGTGGAGACGCTCACGTTGGGCACCCAGGGCGCCCCGGTGTCGGGGCCGTCGGCGAAGCGGGTCAGCCCCTGCTGCGGTGAGCTGTTGACGGTGGTGAACTCGCCGCCCACCCAGAGGTAGTGATGCCCGCCCTTGTCGGTCTGCGCCATCACCCGGGGGCCGACCGGTTCCCCGATCCCGTCGTTGGTGTCGGGGAACCACGGAAGCAGCTTGGGGTCGTCGACGGACTGCGCCAGCAGATGCTTGCGCGGCTGGTCCGGGAACTCACCCATCGAGGCGCAGTCATGGGCGTGACTGCCGCTGTAGAGCACCCCCTTGTGCACCAGGACGGTCTGTGTGGCACCGAGACAGGTGTCCCGCCACACCTGCTGGAAGGTGGTCAGGTCCACGGCGATCCGGCCGTCGAAGACACCGCCCCCGGTGCCCTCGTTGGCGGTGTAGAACTTGGTGGCGTCCGTGGTGAGGTCCTGCACCGTCGAGGTGTTCGGGATGAAGCCCGGGTAGCTCTTGTCCAGGGCGCCCGTCGTCGCGTTCACCACCGCGAGGGCGTGCGACGCGGTGCCGTTGACGGTGAAGAAGTCGCCCCCGATCACGACGTGCTGCCCATCGGGAGTGACCTCGACGGCCCGGCCGACCTCGTCCGTGTTGGCCGTCCACGGCTTCAGCGCCGCGCCCGTGGTGACGGCGGCGAACTTGTTCCGGGTCTGTCCCGCGACACTGTTGAAGTCACCGCCCAGATAGACCGTGTCGTCGGTGACGGCGAGGGCCCGGACGGTCGCGGAGACGGCGACCTTGAAGTTCGTGCGCGGGGTGCAGGTCGCCGTGTCGATGGCCGCGATATTGCTCACGCCGACCCCGTTCACCGAACCGAACTGGCCGCCCGCATATAGGGTTTTGCCGTCGGGGGAGAGGGTGAGGGCCCGCACGGTCGCGGTTCCCGAGGAGAGCGTGAACGACAGGCTGCAGCCGGTCGGCGCACCGGTCGCGGCGTCGAACGCGGCGAAGTTCACCGCGGGCTGTTCGGACGTCCCGGCAGGCGCGTTCGGCGGCCGTACGGTGGAGAACGTGCCGCCCGTGTAGACGACCCCGTCGTCCGTCGCGGCCATCGACCAGACGATGCCGTTGGTCTGCCAGGTGGAGAGGTCGTCGGCGGTCAGCGAGACCGGTGGGGTGAGCGCCGTGGCCGGGGAGCCCCCGGCGGCGGCGCTCAGGGCCCCGGTGAGCAGGCAGAGCGCGGCGGTCGCGGCCCGTACCCGGCCGCGTCCACGGGATCTGCGCCCCGTACTTTCGTTCATCATTCAGCTCCGAAGGTGAGAACGAGCTGCGGCCGGTGGGCCGCGGTTGCGACCTCGCCCGACCAGATGCGGAGCGAATCCGTTCCGCCGCTGGTGAGGGCGAGTGAGTAGGCGGAGCCCAGGGCTCCGCCCAGCGCCGGCGCGTCCAGCTCCACCGAGTAGTCGGTGGAGACGGCGGTCGCGCCGGAGATGGTCCCCAGCACCGTCGTGGCGAGCGACGGCCGGGAGTTGTAGGTGACCGCCGACTCGGTCCACGCGCCGGAGACCGGCACGAGGGTGTGGCTGTCGGCCGAGCCCGCCGTGGGGTCCGACGAGGTACGGAAGGTGAGCCGGGCACTCCTGAGCTTCTGCCCGGCCGGGGCGGTGGGCAGCGTGTACCGGAGGTAGCTCAGATAGGCCGTGGTACCCCGCGAGGCGAGCTGGTCGTTGTTGTACGTGGTGTTCGCGGCGACGCTGTTGACGTACGCGTCCTCGGTCGGTGTCAGCGTGAGCGTGGTGTCCCCGGGGCCCGGCGGGGTGTCCGCCAGATCGTGGTGCGCGGCCACCTGCGCCGCGCTCAGCGCCGACGGATAGATCGCCGTCTCGTCGACCTGCCCCGCGAAATAGGTGCTGGTGGGGCGGCTGGGCCAGCCGTTGGTCATCGCGTCGCCGCCGACCCGCCAGTACCCGTTGTACGAGCGGTTGCCGGCCGTGGCGTTGGAGCCGACGGACACGCCGTCCACGTACAGCCTCATGCCGGACGGTCCCTGGGTGGCCACCGCGTGGTGCCAGGCGTTGTCGTTGTACGAGGCGGCCGAGGTGACGGTGGGACGGCTGCTGGTGCTGCCGACCTGTACGCCGAACGCGAGGCGCCCGTTGTCGGTGAGGTAGAGGAGCTTGTCGGAGATCCCGCTGGTGTGCCCCTGCGCGCTGCCGATGTTGTTGCCGTAGCCGACGATCCGGCCGCCCCGGCCCGTGTCCGTACGGAACCAGGTCTCGATGGAGTACGGGGTCGGTGACGTGTAGTGGTGCAGCCGGTCGCTGTACACGTACTCGTCGGCGCCGTTGAGGGCGAGCGCCGACGAACCGGCCACGGCGGACGGTGCCGAACGGTACGAGGGGGCGTTCACGTACACGCCGCCGTCGTCATTGTCCGAGGCGTCGGCGGCGAACGCGCCGCCCGCCTCGTCGTAGCGCCAGTACAGATCCGCCCCGTCGGCGAGCACCCGCTGCGCGTACGGACTCGACGAACCGGCCGCGGTGACCGTGGCGTTGGCGGAGAGCGCACTGGTGTTGGTGCCGTCGCTCGCCGTGATCCGGTACGAGTAGCTCCGGCCCGCCACGACATCGGTGTCGGTGAAGGTGAGCTGCGGCCTGCTGAAGAAGAGCGAGGAGCCGGTCGTGGTGTGGACGGGCGTCGAGCCGCCGTTGCGGTACACCCGGTAGGTCAGCAGGCTGTCGTCCAGGTCCAGGCTCGAACGCCAGCTGACCCGCACCGCACCGGCCCGCGGCGCCGAGAGGCTCACCACGGGTACGGAGGGCGCCCCGGTGTCCGGCGTGGTGGCGAACCGGGTCAGCGCCTGCTGCGCCACCCCGTTGACCGTGGTGAACTCGCCGCCCACCCAGAGGAAGTCGCGGCCGCCCCGGGACGAGACGGTCAGGGCGCGCGGCCCCACCGGTTCACCGATGCCGTCATTGGTGTCCGGGAGCCAGCCCAGCATGGCCGGATCGCCGACCGACTGGGCGGTGAGGTGCTTGCGCACCTGGTTGGGGAACCCTCCCATGGTCGAGCAGTCGTGGACGTGGCTGCCCGCGTAGAGCACTCCCCGGTAGACCCGCAGGGCCTGCGTGGCGCCCTGGCACGTGTCCCGCCAGCGCTGGTCGAAGGTGTCGAGCCCCATGGCCAGACGTCCGTCGAAGGAGGCACCGCCGGCGCCCTCGCCGCCGGCGTACCAGCCGTTGGACGCGGTGTCGGTGACGATGTCCTTGATCACGGCGGACGACGGGATGAAGTTTCCGGTGTAGGCACGGGTCAGCGCACCCGAAGCGGCGCTGGTCACCGCGAGGGCGTGCGAGTTCGCGCCGCCCACGGTGAAGAAGTCGCCGCCGATCAGCACGTTCTGCCCGTCCGGGGTGACCTTCAGGGTCCTGCCCGGATCGTCGGCGTCCGGGTTCCACGCGGTCACCGCACCGGCGGCGGTGACCGCGCCGAAGAAGCGGCGGGTCCGGCTGTCGAGGCTCTGGAAGTCGCCGCCGGCGTAGACGGTTCCGTCCCCCGCCACGTCCAGCGCCCGCACGGTCGCCCCGAAGTTCGGTGCGAACCCCGCACGCAGCGTGCAGTCGGCGGTGTTGACGGCCACCAGGCCGTTGGCGCCCGTCCCGTTGACCGCGTTGAAGTAACCGCCCGCGTACAGGGTGGACTTGTCGGGTGAGACGGCGAGCGCCCGCACGGTCGCCGTGCCGCTGCTCCGGGTGAAGGAGAGCGAGCAGCCGGTGGGCGCCCCGGTGGCGGCGTCGAACGCGGCGAAGTTGACCGCCGAGGTGGTGTTGCTGCCCGCCGGGGAGCCGGCCGGGCGCACGTTGGTGAACGTGCCGCCCGCGTAGACGACGCCGTTCGCCTCGGCGAGCGACCAGACGATGCCGTTCGTCTGGTACGTGGCGAGGTTGTCGGCGGTGAATCCGACGGGCGGGGTCAGCGCCGCGGCCGGGGGAGCGGTGGCCGCGGACGCGGTGAGCGCCCCGGCGGTGAGTGCGAGGACGGCGGCGAACACCCCGCCGGGCGTACGTCTGAGACGTCCGGGGCGGCTCACCGGTCCACCCGCACCGCGGCCCCGGTGAGCTGGTCGGCCAGTTGCCGGACATCGGCGTCGACCATGATCCGGGCCAGCTCACGCGACTTCACGGCCGGTTTCCAGCCCAGCAGTTCCGCCGCCTTGGACGCGTCCCCTATCAGCGCGTCGACCTCGCTGGGGCGCTCGTACTTCGCGTCGTACCGGACGTGCTCGCGCCAGTCCAGACCGGCGTGCTCGAAGGCGTACTCCAGGAACTGCCGGACGCTGACCCCCTCGCCGGTGGCCACCACGTAGTCGTCCGGGGCGTCGCACTGGAGCATCCGCCACATCGCGTCGACGTACTCGGGGGCGTAACCCCAGTCGCGCACCGCGTCCAGGTTCCCCAGGTGCAGATGCGTCTGCAGGCCCGCCTTGATCCGGGCCACCCCGCGGGTGATCTTCCGGGTCACGAAGGTCTCGCCGCGGCGCGGGGACTCGTGGTTGAAGAGAATCCCGTTGACCGCGAACATCCCATACGCTTCACGGTAGTTGACCGTCGACCAGTACGAGTAGACCTTCGCGACGCTGTACGGACTGCGCGGATGGAACGGCGTCCGCTCGTTCTGCGGCGGCGGGCTGGCGCCGAACATCTCCGAGGACGACGCCTGGTAGACGCGGGTGTCGATGCCGCTGGCGCGCACGGCCTCCAGGAGACGGATCGTGCCGAGCCCGGTGATGTCCCCCGTGTACAGCGGGGCGTCGAAGGAGACCCGGACGTGCGACTGCGCGCCGAGGTTGTAGACCTCGTCGGGCCGGATGTCGCGCAGCAGGTTCACCAGGGCGACACCGTCGGCGAGATCGGCGTGATGCAGGACGAAGGAGCGGTCCTCCTCCTCCGGGCCCTGGTAGATGTGGTCGATCCGCTCGGTGTTGAAGCTCGACGAACGGCGGATGAGTCCATGGACCGTGTATCCCTTTTGCAGCAGCAGCTCGGACAGGTACGAACCGTCCTGTCCGGTCACGCCGGTGATGAGCGCGGTCTTTGCCACGTCTCCCCCTTCTGTGGTCGCCCGAGAGGCTGTTGGTCGCCGAAATTTCAGAGTTTGAGCGATCTGCGGTAAAACGTCACCGCGTGAGGGTGCTGCTGGCACAATCCGAGCCATGACGACTGATCTCCCCGGCCCTCCCCAGGAATCCGTCCCGTCCCTGCTACGGCCCGGCGCCTGTGTGTTCGTCGCCGGCCACCGCGGTCTGGTGGGCTCGGCGGTGGTGCGCCGCCTCACCGCCGAAGGCCACGAGGTGATAACGCGCGGCCGCGACCAGCTGGACCTGCGTGACGCCGAGCGGACCGCGGCCTTTCTGCGGGACGCGCGTCCGGACGCCGTGGTACTGGCCGCCGCCAAGGTCGGCGGGATCATGGCCAACAGCACGTACCCGGTGCAGTTCCTGGAGGACAATCTGCGGATCCAGCTGAGCGTGATCGCCGGGGCGCACGCGGCGGGCGTCGAACGGTTGCTCTTCCTCGGCTCGTCCTGCATCTACCCCAGGCGCGCCCCGCAGCCCATCCCCGAGAGCGCCCTGCTCACCGGCCCGCTGGAGCCGACCAACGAGGCGTACGCGCTCGCGAAGATCGCCGGGATCGTGCAGACCCAGTCCTACCGCCGGCAGTACGGCGCCTCGTACATCAGCGCCATGCCCACCAATCTCTACGGACCGGGCGACAACTTCGACCTGGAGACCTCGCACGTCCTGCCCGCACTGATCCGCCGCTTCCACGAGGCGCGGCTGAGCGGGGCGCCGGCCGTCACGCTCTGGGGCTCCGGAAGCCCCCGGCGCGAGTTCCTGCACGTCGACGATCTGGCCGCCGCCTGCGTGCTGCTGCTGGAGCGATACGACGGTGACGAACCCGTCAACGTCGGCTCCGGCGAAGACCTGACGATCCGTGAACTCGCTTCGACAGTAGCTGATGTGACGTGCTATCAGGGAGTGGTCGAATGGGACACGGCCAAGCCCGACGGCACCCCGCGCAAGCTGCTGGACGTGTCCCGGCTGGCTTCCCTCGGCTTCGCGCCGCGGATCGAGCTGCGTGACGGAATCGCCGGCACCTACGCATGGTGGCTCCAGCAGCAGGGCGCCCGGGTCTGACCGGCAGCCGGGACCGGCCCTCCCGGCCGGGTGGGCGGAGGCCGTCGCGCTGCCGTCCACCCGGCCGCCTCCCGTTCCTCGCATCCCCTGCCGCCGCTCTCAGTAGGCCCCGCGGCCGTCGGTGACGGCGCGCAGGGTACGGGCCATGAGTCCCATGTCCGTGGCCACGGACCAGTTGTCCACGTACCAGAGGTCGAGCGACACGGTCTCCTGCCAGGACAGGTCGGAGCGCCCGCTGACCTGCCACAGGCCGGTCAGCCCCGGTTTGACCGCGAGCCGTCTCAGCTCGCGCTCGTCGTAACGGGACACCTCGTCCGGCAGTGGCGGGCGCGGTCCGACCAGGGACATGTCACCCCGTAGGACATTGAAGAGCTGGGGCAGCTCGTCGAGGGACGAGCGGCGCAGCAGCCGGCCGACGCGGGTGACCCGGGGGTCGCGGCGCATCTTGAACATCGGGCCGTCGATCTCGTTGGAGGTGGTGAGACGCGCCCGGTGTTGTTCGGCGTCCGCGATCATCGTGCGGAACTTCCACATGGTGAACGGCCGGTTGTGCTGCCCGTGGCGGATCTGCCGGTGGAAGACCGGTCCGCGGGAAGTGAGCCGGACCGCCGCCGCGACCAGCAGCAGCAGTGGGGCCAGTGCGAGCAGGCCGAGGGCGGCGCCGGTCCGGTCCACCGCGGCCTTGAGCGCGGGCTGCGCTCCCCGCCGCAGCGGCGGCACGATGTGCAGCAGGGTCAGTCCGGCCGCCGACGCCGGGCGGACCCGGCCCGCCGCGATCTCCGAGAGGTGCGACAGCACGGACAGTTCGAGCCCGCCGTCGTGAAGCCCCCAGGACAGCCGCCGTAATCGTTCCTCGGTGAGCTCCGGCCCCGGCGCCACCAGCGCCAGGTCGGCCTCGTGCGCGAAGGCCGCGCCCAGCACCGTCGAGGCGTCGTCGTCTGCGGGTGTGGGCGCGAGCCGCCCCGGGACCGGGGCGTCGCAGTTCAGCGCCGCCGTTCCCACGGGTACGGCGGCCACCACGACGTAGCCGTGGTCCGAACGGGAGCCGAGCAGCCGCACCGCCCGGTCCACCCCCGCGGCCTCGCCGACCACCAGTACCCGGCGGGCCGTCCGCCGCTTCCCCCACCGCGGCAGCTGACGGACTCCGGACACCGCCGTGGTCGCCAGCAGGCCCGGGATCAGTGCCACGACCGCCGCCGCCGGATCGATGGACCCGTCGGCCACCGTCCAGAGCACCGCCAGTACGCCGATGAGCAGCAGCCAGTCCCCGGATGCGGTCAGCGCTCCGGCCGGGCGGCCGGGCGCCCGGAGCGAGTACCGGCCGCGCGCGGCCCGCACGGCGGACCACACCAGGGCGGCCGCGGACGCGCCGGCCAGAGCCCCGGGCTCGCCGTCGGTGCGCAGGACGAGCCAGCCGGGAAGCCCGAGCCCGAGCAGGTCCAGGCAGATGACCAGAGGCAGATACCGGCCGGGTCCTGACTTCGGCCCGGGCCGGGCGGAACGTTCGCGCTGTACGGTCGGGCCCTGCGGCAACCGGTCGAACTTCTGGCTGCGGGGCCGGTTCGAAGTGGTCCGTGGGCGAGGCGCCCCCGCCAGTCCCACGGGTCCTGATCTATCGGATTCGGGTAGCTCGACATGCCCCATGAACCCCCCAGTCACAGTTGCATCTCCACAAACGGGGCGCATCCGCCGATCCTGTGGACTGACGGATGCGCCCTCGCTCGGTGCACGATATCCACACACGTGCCATTTCGCTGGAGTTCCAGTGAAGTTCAGACATGCGGTGTGAGCCGGAACTCGTCCCGTTCCGCGCTGGATCACAGGTTCTGTGCGCTGGTGTTGGTATTTGGGCGGCACCGCAATCGGGCGGTGTGTGGATATGTACCTCGTCTTCGTCAACTACCCTATGTGGTCGCTCGGTTGATCTGCGCTGCCTGCTCGCCGGGCGGCTCCGCGGGGCTGTCTGGGAGAATGCACCGTCGGGAGACTGCGCCCGGCCACGAGTGAAAGAGGACGCACGGTGACTCCCGCGGAGAAGAACTGGGCCGGCAACGTCACGTTCGGCGCGAGGCGACTGTGCGTACCCCGCTCGGAGGCCGAGCTGCGGGAGACGGTGGCCACTTCCACCGCGGTACGCGCCCTGGGCACCCGGCACTCCTTCAACGCCGTCGCGGACACCGCCGGGGACCTCGTGTCGGTGGCCGGTCTGCCGCGTGTGGTCGAGATCGACCCGGCGGCCGGTGCGGTGACCGTGAGCGCGGGGCTGCGCTTCGGAGAGTTCGCCGGCGAGCTGAACGAGAGCGGCTTCGCCCTGCACAACCTGGGTTCCCTCCCGCACATCTCGGTGGCCGGCGCCTGTGCGACCGGGACCCATGGCTCGGGTGTCGGGAACCGGTCGCTCGCGGGAGCCGTCCGGGCACTGGACATGGTCACGGCGGACGGCGGGACCCTCTCGCTGCGGCGGGGCGACGCGGACTTCCCCGGAGCGGTGGTCTCCATGGGCGCGCTGGGCGTGGTGACCCGGCTGACGCTGGACATGGTCCCGGCCTTCGACGTACAGCAGTGGGTCTACGAGGATCTTCCCGAGTCCCGGCTGACCGGGGCCTTCGACGAGGTGATGTCGGCCGCGTACAGCGTCAGCGTCTTCACCGACTGGCGCCCCGGACCGGTCGGCCAGGTGTGGCTCAAGCAGCGGGTGGGGAGCGGGGGAGCGCGGCAGGCGCCCGGCGACTGGCTGGGCGCACGGCTCGCCGACGGTCCGCGCCACCCGATCGCCGGTATGCCGGCCGTCAACTGCACCCGGCAGCAGGGCGCCGCCGGAGCCTGGCACCGCAGGCTGCCGCACTTCCGGCTGGAGTTCACCCCCAGCAACGGGGACGAGCTGCAGTCGGAGTACTTCGTGGCCCGGGAGGACGCCGCCGCCGCCTACGAGGCGGTGGGCCGGCTCCGGGACCGGATCACCCCGCTGCTGCAGATCTCCGAGATCCGTACCGTCGCGGGGGACGACCTGTGGCTGAGCCCGGCGTCCGGCAGGGACTCGGTGGCCTTCCACTTCACCTGGATGCCGGACACCGAGGCGGTGGCACCGGTCCTCCGGGAGATCGAGGAGGCGCTGGCGCCGTTCGCCGCGCGGCCGCACTGGGGCAAGGTCTTCGCCACCGCCCCCGACGTCCTGAGCACGCTGTACGGGCGGTATGCGGACTTCGAGAAGCTGATGGCCCGGTACGACCCGGCCGCCACCTTCCGCAACGACTTCCTGGACCGGCACTTCCCGCGGTGACCCCCGGACGCGGTGGGGGTCAGCGGCCCTCGCGCTCGTCCCTCGCCCGGGACGGCCAGACGGCCGCCGACTTGCCCGGCGCGAGGTGGTCCACCACATCGGCCAGTTCCTCGCAGGCGCGCTCGATCCGACGGCGGATGTTCTGCTGCTCCGCGACGATGGCGGCCAGCAGGAGCGACGTGAGTGCAACGGCCCCGTTGAGGACCGTGAGGTTGATCATCACCTCGACCACGCCGTGGCCGGCGAACGGACCGACTTGTTCCGTCCCCGCGACCACCGCCAGGACCGACACCAGCAGCGCGCACGGCGCGCTGCCCGCGAGCCGGAACCGCAGCGCCGCCCAGATGAGGATCGGGAACACCAGATAGAGCATCGACAGCGGACCACGGGTGGCCAGCAACGAGCCCGCGACCGTGACGGTCAGCAGCGCGGCGGCCTCGATCCACCGGTCGGTCACCCGGGGCATCCGCAAATTGCGCAGCACGACGAGGACCAGCGGGGTGACCACGAGCAATGGCGTCTCCGGCCCACCATGCCACCCAGACAGTCCAGAACCCGCTCGTGGGCAGTTTGTCGTCGAGCGCCAGCATGGCGGTGCCCACGGTCGCGCTGGCGGCCATCCCGGCCAACGCACCCAGGAAGACCAGCATGACACCGTCGCGCAGCCGGTCCAGCTCCGGACGGAAGCCGACCCGGCGCAGTATCAGGCAGGCGCAGACGGGTGCGAGCGTGTTGCCCGCCACGACCGCGGCCGTCGACGGCGTCACCGAGGCGCTGAGCGTGGCGATGACGAGCAGCGAGCCCAGAGCGATCCCGGGCCAGATGTGCGGTCCCAGAATCAGCAGGCAGCCCAGGGCGATCCCGGTCGGCGGCCAGAGCGGTGTGACCACCGCGCCGTTGACGGTCAGCTGCCTCAGGAGTCCCAGGCCCCCGGACGCGTAGTAGGCGGCGGCGACTGCCAGCACGCGCAGTGATATTGCCGTGGCCCTGCGCCGGTACTCCTCGCTGCGGATCACGGTTCTCATCAGACACCGGCCCCGGCGGGAGGCGGCCGCGTGACACGCACCGGCCCGGATCGCTGCGTCATCCGGGGGCGGCGGGGAACGCGTCGTGGCGCAGGACGAGCACGGCGGCGTCGTCCTTGTGCCCGGTGCGCTCCGCCGTCTCCAGGATCGCGTCGGCCAGTTCGTCCGCGTCGTCGCCGACCCGGGAGCGCACCAGGCGGACCACCGCGTCCAGCCCCTCGTCGATCGAGTAGGACGGCCCCTCGATCACTCCGTCGGTGAGCAGCACGAAGGCGCCGGCGGTCGTGAGCGGCCGGGTGGTGACCGGGTACTCCTCGCCGGTCTGGATGCCGAGCGGCAGACCGCCCTCGTCCTCGGTGGTGCCCGACCGCCCGTCCGCCGTGGCCCACACCGCGGCGACATGCCCCGCGCGGGCACTCCGCAGCTCCCGGGTGAACGGGTCCATCCGGACGAAGGTGCAGGTGGCGAGGAGGCCGGAGTCCACGGACAGCAGCAGGTCATTGGTCCGCCGCACCACTTCGCCCGGATCGGCCGCGATGACGGCCAGGGCGCGCATCGCGATCCGGATCTGGCCCATGAAGGCAGCCGCCTCGACGTCGTGTCCCTGCACGTCCCCGATGGCGAACGCGAGCGAACCGTCCGGGAGCTGGAAGCCGTCGTACCAGTCGCCGCCGATGTCCAGACCGCTGCGCGCGGGCGTGTAGCGGGCGGCGGTCTGCAGCCCCGGCAGGGCCGGCAGGGACGAGGGGAGCATCTTGCGCTGAAGCGCCTCGGCCAGCTCTACCCGTGCCTGATGAAGCTCCACCTCGCGGCGTGCCCGGGAGGTGAGGTGCTGGAGCGTGGTCAGCAGTTCCTCGGCACTGGCCGAGCGGGGAGGACGACGCCGGTTCATGGGCCGCTCCGCAGTGCGTGTGGTGGCGAGCCGCACCACAGAGTCTGTCGTGGCGGGACGATCCGGGGGTCAACGCTTCGGATCCGGGACAGCGCCGCGCGCTGCTTCGGACGCGGCTCACGTCAGCCTATTTCGGTGCGGTGATCCGCGCAGTCCGAGCGGACTCCGGCTGCCCGGAACGCGCGTGGCCCGCCGGTTGGGTGGATGCTGGGAGTGAGCCCGTATGGCGGCGTCGCCTGGCGGCCGGCGCGGGCCGGGAGGTGTGCGATGAGCCGGACATTGGAATGGACGGTCCACGTGGACCTGTCCGAGGAGGACGGTGCGACGAAGGCGGAGGCGGTGCTCGACACCGGCACGGCGAAACTCACCGGCCACGGGGTCGCCCGCTGCAGCCCACAGGACCCGGACGTCCCCACCATCGGTGACGAACTCGCGGCGAGCCGTGCGATGCGCGATGTCGCGGCCCAGCTGATGAGCGTGGCCGACCGCGAACTCGGAGAGGCCGGCGCGGGGCCCGCGGACGGGCCGGTGCCGCCGCCGTACGCATGGTCGGACGCGACGGCCTGAGCCTGCCGCACGGCCCGTGCCCACCGGAGGGGCCGTAGCGTGACCGGGGAGGAGACCGGTTCACGCGAACGAGAGACCCCCGGGTGACGCCATGTGCTGGAGCGCGTGGCCTGCGTCCTGCGGACGCGCCGGACCCGGGACCTGCCGCTCGCCGCGCTCCCGCTGTTGCTGGGCGCCCATCAGATCATCGAGTCCGCGGTCTGGCGCGCGGACGGCGGCCCCGGCCCGGCGACCGTGGCCTGGGCCGTCATCGCACTGCCGCTGCTGGCGCTGTGGGTACCGGTGGGTGTGCTGTGCGCGGCGCCGCCGAACGCCCGGCGGCGTCTGCTGGTGCCCCTGGCGGCCGGAGCCGCGACGTCCGCCGCCCTCGGGTACAGCCTGGCCGTCCGGCCCGTGAGCGCGCTGATCCGGGGGCACACCCTGGGCTATGTGCTCGACCTGCTGCGTCCGGGGCTGCTCATCGCGGGCTACCTCCTGGCCACCGTCGGATCGCTGCTGCTGTCCGGCGACCGGTGGCTGCGGTGGCTCGGGGCGCTGGCCGGGACCGGGGCCGCGGTCTGCGCCGCCCTGTGGCGGCTGGATTTCATCTCGACCTGGTGCGCGTTCGCCGCCGTGTGCTCGGTGGTCCTGCTCGGCTGGTCCGGGAGGCGCCGCCCCGCCGGGGCGGCCGCACCCGCCGGGCCGTGAACCTCGATTCATCGCAGCCCTGCCACTCGGCCACGCGCGGTCCACTGGCGCGATCACACGCCTCGCCCGTTGTTCGAGAGAACCTCTGTGCGCTCTTTCCGGGGGTAACGGAACGGGCGTTCAGGTCCGGTCGTGCGGTGGCTGTTACAGGTTCCGGGACCCGATCCATGGACCTTGTACGGCCTGCGGCGTTGGGGGAGCCAGGGTGTCCGCCCGCGTCAACCCGGCGCCGTACGGCTGGATGCAGCGGACAGGGATTGACAGGTACCCGGAGGGTCCGGTGGGTGGCGCCTGCAGTCGTGTGTGACGGAAATGTCCGCACTTCGTAACACGTACCGGGGTGCTGTCCATTGAACGGGCAACAGGGTCAAAGTGTGCCTTCTCGGCATCACGCCGGGACCGAAAAACGCCCGGACCGCACGGTCCGGGCCTGCATCTGAGGGGTCTTCATGTCCCGTTCCGCACGGCGGATCACCGCCACCGTTCTCGCTTCCGGCGCACTCCTGGCCGCCGCCGCTCTTCCGGCGACCGCGGACGGCCACGACCACGGTCGCGACCACGGACGCGACCGCGACCACGGCCGCGACGACGACCGCGACCACGACCACGACCACGGCCGAGGCCACAGCAAGCCGGCCCCGCGCTCGGCCGTCGTCCTGGGCAAGATCCAGTACGACAGCCCCGGCGGCGACAACCGCTCGAACCGGAGCCTGAACGGTGAATGGGTCACCGTCACCAACACCGGCCGCAGCTCGGTCAACCTGCGCGGCTGGACCCTCAGTGACGAGAGCCACCGCACCTACCGCTTCGATCTGCGTCTGGCCGGCCGCTCCTCGGTGCGCGTGCACACCGGTGTCGGGCGCGACGACAGCCGTGATGTCTACCAGGACCTCCGCCGCCACGTCTGGGACAGCAGCGACACGGCGACCCTCAGGGACGCACACGGTCACAAGGTCGACTCGAAGTCCTGGGGCCGCCACCACCACGGGGGCCGCCGCTGACCGCTGACCGCCGCCCCCTGAACCCGGGGCCGCTGCCGGCTTCCTGACCGCGGCGCACCACGGCCCACCCGGCCGCGGTGCGCCGCACCTGTGTCCGCTGACCCGGGCAGTTCCGGGCCGGGGGCCGACCCCCGGCACCCATCGGCTGCCGGCCCGTCAGGAGCCGCCGTCGGGGGCCGGGATCTCCTGTTCGGTCCACAGGGCCTTGCCGTCGGGGCCGTACCGGGTGCCCCAGTGCGTGGCGAGCTGCGACACGATGAACAGGCCGCGGCCGCCCTCGTCCACGGTCCGCGCGTGGCGCAGGTTGGGCGCCACCGGACTGGTGTCGTGGACCTCGCAGGTCAGGGTGCGGTCCAGCAGGAGACGCAGATACAGCGGCGGAGTTCCGTAGCGGACCGCGTTGGTGATCAGCTCGCTCACGATCAGTTCGGTCGCCTCGATCGTCTCCTCGTCGAGGTTCCACCCTTCGAGCCGGTCCCGGACGAGGGTACGGGCGATGGCCGGCGTGGTCCGGTCGTGGGCCAGTTCCCAGGTCGCGACCCGGTCGGGCGGGACCACGCCGGTCCGGGCGAGAAGCAGCGCGGCACCGTCGGGATGGGCGTCGGCGGGCAGGCTGTAGACGATGGCGTCGCACAGCTGCCGCAGACGGCGGTCCGGATAGGCGAGCGCGTCCTGCACCCTGGCCACGGCCCGGGTGTCCGGCAGCAGCGAACCGGTGAGGAACGCCAGCACACTGCCCTCGTCGAGCTCGATCGTCGCCGTGGCGAAGGGGGCGCTGTCCTCGGAGAAGAGCGGCGGACCCTCCGGTACGTCGAGGACGATCGGGCTGCCGTCGGGCGCCACGACGACCGGCGCCGGATGTCCCGCACGCGCCACGGTGCAGGTCCGGGCGAACGGGTCGTAGACCGCGTACATGCAGGTCGCAGTCAGGGACTGATTGTGCAGCGAGTCGCCGGGCGGCAGCGACCTGCGCTCCTCCGCCAGCCGGTCCGCCGTGTCGTTGAGCCGGGCCAGCACCTCGTCGGGTTCCAGGTCGAGGCCGGACAGCGCGTGGATGACCGTGCGCAACTGCCCCATGGTGATGGCCGTCTGCAGCCCGTGCCCCTCGACGTTGCCGATGATCAGCGCGGTACGCGCACCGGACAGCCCGATGGTGTCGAACCAGCAGCCGCTGTTGCGCCCCGGAAGCAGCGCGTGCGCGGTCTCGACGGCGACCCGGGCACCGTTGTGCTGGGGGAGCAGTCGGCGCTGGACGGTCGACGCGATCACGTGGTCGCGCTCGTAGCGCCGCGCGTTCTCGATGCTCAGCGCGGCATGGGCGGCCGCCGTCAGAGCGAGGGCGAGGTCGGCCTCGTCGTACGGCTCGACGCCACGGAACCGGTAGAGACTCACCAGGCCGAGCACGGAGCCGTGAAGTTTCAGCGGGACCACGATCAGGGAGTGGGCCCCGGACACCTCGACCATCTGCGCGCTGTCCGGGTCCGCGGCCAGCCACGGGGTGTCCGGGCCGAGCGTGGACAGCCGGGGGCGCAGATCCGTGACGGCGAGCGCGAACGGCGTACGGCCGGGCAGCCGCCGCATGTCTCCGGCCATGCTGTCGCCGCCGGACCCCCGCTGTGCCGCGCGGCGCAGCGGGACATCGCGCCGCAGCGGACTGAGCGGAGGGGGTGAACCCCGCAGGATCTCGTCCACCACCTCGACCACGGCGAAGTCGGCGAACCGCGGCACCAGCGCCGTCACCAGGCCCTCGCAGGTCGCCGCCACATCGAGGGAGTGGCCCACCTCCCTGCGTACGGCCGTCAGGCACTCCGCCCGGGAACGCGCCTTCTCCCGCTCGTTGATGTCGACGACCGCCGCGAGCAGCCCGAGCGGCCGTCCCTGCGGGTCGTCCAGGCGGTGGAGGGTGACCATCAGGCTGCGGCTGGGGCCGGGCGCCCGCATCAGCCGCCCGCGGATGACCCGGTTGAGTACGGGCACGCCGCTCTCCAGTACCTGGTGCAACAGCCGTTGCGCTTCTTCCGGATCATCGAGCCGGTAGGCCTCGGTGAAGTGCAGTCCCACGAGCTGGTCGGCGCCGACCGCGTCGGACAGGGCGTTGACGCGCTCCACCCGCAGTTCCGTGTCCAGGACGTGCAGTCCCACCGCGGGCTGGCTGAACAGGGCGTCCAGGAGCGTCACCGCCATGACATCGCCCGTGGGCGTCCCAGGGACCGGTCCACCGGCGTCCGACACGTCGCACCCCCTTCAGGCTCCGCCACCCCAGCGAATCGGCAGCTTTCGGGACAGCCTGCGCAGCTCCCGTCCGGCCCCGCCACCGTGCAGGGCCGAACGGGTGAAGCGGCTGTCGCGCGCACCGCCGCGTTCCGGCTCCGGACGGACGGCAACCTTTCCGGGTCCGGCGGTCACTGACGTTACGTAATCCGCCCCCACCCCCGGAAGGCATCCACCGTGGCTCCTGAGCACCCCCGATCCTCCCGCAGACGCCGCACCACCCGGACCCGCACGCTGCTCGGCGCGGTGGCGGCGGGTCTGCTGGCCGCCGCCGGGCTGGTCGCCTCGGGCCAGACCTCGCAGGCCGCGACGGTCCGCCAGGCAGAGGCACTGGACCGCGGCGTCGTCAGCGTCCATACCGA
>NZ_JAFMPZ010000184.1 GCF_017353455.1 Streptomyces laculatispora
AGGCGCGGCCCACCCGCAACGACGCCGCCACCCGGGCGGCCCTGCACGCCTTGGGCCTCCCGGAGGACTGGACCCCGGAGGCGGTGGTCCGCCGCTGGTACCCGGCGGACTCCCTGATCGAGGCCGTACGCGACCTGCACCGGCTCCACGGAGGCAAGTCCGCCGGCATCCTCGCCAAGACCGCTCCGGGCGACGGCCTGGTTCCCGACCTCGCGGCGGCACATCTCGCGTACGTGTGCGAGGACTACCGGACCGCCGCCGTGCGCTACGCGGCCTGTGTCAACCACGATCCGCAGAGTCCGTACTTCTGGCAGTGCTACGCCTTCGCGCTGCGCCATCTCGGCCGCCGTGAGGAAGCGCTGTACATCCTCACGCACACCGGAACTCTCATGGCGCGGCGGCACCGTCTCGACGCGGACCGGGACGTGCGCACGACGGCGCACGCCCTGGCATGGGGCCTGCGGCTGCCGGATGCCGCCCATCCGGCTCCCGCCCCGGTCCGCCCGGTGAACCTCGCGGCGACCGCGGCGGTCGAACGCGAGCTGCGGGCGGGCCGGTACTGGAACCTGGCCGAGGTGACCCGCGGTGGCGCCCAGCTCCCCGCGCTCATCGCCGTCGCGAGCGGGCTGAAACCGGCCATGGACCTGTGGGTCCCGAAGGACGGCTGGCCCGCCCTTCGCGCCCTCACCGAGACGCTCGGCCTCGTCCACCACGTGGACGCCTGCTTCGACAGGCTCTCACCGCAGATCGCCCGGATGCCCCCGGGCCGTCTCACGACCACCCGGGCCGCGTTCGTGCCCGCCCTGCGCGAGGGCGCCGAGGCCCACGTCTTCCTCGCTCGTGACCGCGCCGCTCTGGACCGCGTGGTCGGCTCAGGCTGGTACCCGCTGATCGTCGACGGCAAAGTGGTCGACAAGCACCGGGCCGATCACGACACGTTCGGGGACGCCCTCGGTTACCCCGTGTGCTGCCAGGACTTCTTCCGCGAGCGCAACAACTGGAACGACGACAACACCTACTACGCGGCGTGGCGCAACACCCGGGGCAAGCCGTCCCCGCTGTGCAACCCGCACCTGCGGCACACCCTGTACGGCCTGGTCCCGTACATGCCCTGCTCCTACGCGTGCCCCGCCACCCTCGAGTTCGCCGGCCGCCTGCTCGAGGTCATCCGCAGCGAGCTCCCGCTCTACGCCGCGGCGATCGAGGCGGCCGTGTCCAAGCCGCTGCTGTGTGTTTCCGAGCTACGGATGTACGGGTTCGAGGGAGAGACGGTCCACCACCACGAGGACGGCACGGCCACCCTCACCTACTCCGGCGCCACTTCCCTCTATCCGGTCGAGGACACCGATCCGCTCGGGGACCTGCTCCGCGCGGGAGACGGCTGCACCGTCGACGGCAACATCATCCACGTAAGGCGCGGGGATACGTACGTCGCAGGCTACGAAGCCCGGGGGGACCGGCACGGGCCGGAGTGCCCGTTCGTCGTCTCCTTCGGCTGACGGGACCGCGGGGCCGGGTCGGCGGCGGCGCCCAGCAGCGCCAGCCACGGGTCATCGAGCCGGAACCGGTGCAGGCAGCCGACAAACGACTACGCGAGGTCGCCACCAGGGCGAACGTTGCCTGATGCGGCACTAGCCGACGGGCCGAGTTCAGCGAGCAGCTGGTTCCGGTTCGGTGCGCGGTGCGGCCAGGACAGGCTGAAGGAGAGGTCGCCATCGACCTCGGCACCGATGTCCTCGGTGATCAGTGCGCCGACGAGGCCGGGGTGCCGGGCGGCGAGCTGATAGGCGTTGACTCCTCCGAGCGAGTGGCCGAGGACGACCGCGCCGTCGATCCCCAGATGTTCCAGCACGGTCGCAGCGTCCTCGATGTAGCCGATGCGGGAGAAGGCGGAGGGGCGGTCGGAATACCTGTGCCCACGCTGGTCGAGGGCGATGACCCGCCAGGACTCGCCCAGCTCCCGGGCCAGCCCCGACGACAACGGCCGCCAGTACAGCTTCGTGCTGCGGTCTCCCTCGTCGACGCCGTGGGATGTGGAGGTAGCCCTGATTCCCTTCGTGATCAGCTAGGCGGCACTCAACGCCATCGCCAGGGGCTGAAGGGGCTGAAAACTGAGGAACGGAGTGGTGGCACGTCCCGGACACTTACGCGACGTGTCACCGCAGGTCAGCCCCAACGCCGGCATTAAGGAGCTCTCTAATGACATCGACGGCATCCGGTTCGGCACCGCCCTGTGCATCGAGGCCAACTTCCCCGAACTGTTCCATCAGTACGAACAGCTCGATGTCGACTGCATGCTGATCTCCGTCATGGTCGACGACGCCGCCCGCGCCGCTCTCGCCCCGGCATACGCGACCCTCTACAACCACTGGGTCGGCTACTCCGTACCCGCCCAGTTCGCCACCACCGCGCCCGCCACCATCACCGCCCCCGGCGGCCGCCAACTCGCCCACTGCCACACCGAAAACCGCCCCGGCCTGGCCATCGCCGACATCGACCCGGACACACAAGACCCGGGCATCTACATCGCCCTGCGCCACGCCCGCCCCTGGCGCCGTACCGCCCAAGCAGGTCTGTACGACAACCACACCGTGGCAGATGACCTCCGCAGCAAAGTGCGGACCCGCTTCTGACAGAAGACCACCACACCTCCACCGCTGCGGCCGTACGGTGAGATGACAACCAGCACCGGGAGAGCCAGCAAATAATGCAGCCCGACCGCACCCCTCCCCAGGCCAACATCGTGGCCTACCAGCACCCAGACCTGCCCGGAGTCCTGCTGTGCCACGAACACAGCGAGGAATGGACAGGGCTGGACCCCCTTACTACCGACGATCTGCCGCACGGCGGGTTCTGCAGCGGGGGAACACCCGACGGACACGTGTGCGGCCGCGCCTTCTCCACGAAAAAGCGCCAGCGGTGACCGACATGCCCACCTTCACGGCCACCCCGGCGCACGTACCGAGTGGCGGAACCGCCAATAGAAGCAAGCTGCGTGGCATGCATCCTTGAGCCCCCGCGGCATGGGACGTTCGGACGCAACCCGGACTGAGCTCAGCTCTTCTGCTTAGCGCGGTGCTGGTCGCGTCGCTCCTTGCGTGCGGTACGGAGCGCGGCGCGTTCCTGCGGCTGGACGTAGACCACCTTCACTGCTTCCTCGATCAGCAGTGCGACGTCTGCCACCTCTCCAGCGGAGAAGGAGAGCCCGTCGTGCAGGCTCCAATTGCCCAACGTCCGGGCTTCGTGCAGGTCGGCGACGATCTCAGGGGAAACGCCCTTGGCAGTCAACCCTTCGATCTTCTCGAAGAGATTGCCGCCAGCAGCCTGCTTATCCGCGCAAAGCTCCTCGACGGCCGCCCGGTACATAGCCGCTGCCGCCCTCAGCGCTCCGGCGCTCTCGCACCGCGCCCCTTCATGGAACATCTCGCGCATCTTCAGTGGCGCCGCCTCGTGCAACGCCCGGTTCTGCTGGCTGGGGTAGGTCAACTGCAGTCTGGTGACCTTCAGCTTGACCTCTCCCATCCTCTGATCGCTCTGCAATGCCTCCGTGACGGAAGGTACGTCTGGGCCCCAATGAGCGAAGAACACGCACGTCTTTTCGCACAGCTGACACTCCAGGACGTACTCCTCCACCTTCCGCCACACACGCTTGCGCTCCGGCTCGGGGGAGGAGCCTACGGCGGAGAAGTCCATGCCGGAGGCGCTCCGCTGCGGAATCAGCTCGGGGAAGACCATCCGGCGGTCCACACGCCTGAAACCCACACCGTGGTTGCAGTGAGGGCAGATGCCTCTGGGCTGGGTCGTGTTGAGGTCACCTATTTGGAGACCGGTGCTGTTCATAGACCCTGGATACACCCTCACGCCGACATCCTGCGGCTGATATTCAGCAAGCTCCGTGACACGAGCGTTCGCCCACTACCGTGAAGTCACGACTTGCCGCCGGGAGGACCAGATGAGCGCGCAGCCCGACCACGCACCCGTCACGCCGTATGCCCCCGCACCGGGAGCTCCGGCCGAACTGCTCCACCAGCTGCGCGCCGACCGGCGCGCCGCGCAGTGGGTGCCGACCTTCGAGCAGGAGTGGGCGGCCGCCCTGGAGGATTCCCGCCGGACGTTCTCCCTTGGCGGGCTGTACGAAGTCCTCCAGGACTGGCAGAGCCGACTCGCCCACGCCCCGGCCGTCGACGCGTTCGTCGACTCCGGCTACGACGACAGCGAGGCCATCGACATGGCGGAGCTCCGGGGAAGGCGAAGGCGCCGGTGAGCGGACAGCCGTACGCGGTCCGCTTCTCCGCCCCGGCCGCCAAGGTCCTCGACACCCTGCCCGAGCACATCGAAGACACCGTGTGGGATGTCCTGGGCGCCGCCGCCGCAGACCCGTGGGGTTTCCGGCAGTGGAACGCGCAGGACCTCGAGGGCGAGGACGTCCGCTACGCCTCCGTCGGCCGGCTCTCCCTCACCTACTGGGTGAACCGGCCGCTGCGCCGGCTGACCGTGCTGAACATCGTCTGGCTCGGGTAGCCACCCGGTGACAACGCCACGACCCCGGCATCGCAACTGCCGGGGTCGTGGCGTTCCACATCGTAGCCACCGCCGTATCCACCCGGACGGCACCGCGGATCCGCGCTGTGGTCATCAGGTGCCGCGAGGGCGGTCGGCACCGAGCTGGACCTCCCGCCGGCACTCGCGGCAGTCCGGCAAGCCGCTCACACGCCGTCCTTCCCCCTCCGCCCATCTGAAGCCGCACAGCGACATGGTCAGTTCCTCCGTGGGATCGGTGGCATGAGAGCCGTGGCCCGGCACGTTCCACGTGACCGTCGTCCCGCCCTCGTAGGGCGCGCCCTCCGGCCACTCGTACACAGCTTCGGTGGTCGTGCAGCGCATCCGCAGATCAGGGCCCTCCCAACGGGTGTCCTGGCGGACCTGAGCGGCGGCGTCGGCAGCGTCGGCCAGCCGCTCGAAGGACAAGTCGTAGTCACTCATGTGCTCCCAGCTGCCGGGCGCTTGCTGGCTCACCAGCGAGCGGAATTCCAGCAGCAGCCGCTCCAGGTCGTGCCGCCCGACCCGGATGCTGTCCGTCTCCGCGTCGTAGCCGTACGGGTTCTCGGCGCCGGTCTTCTTGGGCATAGGGATTCCCTTCATCAGCTGGACGCGAGCGGGCTGAGGGGGCCGGGGGCGAGCGACTTGCCGCCGCGGCGCGTGCTGGCCCTCTGCCGGGCCTCCATGATGCTGAGCTCGTTCGCTGATAGGGCTGCCTGCTTCTCGGGAGTGAGCTTCAGAAGAGCAAGGCGCTGCGAAGCCGTCGTAGGGCTCCACCCCAGACTCCGCGCGTAGGCATTCTGGCTTTCCGTCCGTCCCGGCGCGCTGAGCGCGGCACGAAGCAGCTCTGCTTGATCCAGGGGCCCCAGGTAGTCATCGTGACGGTGCCGGCGCAGCACGAAGGCAGCGATGGAGTCCTGGGGCATGTCCCGGACCAGGACGGGAATCCGGGCCCACCCGAGAGATCGCACAGCCTCCAGCCAGTGGTAGTCGCCGATCGCCACATAGGAGAAGCACCGCTTCACGGAGTTGGTCTGACGCGGCAGCCTCTCCAGATAAGCCTCGCGGGAGACCACCGTGATGGGGTATTCCACACCGTGCTTGACCAAAGACGCCTTGAGCTGTGACTCCCTGGGCAGAGTGTGGCGGGGACGCTCAGGCCACGAGATCACCTCGGCCACCGGCTGTTCTTCGATCAGTCTCGTCACACCTGTCCAACGACGGGGCCGTGTTCCCCGGTTTAGGCCGTCCGGGTCAACTGCGTCGGGCCGGCAGAGGCACCCGGGCCGCTCCCCACCCGGACCGGTATGTGCGGGCGGTGGGCCGGGGACGTCAGAACCCGGGGTAGCGTGCCGGGGACTGATCCGGCCCGGGTGGGGAGTGGCGATGTGGTTTCCACGGTTCGATGAGCGCGGCCCCGCTGACGACGACCGAGCTCGAGGCTTTGGCGCTGCGGTCGCTGAACGCGGCGTTCCAGACCGCACAGCACGAGTGGCAGTCGGCGGCCTCCCTCTGGGACCGCCTCCACAGCGCCAGTGACGTGGCCGAACTGCACGAGACGCAGACGGCGTTCCAGTTCCACCAAGAGGCCGTCCTGAAGATCGCGCGCGGCGCGACCGCGTACGAACGGCACACGGCACTGACCGCCTGGCAGTACACAGCCGCCGCGGTCGTCCTGGGCGTCACCGTCCTGCAGCGCCTCGCGGAGGCGAAGCCACCCCTGGACGACGCGACGGTTCAGGAGCTGTGCCAGGAGCCGACCCTGGGCCGCCTGCACCAAGCGCTGTCGGTGCCGGTGGCCGACCTCCTGCCCGGGCGCCCCAGCGTCATCCCGAACGAGCACGAGGACACCGCGCGCCGGTGGACCCAGGTGCGCGACGGCGTGGACACCGCGATCAAACTGGTCCTGGACCTCGCCGCCGACCAGGACGCGGCCCGCCCCCGGACCAAGGACGAAGCAGCCGGCTGCCTGCTGACCGAGCACTGCCCGCCCCACACCGACCCGGTGTACCAGGACGTCCTGGAGCCACTGTCCCGGCTGGCGGAAGAAGTCCCGCTCGGCATCCTTCGGATCATCGACAAGGACTGAGCGCTCAGACCTGCGGCGGTGCCGCATCGGGCAGCTCGCCGGCGAAGTCCCACCACTGCTGGATGGTCCACACAACGAGGGCGCGAGAGGTCGGTGGACATCCGCAGCCACACCTCCTCGCCGCCGGGCATGAACGCCACTTCCACGTGCGGCTCATCCCACGTACCCAGCGCGTACATCCACCCGTTGCCGTCGGGCCAGGTCCGGATCGCCGCCGTGCGCACGCTCAGCGCCGCGGCGAAGGCGTCCAAGGCGGCCTTGGGTATCCGCACTTCCACCGGTTCCCGTTCGATCCCCGCCACCCGGGACCCCCTGGTTCTGCGGCGAGACGCGACAGCCTGCCGTCGCGGATCACCCTGCCAGACCTGCCCGCCTCCGCCAGAGGGCGACAACATCCGGTGTCGCGAATCCGGGTGTCACGCTGTGAGGTCTACCCGCCTCACAGCCCGTTTTCCCAGGTGAACGCGTTGCATATGAGGTTGTGAGCCTGTGAGGTGGGGGCTCGCGGCCAGCGTGGCGACTTCCTGGTCTCTGCCTGAGGTTCCCCCGGCGTGCGGGAGGTGCTGATCAGCTGGTCAGTACAGGTTGACGGGGCTTCAGGTTCGTTCGTTCGGTCGTCGCCTGGTTGGCGTAGTGCTTCTCCTCGAACTCGACGGGACTGAGGTAGCCGAGTCGTTTCTGGATGCGGCGGGAGTTATAGCTTGTTATTTATGGTCCG
>NZ_JAFMPZ010000548.1 GCF_017353455.1 Streptomyces laculatispora
CCCGGCCACGGCACCGCCCCGCCCGCCGGGGCGGTGCCGTGGCCGGGGGTGCCCGCCGAACTGGTGCTCCCGGTGCTCTTCGGCCCCCGCCACACCTGGTTCACGTCCGCCGCGCTGCGCACGCTCACCACGGCGGCGTACCGCGTCTCGCCGCAGAGCAACCGCATCGGCCTGCGCACCGAGGGCCCCGCGCTGGTCCGGGCCCGGCAGGGCGAACTGCCCAGTGAGGGGTTGGTGCTGGGCGCGGTCCAGGTCCCTCCGGACGGCCGCCCGGTGGTGTTCCTGAACGACCATCCGACGACGGGCGGCTACCCGGTGGTGGGCGTCGTCCCGCAATCCGCGCTGGCGGCGGCGGCACGGGTGGTGGCCGGGACGGTGGTGCGGTTCGTGCTCGGCGGGAGGTGATCGGCCAGGACGCTCCTCAGGTCACGGCGGGCAGCCCGAAACGGTCGGTGATGATCCGCATCGTCACAGCGCCGTCGGCGTTGAACGACGGGTCGGCGTCGTACGCCGGGGTCTCCCGGCCGACGATCCCGGCGTCCAGCAACTCCCGTACCAGCAGGTCGCCGCTGCGACGCGACTCGCGGCGCCGCCCGACGTTGAAGTACGTCTTGTTGAACCCGCCCCGGCTGTGGGAGAAGTTGAACGGGTGCTCGTCGCAATGCGGGATCGCGTAGTTCTGCCCGTGCGGGCACTCGCACGCGGGGGTGGAGGCCAGGAACACCGTCTCCACGCGATCGGGCCCGCCGAACCGTTCCGCGTAACGGAAACCGGTGATGTCGCGTGCCAGATCCATGACCGCCAGCCCGCTCGGGGCGGTCGCGTCATGCGTCACCCATGACCAGTCGCCCGATTCGCCCTGTGTGCGGACGGGACACCTCGCCTCGGTGAAGACGTCGACGAGGGTCGGCAGGTCCAGGCCTCTGGCGTAGGTGACGAACGTGTTCGGGGCGATCGCGTTCACTTGGCCGTCACCTCAAGGGAGAGCGGGGGCGACGGCAGGGCGAAGCAGTCCGCCAGCGCCTTCACCAGCCGGTCGTCCGCGTTGTCCTCGTGGTCGAGGCAGTCGTGGCCGTCTTCCGTCTTCCACTTGTCGCACTCCGCCCCGGGGCCGATGAGGTTCGCGGCGAGGAGCTCGGCCGATATGTGGTCGGGGTTGTCGCCCAGTCGCTGCCCGATGTCCTCGAAGCTGAAGTGCAGGGTGGTACGGCCGCTGCGGAGGTAAGTGAAGTTGGGCCCGTGCGCCTTGGCACTGCACGGCTCGGTCTCGAACACGATGACCTCGGTGCCCTCCGGGCAGATGCTCCGGTAGTCGACCGGGTCGTAGTCCTCGGTCCCCTCCTCGAACATGTCGTGTACCGCCCAGGCCCAGCCGCCCGCCTCACCGTGGGCGAGCGGCTCGCGGTGCAGTCCGCGAAGGCCCTCGACCAGTGTGTCGGCGGACAGCCCGCGGGCGAGGACGAGGTTCACCTCGTGGCCGGGAAACGAATCGTGCATCCAGCTGATCATGCCGGAACCCTAAACGCAGCCACTGACAACGGGCTTGCTCGGCAGCCCCGTTCGAGGAGAGAAGAGCGCGTTGCGCGTGGCCCCCGCTCGAAGGGGGAGAGCCATGGTGCGCGGATACGCCGACAGGCGGCCGGAGGCCCGGCTCCCCGGAGGGAGCCCGGCTCCGGCCGCCCGCGGGCGGGGACGCGCAGTCGGTCACACCCCGGCCTTGAACCCCCGCAGCCGCAGTGAGTTGCCGACCACGAACACCGACGAGAACGCCATCGCCGCACCCGCGATCATCGGGTTCAGCAGCCCCGCCGCGGCCAGCGGGAGGGCGGCCACGTTGTAGGCGAAGGCCCAGAACAGGTTCGTCCGGATGGTGCCCAGCGTCTTCCGCGACAGCCGGATCGCGTCGGCGGCGGCCCGCAGGTCCCCCCGGACCAGGGTCAGGTCTCCCGCCTCGATCGCCGCGTCCGTGCCGGTGCCCATCGCGAGGCCCAGATCGGCCTGGGCCAGGGCGGCAGCGTCGTTCACACCGTCACCGACCATCGCGACCGAACGCCCCTGCGCCTGGAGGCGCTTGACGACGTCGACCTTGTCCTCCGGCATGACCTCCGCGTACACCTCGTCGATGCCGACCTCGGCCGCGACCGATTCCGCCACCGCCCGGTTGTCACCGGTCAGCAGGATCGGTGTCAGACCGAGCGCGCGGAGCCTCTTGATCGCCTCGGCGCTGGTGTCCTTCACCGCGTCGGCCACCTCCAGGACCGCCCGCGCCTCGCCGTCCCAGGCGACCGCGATCGCCGTGCGGCCCGCCGCCTCGGCCTCCGCCTTCCGGCGCGCCAGCTCTGCGGGGAGGCGGATCTCCCACTGAGCCAGCAACTGCTCGCGGCCCACGAGAACGGCATGGCCCTCGACGACGCCCTGGACGCCGAGGCCCGGGACGTTGGCGAAGTCCTCGGGGGTGGGGAGGGGGGCGTTGATGCGTTCGCCGGCTCCGGTGGCGACGGCCTGGGCGATGGGGTGCTCGGAGGCGTGTTCCAGGGCGCCGGCGAGGCGCAGTACGTCGGTCTCGGTGGTGTTGGGGGCGGTGTGGACGGTCTGGAGGGTCATCTTGCCGGTGGTGACGGTGCCGGTCTTGTCCAGCACGATCGTGTCGACGCGGCGGGTGGTCTCCAGGACTTCGGGGCCCTTGATCAGGATGCCGAGCTGGGCGCCGCGTCCGGTGCCGACCATGAGGGCGGTGGGTGTGGCGAGGCCGAGGGCGCAGGGGCAGGCGATGATCAGTACGGCCACGGCGGCGGTGAACGCGGCCGTCAGTCCCGAGCCGTTGCCGAGCCAGAAGCCGAGCGTGCCGAGCGCGAGCGCGATCACCACGGGGACGAACACCGCCGAGATCCGGTCGGCGAGGCGCTGGGCCGCCGCCTTGCCGTTCTGCGCGTCCTCGACCAGCTTGGCCATCCGGGCCAGCTGGGTGTCGGCGCCGATCCGGGTCGCCTCGACGACGAGCCGGCCGCCCGCGTTGAGCGTGGCACCGGTCACCGGGTCGCCGACGCCGACCTCGACGGGGACGGACTCGCCGGTGAGCATGGAGGCGTCCACCGCCGAGTTGCCCTCGACGACGGTGCCGTCGGTGGCGATCTTCTCGCCGGGCCGGACCAGGAAGCGGTCCCCGACCTGGAGGTCCGCCGTGTCCACGGTCACCTCACGGCCGTCGCGCAGGACGGTGACCTCCTTGGCGCCCAGTTCGAGCAGGGCCTTCAGCGCCGCGCCCGCCTTCCGCTTGGAGCGGGCCTCGAAGTAGCGCCCGGCCAGGATGAACGCGGTGACTCCGGCGGCGGCTTCGAGATAGATGTTCCCGGCGCCGTCGCTGCGGCCGATGGTCAGCTCGAAGGGGTGCGTCATGCCGGTCATTCCGGCGGTGCCGAAGAAGAGCGCCCACACCGACCACAGGAACGCGGCCGAGGTGCCGACCGAGATCAGCGTGTCCATGGTGGCCGCGCCGTGCCGGGCGTTGGTCCACGCGGCGCGGTGGAAGGGCCAGGCGGCATACGTGACGACGGGCGCCGCGAGGGTCAGCGAGAGCCACTGCCAGTTGTCGAACTGGAGCGCCGGGATCATCGCCATCGCGATCACCGGCACCGCGAGCAGGACCGCGGTGATCAGCCGCTGCCGCAGCGGGCGGAGCTCGTCCGCCGCCGCCTTCGCCGCCTCGGCGGGTGCGTCAGCGGTACGTACCGGGGGAGCGGGCTCGTGCGCGCTGTAGCCGGTCGTCTCGACGGTGGCGATCAGGTCCTGTACGGAGACGTCCTCGCCCCGGTAGCTGACCCGGGCCTTCTCGGTGGCGTAATTGACGGTGGCCTCGACCCCGTCCATCCGGTTGAGCTTCTTCTCGATACGGGCCGCGCACGAGGCGCAGGTCATGCCGCCGATGGCGAGCTCGACCTCTGCGGCGCCGGTACCGGTGGTGCCACTGGTGTCAGTGGTGCCGGTGGTGGCTGCGGTCTGCGCGGACACGGGGCCTCCTCGGTAGGGGATGATTTATACCCCTGGGGGGTATGTAGTGCTGATTCAGGTATACCCCCTACCCCTATGAATCCGCAAGGGTGGTCCACCGTGGACGCGCGAATTCCGGCCGTCTGGTTGCCTGGCGCGCCTCTGACCTGGCGTATCTTCACGTGCGCGGTGAGGCTGTGTCCTCGGCCGTCCGGCCCGTAGGCTGGCCATTGGACTAGACCTATAGCTGCTTCCTGGAGGATTGGGTTCCCATGAGCAACCGTGCAGTCCTGGAGGTGATCGCTCTCGACGCGGGGGACGCGGTCGCTGCCCAGGCGGGTGGTGCGGACCGGCTTGAGCTGGTCACCGACATGGCGGCGGACGGCCTCACCCCGTCCTGTGCGACCTTCGCGGCGATCCGCGCCGCGGTGGACATCCCCCTGCGGGTGATGCTCAGAGTGGCGGACGGCTTCGCGGCCGGTGACATCGATGTACTCGTACGCAAGGCGCGCGAGCTGCGGGCGGAGGGCGCGGACGAATTCGTGTTCGGCTTCCTGGACGCGGACGGCCGCCCGGATCTCGTGGCCGTCGAGCGGATCATCGCCGAGCTGGACGGCTGCCACTGGACGTTCCACCGCGCGATCGACCGTGCCGCCGACCGGGACGCCCTGCGCAAGGCGCTCGCGGATCTCCCGGGCCTGGACACGTATCTCACCGCGGGGTCGGCCGCCGGGGTGGACGACGGCATCCCCACGCTGCTGGTGGAGGCGGCGCGCAAGGGGGAGCCGGGGTACGAGCCGCAGATCCTGGTCGGTGGCGGGCTGCGGCTCGACCATCTGCCGGAACTGCTGGACGCGGGGATCGACGCCGTCCACATCGGTGGCGCGGCGCGGCCCGGCGGCTGGTCGGGGCCGGTGGACGCGGCGGCGGTACGGGAGTGGCGGGCGGTGCTCGACGCGTAGGGGGGCGGAGCCCCCGGGTTGCGGTGCCTGGGGG
>NZ_JAFMPZ010000549.1 GCF_017353455.1 Streptomyces laculatispora
CGGCGGCGCCGGCCGCCGGGGCGGGACGGCGCGGCCGTCTCGTCCCGCGCGTCCGGCTCGTGGCCCAGGGGCGCGGGCACGGCGTAGTGGCTCAGCGCCTCCGCGGGGGTTCCGCATCCGGCACAGGCCAGGGCGCCGTTGAGATGCCGCTGACAGGGGTGGCAGTAATCCATGGCGCCCGCAGATTAGATGCCCATCGGACAACAGAGAAAGCGGCTCAGGTGAGGATCCTGTGTGGAAGCGTTGATTCCATGACCGCTGCCACGCCTTTCGGCCCCCGTGAGTTCCAGCTTGTCCTGTTGCGCCGGATGGCCGACCACCAGCCCGGCCTCGTCGAGGACGCCCGGCACGAACTGAGCGCGACGCTCGCCGAGATGCGCGAGGCCAACCGCCGCTGGCAGGCCATGGTGCGTGCGCCGCGGGGGCGGGGGTCGCTGCGCCGCTACCGTTCGGTGCTCGGCGAGCCCGAGTCGTCGCTGCGGCGCACGGTGGGTGATCTGGAGTGCGACGCGCTGCTCTGGCCGGTGCCGCTCTGGCCCGATCTGCGGTTCGAGGTGATGGCCGGGCCCGGCGGGGCCGTGTGGAACGAGTGGCTGGTGCGGGCCCCCGGCGCGGCCGCCCCCGCCCTGCACACGGTCGAGGAGCTGCGCCCCTGGTCGTGCACCGTGGACGAGGTGGCGCGGGCCTTCGCGCCGGCCCGCCCGATGGAGGGCAGCGCGCCGACCCGCTGGGCGCTCGCGATCACCGCTCCGGTCACCGGTGAACCGTATGTCGCCGAGTTCACCTGGGGACTGCTCCAGCGGCTGCTCACCCGCTGACGGACCCGCGAGACCGCCGGCCGACGAGCCGTCAGCTCCGTCCCCCCTACGGCGCATCCCAGCGCGCACAACGCCTCCCGGCGGCGCACGATACGAAGACAACCGGCTGCCCGTCGGTACCCCCATCAACGCTCTCGGGAGACCTGCCGTGACCGTCAGCCTTGATCAGTTGCGCCGTTGCCACGTCGCCGTCGACCTCGGGGCCGCCCGGACCCGGGTGTACATCAAGGGGCTCGGGCTCGTCGTGGACGAGCCGAGCGCCGCCGCTGTGAACACCCGTACCGGCTCGCTCATCGCCGTCGGCGCGCTCGCCGAACAGATGACGGGCCGCACCCCCGACTACATCCGGGTGGTCCGTCCGGTCTCCGGCGGAACCGTCGTGGACATCGAGATGGCCCAGCGCATGCTGCGCCAGCTGCTGGGCGAGAAGCTCCGCCGTCAGCTGCGCCGCAGACCACGGCTGCGCGCCGCCGCCTGCACCCCGCACGACAGCGATCCGCTCGCCCAGCGGGCCGCCGTCGAGACCCTGGTCGGCCTCGGCGCCCGGCGCGTCGAGCTGGTCGACACCCTGATCGCGGCGGCCGTCGGCTGCGGACTGCCGGTCGAGCAGCCGACCGCCACCATGATCATGGTGTGCGGGGCCGCGACCACCCAGATCGCGGTGCTCTCGCTCGGCTCGATCGTGACCGCCGTACGCATCCCGATCGGCGGCGACGCGATCGACCACGCGGTGATCCAGCACCTGCGCCACTACCACGAGCTGATGCTGCCCAGCCACTCCGTACGCCCCTTGCAGCTGGCGCTCAGCAGTAACGGCCTCACCTCGCACGGGCCCGCCGTGACCGAGATCCACGGCCGGGACGTGGCGACCGGTCTGGCCCGCTCCGTGGAGGTCGACACCGCCGCGGTGCAACAGGCGATCCACCGCCCGCTCACCACGGTCCTGGACGGCCTGGGCAAGGTGCTGCGGGACTGCCCGCCCGATCTGGTGGCCGACCTCGCCGACTGCGGGATCATGATGGTCGGCGGCAGCGCGCTGCTGCCCGGCCTGGACCAGATGCTGCGCGACGCGACCGGCATGCCGGTGCACATCGCCGAGCGGCCCGACGTCTGCTCCGTACTGGGGCTCGGCGCCATGCTGGACGGCAAGATCCGCCCGATGGTCCTCGACCCGCTCGCCTGCTGAGTGCCGCGGGTCGTGCGGCGGATGACCGACGAACCACGCGACGCGGCATCCCCGGGAGGAATCCCGCAGACGCCCCGGCTGCCGATGCTCCTGGAGGCCGTGCTGAGTGTCGGCACCGATCTCGAACTGCGGTCCACCCTGCAGCAGATCATCGACACCGCCACCGCGCTCACCACGGCCCGCTACGGGGCGCTGGGCGTTCTGGACCCCGAGCGCGGCACCATCCGGGAACTGTTCGTCTGCGGACTGAACGACGCCGAACGGGAGGCCATCGGCGACCTCCCCGACGGCCACTCCGGCATGCTCGGCGCCCTCATCGAGGAGGCGCGGCCGCTGCGCTCCGACGACCTGACCACCGACCCGCGCGCCACCGGGGTACCGCCCCGCCACCCCACGATGCACTCGTTCCTCGGCGCCCCGATCCGGGTGCACGACACGGTCTTCGGGAACATCTACCTCACCGAGAAGAGCACCGCGCACTTCACCGACACCGACGCGGCGCTCCTGCGGGTCCTCGCCTCGCAGGCCGGTATCGCGATCGGCAACGCCCGGCTGTACGAGACGGCCCGGCAGCGAGAACGCTGGATCGAGGGCGCGGCCGCGGTCACCAACACCCTGCTGACCAGGGAGAACGCCGCCGACGCCCTGACGACCGTGGCCGAACGGGCCAGAATCCTCAGCGACGCGGCGGCCGGGGTGATCCTCCAGCCGACCGAGGAGGGCGGGATGGAGATCGTCGCCGCGTCCACGCTCGACGATCCGGCCGGTCTGGTGGGCACCGCCATCGAGCCCGGCTCCCCCGTCCTGGTCCAGCTGCTGGGCGGCCAGCCGGTCTTCATCGAGGACTCGGCGACCGATCCCCGGATGACCACACACGTACGGTCCCGGTTCGGCCCCAGCATGATGCTGCCGTTGCAGAGCGGCGGGCGGCTCATCGGCACCCTCGCCCTGCCCCGGCGGCGCGGCGGCCGCCCCTACACGGCCGTGGACCGGCTGCTGGCCTCGCAGTTCGCCTCGCAGGCCGCGCTCGCGCTGGTCCTGGTGGACGCCCAGCACGACCGCGAGCAGCTCGCGGTCTACGAGGACCGGGACCGGATCGCCCGTGATCTGCACGATCTCGTCGTCCAGCGGCTGTTCGCCACCGAGATGATGCTGGAGTCGACCCGCCGCCGGGCCGGCACCGGGGAGACCGACGAGCTGCTCGGCAGGGCCGTCGACGAGCTGGACTCCACGATCCAGGAGGTGCGGACGACCATCTTCGCCCTCCAGCAGCCGCCCGCCGAGGCTCCCACCACCTTCCGCGGTCAGGTGCTGCGGGAGACCCGGGGCGCGGCCGCGGTGCTCGGATTCCAGCCGTCGGTGCACTTCACCGGGGCGGTGGACGCCCTCGTGCGGGAGCCGGTGGGCGGACAGCTCCTCGCCGCATTGCGCGGGGCGCTGGCGGCCGCGCACCGGCGGGCCGGGGTATCGGAGATCGAGGTGGAGGTCGACGGTACGGCCGTGCTGCCCGACGGCCGGGCCGCGGTCCGGCTGACGGTCGGCGACAACGGGCGGGAACAGGACGGATCGCGCCCGCCGCCCGTCATCTGGCAGGCGCCGCTCTGAGCGCGACCCTGGTGTTGGAGTGGGCGACGCCCGCCTCCCGCTTGAGTCTGCGCAGCAGTGCGTCCAGCGCCGCGGTGTCGGCGGCGGTGGCGCGTACGAGGTAGTCGTGCCCGCCCGTCACATGCACCACTTCGGTGATCCCGGGCAGGGTCAGCACCGCCCGCTCGAAGACCTCGTTGGTGGTGTCCATCCGCAGGGTCACGTCGATGAAGACGACCAGGCCGGTCCGGGTGTCGGCGGCGGGGTCGATGATCACGGTGAAGCCGCGGATGACGCCGTCCCGGCGCAGCCGCCGCACCCGGTCGGCCGCCGCGTTGGCGCTCAGCCCCACCCGTGCTCCCAGATCGCGGTACGAGATCCGCGCGTCCTCCTGCAGAACGCCGAGGATTTCCCTGTCCAGACGGTCCATACCGCGATTGTCTCAGCTTTCGGGCGACAGCGACTGCCGGGCGCCCGTGGGCGGGGGCCGCCCCGCCCACGGATGGAGCACGCCGACGGGCCGGGAACGGGCCCGCGCCCTTGACTGTCACTGTGTACACAGCCGTCAAGCAGCCCCCCGCTCCGGCCTCCGCACCGCCCGGCGCCTACCGCAACCTCGCGATGGCCACGGTCGGCTTCGCATTGACCTTCTGGGCGTGGAATCTGATCGCGCCCATGTCCGGGGACTACAAGGACCGGCTCGGACTGAGTTCGTTCCAGCAGTCGCTGCTGGTCGCCGTGCCGGTGCTGGTCGGCTCGCTCGGCCGGATCCCGGTGGGCGCGCTCACCGACAAGTACGGTGCGCGGCTGATGTTCCCACTGATCTCGGCGCTCACCGTCCTGCCGGTGCTGCTGCTGATCCCGGCGAAGGACTCCTACGGCGCGATGCTGGCCGTGGGCTTCCTGCTGGGCCTGGGTGGTACGACGTTCGCGATCGGCATCCCGCTCGTCAACTCGTGGTTCCCGCCCGCCGAACGGGGCCTCGCCCTCGGTGTGTTCGGCATGGGCATGGGCGGCGTGGCGCTGTCCGGGTACTTCACCCCGCGGATCGCCGAGCACGGCGACAACCTGCCGTTCCTCGTGGTCGCCGGGGCGCTCGTGGTGTACGCGGCGCTGGCGGCGGTGCTGGTCAACGACCGGCCGGGGCGGCAGGTGCCGACCGGCACACTGGCCCACCGGCTGGCTGCGGCGGGGCGGCTGCGGGTCACCTGGGAGCTGTCTGCGCTGTACGCGATCGGCTTCGGCGGCATCGTGGCGTTCGGCGTCTATCTGCCGACGTATCTGAAGACCTGGTACGACCTCTCGCCGACCGACGCCGGTACGAAGTCCGCCGGATTCGCCCTGGTCACGGTGGTCTTCCGGCCGATCGGCGGCTGGCTCTCGGACCGGATCCACCCGGCGCTGGTCTCCTCGGCGGCGCTCGGCGTGGCCGCCCTGATGGCGATCGTCCAGGCCTTCGACCCGAAGCTGATGCCCGGCGGCACGATCGCGCTGCTGATCATGGCGGCGGGTCTCGGTACCGCGAGCGGCAGTGTCTTCGCGCTGGTCTCGCAGGTGACCCCGCAGGCGAAGGTGGGCAGCGTCACCGGGATCGTCGGCGCGATGGGCGGACTCGGCGGCTTCGTGCCGCCCCTGGTGATGGGCGCGGTCTACAGCGCGAAGGGCTCCTACTCGATCGGCTTCATGCTGCTGTCCGACCTGGCGCTGGCGGGCTGTGTGTACGCGTACGGGCGGATGCGGAACATCCGGCGGGACGCCTGAGAGCCCGCGCGGAAGGAGAACGGCGGCGTCCCCGCCGGGACACCGCCGTTCGTCGTGGACCGGTTCAGCATGTCGTCAGCGCCGGTTCAGCGTGCGGCACGAGCAGCGGTGCGCCGCTGCTCGAACCGGTCCGCCCAGTACGCCGTCCGGTCGAGGTAGGCCGTCTCGGCGGCGGCCCCCGTCTTCCCGTATGCCCCTTCGTACGTCTGGTAGCCGTGTCCGGCGGGCGGGTTGCCCGCCGCGGGCTCGATCGGGCTGCCCTCGTGCCATTCGTTGAAGGAGGTGACGGAGACCCAGGAGGGCGATCCGCCGATGGCCGGGTCGAGGGCGTTGCTCCACTCCAGGTCGTAGGAGGCGCCGTCCTCCCGGCCCAGGGTGGGCGTGGTGTTGCCGGGCACGGCCCGGTCGTCGATGTATCCGGGTGCCACCGAGGGCGCCCAGACCAGGCCGTTGGCCTTGGCGTACTCCCCCGCCTGCTTCCAGCCGGGGGCGGTGGCACCGGCGATGCCGTCGTAGGTGTAGATCCCGCCGAAGTGCGCGACCTTGGTGGTGTCGGTGGTCTGGGCGAGGACGACGGCGCTGTCGCGCACGGCGTCCAGGGCCGACCAGTCCTGGATCCGCAGGCTCTCGAAGACGTAGAACGCCGGGCGGTTGCCGTGCTCGGCGTCCCGGTAGTAGGCGGGGTGGTCGCCGTACTCGCCGTTCAGATAGGCGATGTCGCCGACCACGGAGGCCGCGGTCCTGCCGCCGTACGGTTCGATGTGCCAGGCGACCTTGATCCCGTGCCGGGCGGCGGCGTCCAGGACCTTCGGGGCGAGCTTGTCCTCGTAGCCGCCCTGCCCCCACCAGCTGTAGACGATGACTCCGGCGCCCGACCGCTCGATCCACTTCATGTGCTGCTCGACGGCCCCGGCGATGTCACTGGAGTCGTACGGGCCGAGCTTCGGGTAGAGGTCGGCACCGATGTCGTCGGGCGGGGTGTGGCCGCCTTGCTCCCAGTGGCGCCAGCCGCCGTTCGTCTCCGGGGTGCCGTACCAGGGGTAGTAGAAGAGGTGCACCCGGGAGGAGCCCGTGGCCTTGGTGCCCTGCTGTCCGGCCAGGGTGAAGCTGTCGATGTCGAAGAGGGAGCCCGCTCCCCCGGTGAACCGGAGGAACAGCGGGCCCGAACCGGTGGCGGTGAGGGCGCCGGTCACCTGCGTGAAGGTCTCCCAGCCGCCGGTCGGGGCGACGTCCACCGATCCGAGCAGCGGTCCGGTGGCGGAACCGGAGCGCACCTCGATGGTGCCGCCCGCCCCGGCCGAGGAGACCTTGGCGGTGAAGGAGGTGGCCCCGGCCGTGTTGACCAAGGCGTAGCCCGCCCAGTCTCCGTTGTCGATGTAGCCGAGCGTGGCCCCGCCGCCCGCCCCGGTGTGCGCGGCGCTCTGCACGCCGAAGGAGGAGGTGTAGGACTCCGCCTCCACGGGGGCGTCACCGGGGTCCGGGGTCCCGGAGCCGCAGTCGGCCCGCACCGCGCCGGCCGCGTAGTGGATGCCGCCGAGCAGCAGCCGGCGGAAGTCCGGATCGCTGTAGGACTCGATGGTGTGGCCGAGGCCGGTGTAGAAGGACCGGCCCTGCTGCTGCGGGTGGCACCAGGTGATCGGGTGGTCGCCGCCCATCTCGCCGCCGGTGTAGCTGCTTTCGTCCAGGCTCTGGAGCACATGGACGTCGTCGCGGGGATCGGTGCGGTAGTTGTACCACTCGTCGGTGCGGACCCAGTCGTCGTCGAGGTGCGCGGTCGCCGGGTGGGCGTGGTCCTCGGTGACGACCTTCGCCTGCTGGATCGCCGGGTGGCTCTTGAACCGGGCGCCGACGAGGTGCTCGTACGCCGGCCAGTCGTACTCGGTGTCCGCGGCGGCGTGGACACCGACGAATCCGCCGCCCCCGTCGACGTACGCCGACAGGGCGTCCTGCTGCGCGGTGTCCAGGACGTCGCCGGTGGTGCTGAGGAAGACCACCGCCTCGTACCCGGCGAGGTTCTCCGGGGTGAAGGCGCCCGCGTCCTCGGTGGCCGTGACGCCGAAGCCGTCCGCCGCGCCCAGTTCCTGGATCGCGGTGATGCCGGCCGGGATGGAGTCGTGCCGGAATCCGGCGGTCCTGGAGAAGACGAGCACGTCGTACGGGTCCGCGGCGGCGCCCGCCGGGGCGGGGGCCAGGAACCCGGCTCCCAGGGCGAGTGCGGCGGCGCAGGCGATATGGCGCACGCGCCGGGCGAGTTGGTGTCTCATGCGTCGGTCACCCCTCCGTCTTGAAGGTGAAGGCGTCCAGGTCGAACAGGTTTCCCTGGCCGGTGGGCCCCTTGAAGACGAGGAAGAGTTCCGTGGTGCCGGCGGGTGCGTTGCTCACGTTCGCCGAGACGTCGGTGAAGTTCTCCCAGCCGCCGGTGGGTGCGACGGTCAGGGTGGAGAGCAGGGGGCCGGTGGGGGAACCCGCGCGCACCTCCAGCGTGCCGCCGGGACCGGCGGAGGAGACCCGGGCCGAGACGCCGGTGGCGTTGGACAGGGCGTACGGCTCGAAGGAGATCCAGTCGCCGTTGTCGGTGAAGCCGACGGTGGCGCCGCCCTCGGCCGTCCCGTGCTGGGCGGGCTCGATCCCGGACTGGGCGGCGAAGTGCTCGCCCTGCCGGTGCCGGGGCTGGAGGATGCTGTCGCCGTGGGTGGTGAGCCCGCCGGCGTCCGTGTACTCGGCGTCGAGGACCCCGTAGATGTTGGCGGCGCTGTCGTGCTCGCCGTCGACGGGGACGTCGATGGTGCCGGAGCAGCCGTTCTTCGAGGTGATCTGGTGGCGGTGGCTGTCGTGGCCGAGCAGATAGGTGACCTTGACCTTCGAGCAGTCGACCGCGCCGTCCTCCGGGTCGGTGACGGTGACGGTGAAGGGCACGGAGTCGCCGAAGGAGAAGAGTCCGCCGTCGGCGGGCGTGGTCAGGGTGACCGCGGGGGCGGTGTTGCCCGCGGTCACGACGAGACTGGCGGTGCCGGTGAGCCCCTCGGGGTCGGTGACGGTCAGGGTCGGCCGGAAGGTCCCGGCGGTGGTGTAGGTGTGGTGCGGATCGGCCTCGGCGGAGGTGGCTCCGTCACCGAAGTCCCAGGCGTAGTGCAGCGCCCCGCCCTCGGGGTCCGCGCTGCCGGCCGCCGAGAAGGCGACGTCGAGCGGGGTCGGGCCGGACGTCCGGTCCGCCGCGGCCCTGGCGACCGGGGAGCGGTTGCTGCCCGCCAGGTACTCGACGCGGTACAGCGCCTGGTTGTTGGAGCCGGTGCCGTAGTCCAGGACGTACAGCGCACCGTCCGGGCCGAAGGCGGAGTCCATGACCTGGGTGCCGGTCCACGGGAAGGTGTCGATCGTCCCGGGTGACCCGTCGGCCTTCACCTCGACCGGCTTGATCCATGCGCGGCCGTACTCGGTGGCGAAGAAGCGGCCGTCGAGCGAGGCGGGGAACTTGACGGCCGAGTCGAGGTCCGCGTCGTAGTGGTAGACGGGACCGGCCATCGGCGATTCGGAGCCGCCGCCGAACTCGGGCGGGGAGCCCGCGTCACCCGCGTACCTGATCCAGGCGGGCCGCACGGCGGGCAGCGTCGGCAGGCCGGTGTTGCGGAAGGAGTTGTTGGCCGGACCGGCCGCGCAGTCGTACTTCGCGCCGGAGGGGCCGCTCGGGAAGGTGTACTCGTTGTACGTCTCCGAGGGGGTGTTGGTGCCCGTGCAGTAGGGCCAGCCGAAGTTGCCCGGGCCGGTGACGCGGTCGAACTCGACCTGGCCGCTGGGGCCGCGGCCGGCGTCGGTGGTGCCGGCGTCGGGGCCGTAGTCGCCGATGTAGACGGTGCCGGTCGGCTTGTCGACGGACATCCGGAACGGGTTGCGGAAGCCCATCGCGTAGATCTCCGGCCGGGTCCGGTCGGTGCCGGGGGCGAAGAGGTTGCCGGCCGGGACGGTGTAGCCGCCGGATGCGGTGGGCTTGATCCGCAGCAGCTTGCCGCGCAGGTCGTTGGTGTTCCCGGAGGAGCGCTGGGCGTCGAACTGCGGGTTGCGCCCGGTGCGTTCGTCGATGGGGGCGTAGCCGGCGGACTCGAAGGGGTTGGTGTCGTCGCCGGTGGTCAGGTAGAGGTTCCCGGCGGCGTCGAAGTCGATGTCACCGCCGACGTGGCAGCACTGGCCGCGGTCGTTGGGGACTTCGAGGACGACCTTCTCGCTCGCGGTGTCCAGCGTCCCGTCGGCCTTCAGGGTGAACCGGGAGAGGTTGAGGTGCCCCTTCCACGGTTCGAAGTCGGCGGCCGTTCCGGTGACGGGGGCGTCACCGGCCGGGGTGTTCAGGGTGGGTGAGTAGTAGAGGTAGAGGTAGCGGTTGGCGGCGAAGTCCGGGTCGGCCGCGACGCCCTGCAGCCCTTCCTCGTCATGCGTGTAGACATCGAGCTTGGCAGCGGTCTTCGTCGCCCCGGAGGCGTCGGTGAGCCGGACCGTGCCGTCCCGGGCGGTGTGGACGACGGACCGGTCCGGCAGAACGGCGAGGGACATGGCCTCGCCCAGTTCGGCCGCACCGAGAGCCAGTTGGACCTGCTGGTAGTCGGCGGCGGGGATGTCGGCCGCCGCGTGGACCGCGGTGGGGGCTGCGGGCGCGGCCACCGCGGCACCCGCGGCGAGGCCGCCGGTGGCGACCAGGGTGAGCGCGGTGACGAGTCTGGACCACAGGGGTGGGGACAGAGGCATGAACGCTTCCTTCCTGACGGTGCGTGGGGTTGTCAGGCAAGGCGCTGTCGCGCTTTGCGACGTGCGTGTACTGCCGGGCGAGCGGCGATGCAGCCAGGTTCTTTCCTCCCTGCCGCGCCGAGATGCCCTACCGGAGTGAGCTTTTTGCATGCTGGCAACGCAAAATTAATATGTCAAGGTCGTATCCAAATTCCCGCCGGATGCCCCGTACAGCCATCCGGCGCCGGTTCGGGACACATTCCGATGACGGAAGCGCTTCACCTATCTAGGGTTCGCAGAGTGATGCCACTTTTGCCTGCACTCCAGGATCCCGCCGGTCCGCCGGCCGCCCGCGAAGCCGTCCGGTTCGGCGAACAGTCCCTGACCTACGCACAGTTGGCCGCCGCGGCCGATGCGCTCGCTGCCCGGATCGCCGGTGCCGGCCGGGTCGCGGTCTGGGCCGCCCCGGTCCCGGAGACCGTGGTCGCGGTGGTCGCAGCGCTCCGGGCGGGGGTGCCCGCCGTACCGCTCAACCCGAAGACGGGCGAGCGGGAGCTGGCCCATATCGTCGCCGACAGCGCACCGTCGACGGTGCTGGCCGCGGCCGGTGACGTACTGCCGCCCGCGCTGGCCGCGTTGCCCCGGGTGGACGTGGACGTGGACACCGGGGAGCCGGCCCGCTCCGCCGCCCCCTTCGCCGAGCCCTCACCCGAGTCCCCGGCCCTGATCGTGTACACCTCCGGCACCACCGGCCCGCCCAAGGGCGCGGTCCTGCCGCGCCGGGCCATCGCCGCCACCCTGGACGCGCTGGAGGACGCCTGGCAGTGGACCGGCGACGACGTCCTCGTCCACGCGCTGCCGCTGTTCCATGTGCACGGCCTGATCCTCGGCGTCCTCGGCCCGCTGCGGCGGGGCGGTTCGGTGCGCCATCTCGGCCGGTTCTCCACCGAGGGCGTGACCCGGGAGCTGGAGTCGGGCGGCACGATGCTGTTCGGCGTGCCGACGATGTACCACCGGATCGCGGAAGCGCTTGCCGGCCCCTCCGCGTCCGACGGGCTCGCGAAGGCCCTGGCGGGTGCCCGGCTGCTGGTCTCCGGGTCGGCCGCGCTGCCGGTCCACGACCACGAGCGGATCGCGGCGACGACCGGCCGCCGGGTCATCGAGCGGTACGGCATGACGGAGACGCTCATGAACACGGGCGTGCGGGCCGACGGCGAACCGCGCCCCGGCACCGTCGGCGCCCCGCTGCGCGGCGTCGAGCTCCGCCTGGTCGAGGAGGACGGCAGCGCGCTCGCCGACCCCGCGTCCGTCGGCGAGATCCAGGTACGCGGCCCGAACCTGTTCACCGGCTACCTCAACCGCCCCGACGCGACGGCCGCCGCGCTCACCGCCGACGGCTGGTTCCGTACCGGGGACATGGCCACCCTCGACCCCGACGGGTACGTACGGATCGTCGGCCGCAAGGCCACCGACCTGATCAAGAGCGGCGGCCACAAGATCGGCGCCGGTGAGATCGAGAACGCCCTCCTGGACCACCCGGGCGTCCGCGAGGCAGCCGTCACCGGCGAACCCGACCCGGACCTGGGCGAGCGGATCGTCGCCTGGGTGGTGCCGGCCGACCCCTCGTCCCCGCCCCCGGCCGACGAACTCGCCGGTCATGTCGCGGCCCAGCTCTCCCCGCACAAGCGGCCGCGCACGGTCCGCTACCTGGACGCGCTGCCACGCAACGACCTGGGCAAGATCATGAAGCGGTCGCTCCATGGCTGACCGGCTGTCGGCCCGTGCGGCGATCGCCGCCGTCACCGCGGACTTCACCGAGTCCACCGCCCCGCGCGAGGACACCGCGGCCGACGGACCGCTCGACTGGACGGGATACGCGGACTCCCGGGCACGGGCCACCGCCCGCACCGGTGAGCGGGAGTCCGTCGTGCACGGCCTCGCCACCCTCGGCGGCCACCCCTGCGTCCTGGTCTCGTTCGAGTTCGGGTTCCTCGGCGGCTCGCTCGGGCAGCGCACCGGGGACCGGCTGGAGGCGGCGTACGAGGAGGCCGTGACCCGGCGGCTCCCCCTCGTCTCGCTGATCGCCACGGGCGGCAGCCGGATGCAGGAGGGCATGATCGCGCTCACCCAGCTGCACCGGGTGGCCCGTGCCTCGGCGCGGCTGCGGGCGGCCGGTCCGGCGCAGCTCGCGGTCCTGCGCGACCCGACGACCGGCGGCGGCTGGGCGACCCTGGGCGCGGGCGCCGATGTGATCCTGGCGCTGCCGGGGGCCCAGATCGGGTTCGCCGGCTCCCGGGTACGGCCGCCCGGCGCGGACCCCCTCGCGTACACCGCCGAGGGCCAGCTGGCGGCCGGCCAGATCGACGCGATCGTCCCGCAGGAGGAGCTGGCCGCCACCCTGGGCCACTGGCTGGGGGCGCTCGCCCACCGCGACCCCGCGCCGGTGGCCGCGGCGGTGCCGGCCGCGCTCTCCGCGACCGGGGACGCTGTGCCCGCGCCGGTGCCGGCCGCGCTCTCCGCGACCGGGCTCCCGCGGACCGGCTGGGACGCCGTGGTCCGGGCCCGGTCCGCGTCACGGCCGCGCGCCGAGGCGTATCTGGACGCCTACTTCGGGATACGGCTCCCGCTCCACGGGGACCGCTGCGGGGGCACGGACCCCGGGCTGCTCTGCGGGTTCGGGCTGCGCGAGGGGCGGCCCGTCGCGTACGTCGCCCAGTGCGGCACCGCGACCCGCCCGGCCGGCTACCGCACCGCGGCCCGGGTGATCAGGCTGGCCGACCGGCTCGGCGTCCCGGTCCTCACCCTGGTCGACACCCCGGGCGCGGCCAATGACGCCGAGGCGGAACGGGCCGGTGCGGGTGCGGCCATCGCCGACGCCTTCGCGGCGATCGCGGCCGCCCGGGTCCCCGTCACGACCCTGGTGATCGGCGAGGGCGGCTCGGGCGGCGCACTGGCCCTGGCCGCACCGGGCAACACCCATGTCACCGCCGACAGTTATTTCTCGGTCATCGCCCCGGAACTCGCGGCGGCGATCCTGAAGCGCTCCCCGGACCAGGTGCACGCCACGGCGGACCAGCTGCGGCTGCGTCCGCAGGACCTGGTGGACCTGGGAGTCGCCCGCTCCGTCGTACGGCCCGGTCCGCCGGACGCCGGCACGGGCTCGGCGCGCACAGGAGGCGATGGGTCGATAGCGTAATAAAGGGGACACATCGTCGAGCAGAAGAGAGGGCCGGGTCATGGCCGCAGAATCAGAGGGCACTCCGTGCTGGGCCGATGCGACGTTCGGCGACATCCAGGGTGCGAAGCGCTTCTACGGTGAGCTGCTGGGCTGGACCTACGGCGACTCGCTGCCCGAGTTCGGCAACTACACCCAGGCCTACGTGGACGGCAAGGCGGTCGCCGCCCTGATGCCGCCCGTCCCCGGCCAGGAGGTACCGGCCGCCTGGACCCTGTATCTCGCCTCGCCGGACGCCGCGGCCACCACCGCGAAGATCCGCGAGCACGGCGGCGAGGTGCTGGTGGAACCCATGCAGGTCGGCGAGTTCGGCACGATGGCGCTGGCCCGCGACCCGGGCGGGACGGCCTTCGGGGTGTGGCAGGCGGGCAGCCACGAGGGGTTCGGTGCGCGCAACGTGCCCGGCGCCTACAGCTGGGCCGAGGTCTTCACCCGGGAGCCGGAGAAGGCGGACGCCTTCTTCCGCGGCGTCTTCGGGTACGGGGTGAAGCGCGTCGAGGACGACGAGATCGACTTCACGCTCTACGACCTGGGAGCGGACCCGGTGCTCGGCCGGATGAAGATGACGGAGGACTTCCCGCCGGAGGTGCCGCCTTACCTGAACGTGTACTTCACCGTCGCGGACTGCGACGCGGCCGTGGAGAAGGCCAAGGCGCTCGGGGCGCAGCTCCGGTTCGGCCCGCTGACCATCCCGTTCGGCCGGTTCGCGTCCCTGACCGACCCGCAGGGCGCACCGTTCTCGCTGATCGACAGCACGACGACCGGCGGCGAGATGCCGAAGGTCACGAACGTCTCCTGACGGGGCCGCGGCTTCGGTCCGGGCACAGGTCCGCGGACAGCCCTCAGGCCTCGGGATCGCGTGCGTCGTACCGCGCGAACCGGGGCCACCGCAGGGCCAGCACCGCCACCGCGGCCACGCACGCGATCCCTCCCCCGGTCACGGCCACGCCGGGCGAGACGAGATCGGCGACCGATCCGGCCAGGAAGTCGCCGAGCCGGGGGCCGCCCGCCACGACGACGATGAACACGCCCTGGAGCCGCCCCCGCATCCCGTCCGGCACAGCGGCCTGGAGCATGGTGTTGCGGAAGACCATCGAGGTGGTGTCGGCCGCCCCCGCGAGCGCCAGGAAGATCAGCCCGAGCCAGAGCTGCCGGGTCAGCCCGAACACCGCGACGGCGGTCCCCCAGCTCGCGACCGCGAAGAGCACGGCGAGCCCGTGCCGCCGGATCCGCCCCAGCCAGCCGGAGAACACCCCGCCCAGCAGCGCCCCCAGCGCCGGGGCGGCGACCAGCAGTCCGGTGGTCTTCGCGTCGCCCCCGTACCAGAGGACGGCGACGACGGGGAACAGTGCGCGGGGATTGGCCAGCACCATGGCGCACATGTCGGTGAAGAAGGTCATCCGCAGATGGGGCCGGGTCCCCAGGAACCGCAGCCCGTCCATCACCGACGCCCGCTTCGCGGCCCCGGCGGCCCCCTCCCCCCGGTCCGGCAGCATCGAGGGCAGCCGCCACATCGCGTACAGCGAGGCGGTGAAGGTGACGGCGTCGATGCCGTACGCGGCCCGGTACCCCCACCAGCCGACGATGAGCCCGCCGAGCATCGGTCCGACGAGCCCGCCCGTGGTGCTGGTCATGGAGTTCAGCGCGTTGGCGGCGGGCAGCTGTTCGGCCGGCAGGAGGCGGGCGATCATCGAGCTGCGGGCCGGTGAGTTGAGCGCGAAGCAGACGGCCTGGAGCGCGACGACCGCGTACAGCAGACCCACCCGCTCCACCCCGGCGACGGTGATCGCCACCAGCCCGACGGAGAGTACGAACGACCCGAAGGCACTGGCCAGTCCCAGCCTGCGCCGGTCGACGGTGTCGGCGACGGCGCCGCCGTAGAGCCCGAAGACGACCAGGGGCACGAGCGAGCAGAATCCGATCAGCCCGACGGAGAAGGCGGACCCGGTGAGGTCGTACACCTGGAGCGAGACGGCGAGCGCCGTCATCCCCTGCCCGACCCAGGAGACCGTGTTCCCGAACCAGAGCCGCCGGTAGTCGGGGGAGGTCCGCAGCGGGGTCAGGTCGGCGAATATGCGGGCGCGAGGGGCGGGCTCATCGGCCTCGTCCGCCGTTTCGGTCAGGGATTCGGTCACGGAGGATGGTATCGGCCGGAAGGCCTGAGCCGGGAGGCGGCGGGGACGACGGTGGTCACCGCGGCGCCGGGGAGAACGGGGACGGGCACGGCTCCGCCGCTTGGCACATCGAGGCGTACAGCCGCTTCGTCGCCCACGGGGAGGCCGGCATCGTCGAGGGGTGGTTGTCCCTCCCCGCCCCGCGCGACCGCCGCCGCTTCGTCTCCGCCGTGGAGAAGGTGCTTCCCGAGTGGCTCTCGGGCCGGTGCGGCGCCCAGCAGATCAACCCTGAGGATCGCCGGGTCAGTCGGCCGCGCCGGAGAGTGCCGCCATGTGCACGACCTGCACGGCCCGGCTTCTGGAGGACCGGCTCTCGGTACGTCTGCTCGACGCCCGGCGCGCCGGAGGGAGCACCCTGCCGGCGCCCCTGCCGGCGTCGGCGGCTCCGGTCACCGAGTAGGGGTCAGGCCGCGTGCCCGTCGATCGCGGCGGGCATGCTGACCGTGATCTCGTCGCCCAGCCGCTCGAATTCGCGGCGCAGGAAGGGATCGGCGAGCCGCGCCAGGCCGTGGAACCGGATCGTCGCACGGTAGGTGATGACCGTGGACTCCCCGTCGGCCCGGAAGCTCAGGTCGTCGCGCGAGGTGGCGGTCTTGTTCTCACCCACGAAGACCACGTGGTCGTCCGTCAGCGTGACCAAGCGGTACCGCAGCTCCGTACGGCGACCGCGGAACTCGGAGACGTTGTGCCACTGCGCGCCTTCGGCGAGGGGGCCGCTGTCGATGCGGTCGCACTCCCGCGTCCCCGGGTCCCAGTCGACCGCATGGGAGAAGTCCGCCAGGTAGCGCACCACCTCTGCCAAGGGGCGCTGGACGGTGACCTGTCGTTCGACGTGGACCACGGTGACTTCTTTCTGAACGCTCGCCGGAGGCGAGGGGTCGGGGCTGATCATCATGTGGCTACGGGTGCGTCCGCACCGGGCGAACCGCCCGGTGTGAGGTGGCGGGCCCACGTAGACGGAGCGCGTCGTGGGCGGAAGCCACGTGCTCTCGGGCCGAGCGGTACGGTCGGCGTGGCGCCCCGTACGGCGCTGTTCCCTCATCTCCGCCTCGTACAGATGGTCGCGGCCCCTGGGCGAGCTCCTCGCGCACCTGGCCTTCGATGCCGGCGCCGAGTGCTCTCACCATCTTGTCGCTCAGGCCGTCGGGCCGGGTGTGCGCGGTGTCTGGGCCGCCGGGTTCAGGAGTCACCTCGTACCTGTACCCGCTGTCCGCCCTTGGTCGTCGGAGTTCACCCGGCCCGCGCACGAAGGGAGACGCCGAGAGCCGTGAAGCGGTGGGACCGCCCAGGGACGGGATGACCCGTTCCCCAGGGCGATCCGTGCGACGGACGTGGTCCGGTCCACCCGGGGCAGGACCTCAGTCCGTCAGTTGTCGGTGTCCTGCTTGTAGTCCTGGGAGCACTGGTCCTTCTCGCTCTGCGAATGGGCGTGCTGAACGCAGTCGTTGAAGTCCTTGAACTCGTCGGAGTTGAGGATGGACGCGCCGATCGCGATGATCACGATCGACCCGATCAGCCCCAGCGCGCCGAGTACGGCGCCGACGATCGACAGCGTGCCGTGCGGAGCTCTCCCACCGCGGGCACGGCGGGCCGCGATGATGCCGAGGACGATCGCGACCAGGCCGAGCAGGATGCCGCCGAGGACGGTCCAGAAGAGCAGTACCGCCACGATGCCGAGAACGAGCGCGGCGATCGCGAGTCCGTTACTCCGCGTCACACTCCCGCTCGACTGGGTCTGGTTGTAGTCGCCGGGCGTCTCGGGGTGGTTGGCGAAAGACACGTCATTCCTCTCATGCTGCTTCGGTGCCGCCGGGTTGCGGCCCGTGTCTTGTGCCCTTCCCTCGGTCCCGAATGCCTGTGTCGTCCGCGTGTTAGCGGTACGTCAGGTTCCGTTTCGCCGTGCTCTCCTGACCGGCTCCGGGGCGCGGGCAAGGTGCCGGCGGGAGGCGCGTCAGGCGCGCCCCCCGCCGGGGAGGTGAGGGCTGGTTCCAAGAACCCCCACCCGAGGATTCGGGGCAGAGGCGGGAGCGGATTGGTCGGGGACGACACCGCATCCGGACGATCCCGCCCGGGCATGACGCGCGGGTCTGCCGGTGACCGGTGGTCACGTGGATGAAAAATTCATCGCCGCACTCGTTAGATCACCGCAACGGGGGCACTCGGAGGCCACGGCACCGATGGGGCCCGTCCGCGACACAAGGAGAGACCCGTGTACATAGGCATTGGCACCGTCGTACTGATCATCGTCGTCGTCGCTGTCGTCATCATGCTGCGTCGGCGCTGACTCCGCCGTGGCCTCGGCGCCACCCGACCTCGTGACGCGTCATGGCCCGCCGGACGAAAGTGTCCGAGCGGGCCATGACACGTCACGAGGTGTGGTGGTCGGCGCGTGACCGGAGCACGCCTCGACCCCGATCCGCCGTGTTGTCAACGCGGGGTTCCGCTTCGCGGGGCAGCCGGACAAGCACAGCTCCATTTCGAAGGAAGGACCTGAACCGTGGCAGATAACCGGGACGTCGTAGCACTGATCCTGAAGGACCACCGGGCCATGGAGGACCTGTTCCACAGGATGCGCAGCGTCGAGGCGGACCGCGCCGCGGCACTGCGGCAATTCTCCGCCCTGCTGATCGCCCATGGCGAGGCGGAGGAACACGAGGTCTATCCGGCGCTCAAGCGCTTCAAGGACATCGACAGCCACGAGGTCGAGCACGGCACGGAAGAACACGCCGAGGGCAACGAGGCGCTGCTGGCCCTGCTCGAAGTGAAGGACGTCGGGTCGGACGAGTGGGACGAGAAGCTGGAAGGTCTCGCGCACGCGATCAGCCACCACCTGGACGAGGAGGAGCGCACCATCCTCAACGGGGCACGGGAGAACGTCTCCGACGACCGGCGGGCTGAGCTCGGAGCGGCTTTCCTCTCCGCACGGGAGAAGCACCTGGCGAGTGACTGCGGCAGTACCGAGCAGGTGCGCGCGGTCGTGAAGTCGGCGAGGGGACGGGGACACTGACCATCCGCCATCCCCCGGCAGTCGTCGTCCCGACGGGGCGCACATCCGCCCCGGGCATCAGCACCGTCCCGCCACAGTTCCGCGCCGCTTCGGCCGCGCTGTCCAGTTCAGGGGAGCCGTCGGTGGTCACCGCGGTGGGGCCGCCGAGCACTCCGTCGGGTTCCGCGACCGCCGGCGGGTGGCCGGCCTGCGTGATCCCGCGTGAGCAGGTCGACCGGCGCTTGAGCGCGATCAGGCTCTCGCCGCTCCAAAACTCGTTCCGGAACCGGGCGAGCGGCCGCCAGAGCTGAACGGACCGGGTCAGCGACGCCTGTCCGGCGCGCGGAACAACCCCTTGCGCTATCGCGGCGCCCGCGTTGGCGGACCTGCCGCGTGGGCAGGGCGCGCGCGTGAGGGGGTGGTCACATTCATCAGCTCACGCAACGCCGGTCACAGCTGCCGGCCCAGTACGTCGCCGCCGGGGTCGTCGGCGAGGGCGATGGACGCCGTGATCTGCTTACCGACCGGCTTCCTTTCCACAGCGAGGCCCTGGCAGACAGCCATCACGATCTCCAGGCCGTGCTGACCCACCCGGTCCGGATCCGGCGCCAGGGTGACCGGCAGCGTCGTACCGCTGTCCCAGACGCGCACGCGAACAGCCCCGTCCTGGATGTCCAGAGTCAGGACGCAGGGTCCGGGCGCGTATTTGCGCGCGTTGGTGACCAGCTCGCTGACCACCAGTTGCACGGTCCCCATCGCCCTGCCGGACACGGGGAACCCGTGGAGGGCCTGCACGTCCGCCAGGAACGAGCGAGCCAGGTCGCGGGCCTCAGCGATCTGCGAACTGTCCTCGAACATCGCGGATACCGAAAGGGGACCGGCGGTCATCGACCGCTGACCACGTTCTCGCGCTGCCTGCCCCATGAAACTCCCCCGTCTTCAGAACATCCGTTGCGACCAGTGCCGTCTACCCGCGAAATCTCGTCCGACACAGCCCTCTTCGTCCACATGCCCCGGCACGGTCGCACCGGCCCGGTGTCCGACCGGTTCGCTCAGTCCTGGGCGAGCATGCCGACGCGGAGTTCGCCGATGATGCGGGTGATCATCCGGGAGACATGCATCTGGGAGACGCCCAGGTGAGTGCCGATCTGAGATTGGGTCATCTCCTGGCCGAAGCGCATCTCGACTATGGAGCGCTCGCGTTCGCCGAGCTGTTCCAGCAGCGGTGCCAGGGTGTGGAGGTTCTCGAACAGCTGCATGCCGGGGTCGCAGTCACCGGTGATGTCGCCGTAGGTGACGCCTGCGGAGGAGCCGTCACCGTCGCCACCGCCGACAGGCACGTCGAGGGAGCCGGCGGTGTAGCCGTTCGCGGCGATGAGCCCGTCGATGACCTCCTCTTCGCTGATCTTGAGCTGGGCTGCGAGCTCCGCGACCGTGGCATCGCGGTCCAGTTCAGTGGCGAGGTCCTCCTTGGTCCTGGCGAGGACGACGCGCAGTTCCTGCAGCCGGCGCGGCACGTGGACGGACCAGGTGGTGTCGCGGAAGAACCGCTTGATCTCCCCCACGATGTAAGGGATCGCGAAAGTGGTGAACTCGACTTCGCGTGTGAGCTCGAACCGGTCGATGGCTTTGATCAGGCCGATGGTCCCGACCTGGACGATGTCTTCCATCTGGCCGTCGCCGCGGTTGCGGTAGCGCTTCGCGGCAAAATGCACCAGCGACAGATTCATCTCGATGAGCGTGTTGCGCGCGTACTGATACTCGACGGTGCCCTCTTCGAGAACCTGCAACCGGTCGAAGAACAGCTTGCTGAGTTGGCGAGCGTCCTTCGGTGCGACCTTCTGCGGATCAGCTATCTCCGGAAGAACTGCCGGTACGCCGACTGCTCTTTCGACCGGGGCCTGCACAGATACCGACATGATGATTCTTTCCCTCCACCGGATTGCCCTTTCGGGCTTCGCACGCGCAGACGCTCCTGTACCCGCGAACATGAGGTACACACCCGTGAGACAGCGGGAAGAAAACCTGCTGCTCGGCCCACGCTCAGCCGGCGTGTGCCGTGGGGCCCCGTTCTCGCGGTGCTGAATACCCTGTTTCGACGGCAGATTCGTTGCGGTGATGCGTTCGGAGGCGGGCCCGTCAGGGGCTGAAAGCTCAAGCGCCCAGAGCCCGGTGAGCCGGTGTGACCAAGGCCTGCTGTGAGTTCACCCACGTGGCGTGCCCTGAATCCGCGGGCTTGCTTCCCGGCAGCCGCGCAGTTTTCTCCCCGGCTGTGCCCGTATTCCTGCCTCCGCGAAACCGCTTCTGCAGGTGCGGTGTTATCGGTTCCAGGACATGTGTGCGGGGCCCGGCAGATTCTGCCGGGCCCCGCAAGAAAGTTGGGTGTGCGCGTTTTACCAGCGGTACCAGCGGCCGCGCTTGCCGCCGTGGCCGGCGGGGCGGATGAAGAAGCCGAGGAGCCACACGACCAGGACGATGACGGCGATCCACCACAATGCCTTGAGAGCGAAACCGGCACCGAAGAGGATCAGGGCGAGGAGGAGAACCAGAATGATGGGAAGCATGGTCAACCTGGTGCCCCACGTCCTCGCATTCACACCTCTCACTTTTAGATGGCTTTTATATCGAGGCGGAAGCGGGGCCGTGATTGCAGGACAGGCGCCGTGGGTGTCCCCGGAGGGCGGGGCGGCGGACAAGGTGGCGTGCCGGTCAGCCGGCGGCCGGCGGCGTCCAGGCTGCTGCGGCCTCCTGGACGGTGGGATACGTGGGGAAGACCTGCTCCAGGCCGACGATGCTGAAGATCCTGCGAACGCGGTCGGGGACGGCGATCAGGGCGATGGTGGCGCGTGCGGCCAGGGCGTGGTTGCGGGCCGCGAGCAGGACGGTGATGCCACTGGAGTCGCAGAAGGTGAGGCCGCCCAGATCGACCAGGAGCCGCTGGCCCGTGACGAGAGAGAGACCGGGCAGGAGATCGCGGACCTCGGGGGCGCTGTGATGGTCGAGCTCCCCGGCCATCGTCATGACAGGGCCGCAGGGCAGGGCTCGCGTGTGGACGTTCAACTGGGTCACGGGTGCTCTTCACGGTCGGGGCGGGGCACGCTGACGGCCAGGACGGCGGTGTCGTCGTCCACCCCGGGCCCGAGTGCGTCGAGGAGATCGCGGATCGCCGCGATGGTGCGCTCGGCGGTGGCGGGAGCCAGGGCGCGGCCGAAGTCGAGGAGGGCCTCGTCTCCGTAGCGGTCGCCGGGAGCGGCGGTCTGGGCTTCGGTGAGTCCGTCGGTGTGGAGCAGCAGGGTGTCGCCCGGGCCGAGGTGGAAGCTGGTGGTGGCGATGTGGGCGTCCGGCAGCACGCCGATGAGCTGACCGCCGGGTGTGGGCAGGTAGTCGGCGGTTCCGTCGGCACGGAGCAGCAGGGCCGGGGGGTGTCCGCCGCTGGCCAGGGTGATCAGGAACCCCTTCTGGTCACTGTCAGGGGTGAGCAGGCCGTAAACAGCGGTGCAGAACCGCGGGTCTTGGCCGTTGTACTCGTGGTTCAGGACAGTGTTGAGGTTGCCGAGCACGGCGGCCGGGTCGGGATCGTAGACAGCCGCCGCGCGCAGGGTGTAGCGGGCCAGAGAAGTGATGGCTGCGGCGGAGGCCCCCTTCCCGCACACGTCACCCAGGAACATGCCCCAGGCGCCGTTGCCGAGGGGGAAGAGATCGTAGAAGTCGCCGCCGACCTCGTCGATGGAGGCGATGTGGTAGTACGCGGCCACGTCCAGTCCGGGGACGCCGGCCAGGGCAGGCGGCAGCAGTGTGGCCTGGAGCGTGGTGGCCAACTGGCGGAGGCGCACTCGTTCGCGCTCGGACTCTTTGCGGGCGCGCAGCAGTTCCTCTTCGTAGGCGCGACGGTCGCGGGCGTCGAAGAGCGTGGTACGGATCAGCAACGGCTGTCCGTCGCTGCCGGTCTTGACCGTCGAGGTCACCAGCACCGGCAGCCGGCTGCCGTCGGCTGCCTTGAGTTCCAGGGCGATGCCGCTGATCTCACCCTGCATGCGCAGCAGCGGTGCGAAGTGCGTCTCGTGGTACAGGCGGCCGCCGACGGTGAGCAGGTCGGAGAAGCGCTTGATGCCCACGAGGTCGCCGCGCTCATACCCGAGCCAGGCCAGGAGCGTGTGGTTGACCTTCGCGATCTTCCCGTCCAGGAGCGTGGAGAGGTAGCCGCACGGAGCGTTCTCGTACAAGTCCTCGGCGCTGTCCTCCAACAACGCCGAGAACAGCACGGCGTCCTCGCCGGCTGGGTCGTCGGAGACCGCTTCGTTGTCCCGGCCGTCACCGGTGCGGCACATCATCGACGTGTGCCCGCGAACGCGGCGATCGCCTCCGCGGTCTCCTCAGGTGCGCTGAGCTGGGGGCAGTGTCCGGTGGCGTTCAGAGTGACCAGTCGGCTGCCGGTGATCTGGGCGTGGATGAAGGCGCCTACCTCCGGCGGTGCGATTGCGTCGTCGGAGCACTGGGCGACCAGCGTGGGTACCTTGACCTTCGCCAGGTCGGCCCGGTTGTCGGACAGGAATGTCACCCGGGCGAAGACCCGGGCGATCTCCGGGTCAGTGGCGCAGAAACTCTTGGTCAGTTCCTCACCCAGCTCCGGGCGTTCGGGGTTGCCCGCGATCACCGGCGCCATGGCCCCCGACCATCCCAGGTAGTTCGCGTCCAGGGATTCGAGCAGTTCGTCGATGTCCGCGGCGCTGAATCCGCCCCGGTAACCGGTGGCCGGATCGTCGATGAAACACGGCGAGGGAGCCAGCAGGACCAGTCCGGCGAAATGTTCGGGCTCCCGCACGGCCGCCAGGACGCCCATCATCGCGCTCACCGAATGCCCCACGAAGGTCACCGGTCCGAGAGCGAGCTCACGGCAGATCTCCAGTATGTCCTCGACATAGCCATCCAGGCTGGAATACCGCTGCGGCGTCCATGAGGACAGATCCGAGTTACCGGAACCGACGTGATCGAAACAAACAACGCGGAAATCACGCTCCAGCGCCGGAACCACCAGACGCCACATGTTCTGGTCGCACCCAAATCCGTGCGCCAGCACCACCACAGGCCCGTCCGCACGCCCGGACACCTTCACCAGATTCCTGCTCCGCACCTTCATGCGGCACATCTTCGCAGAACGGGGCCCGCCCGGAAACGGCCGGATTCGGAGCCGGGATGTCACGCGGAGCGAGCCTCACGCACCCGCCGGCCCGGGTGTCGGCCGGGAGGCGTGGCGGTGCTGCGCAGCCGTGGCTGAAGCCGTTTTCAGGATGTCGGCGCTATGTCTTCGAGATCTTGGGGTCGACGATCTGGTCGGCCGGCGGCGCCTTGGCCTCGACCTTCTTGCCGTAGTCGGTAAGGGTGACCTCGCCGGGCTGTTTGCCGCCCGCGGTGACCGACTTCAGGATGTACGGCTTCCCTTCGGCCGCGACGTACAGGGTGAGCCTCTCGCCACCGGGCTGCTTCTTCTCCAGCGCCAGGGCCTTCTTGCCGTCGACTTCGCTGGTGGCGCCCTTGGTCATGCCCTTGCGCTCGGACTTGTCGCGGTCCATCGCCGCGAGGAACGCCTGCTTGTCACACATGCCCTCGATGCCGGCCTGCCCCGGCTGGGACTTCACCCACTTGCCCTGGACCCGCGGGATCGCCTTCTCCGCGCCGGGCTGCCCCTTCAGCGCGTTCTGCCAGAACTTCTCATCGCCGCGCACGAACGCGGCCTGGCCCGCCTGGATCACCTCGGCCTTGGCGCCCTGGCCCGACATCGTGCCCGTGCAGCGGTCCTGCTCGTCCACGTGGAAGTCGACGCGGATCTCGTTGCCGCCGGGCTGCTGGACGTTGCCCCTGACGCGGACCGACTGCGCATCGCGCGTCGCCTTCACCGCGTCCGCCGCAATCGCGTCCGCGCTCTTCCCGTCGAACGCGCTGTCCGCACTCTTGCCCGAGTCATCCCCGCACCCTGCGAGCACCGTGACGCCCATGCACACGGAAACCGCAGTCAGTAACGTCTTCTTCGCCATCATGAATTGATCCCTCCCCTGGAACGGGTGTGACGTTTCCAACCGCCCGACTGCCCCGGAACCGCAGGGAAAAACGTGGCGGCGAAATGCCTTGCCGCTTACGCCGCCAAAAATTCGGTGACGGCGATTCCAGCGCCGACGGCAAAGGGGTTCATCGTGTTCCCCGGCCTCAAGGGCGACGGATTCCACCACGCCATACCGGGATCGCCCGCCTGCGCGACCTTGCGCCCGCCGGGTGGACGTACCCGGCGAACAGCAGTTGATGCCGCCCACGCCTGCTCGAAGAACAGTTCCGGAACGAAGGCGTAGGACGGAGAACTTCCCAGTCCGCCGCACCCCATTGACACCCGAGGGTTGTCCCGCAATCCCTGGCGGGGCACCGCGCGAGAGGGAGTGGCGCTGCTGCCGAGACCGTCCGGGGCTCTGCTCGGCGCTCCGGCCACCGAAATCCGACCGTCGCGATCCCGGAACCGACAGCGAGGAGGACGGGAAGGGGGCGGCCGAGGTCCTTGCTCATGAAGGCATCTCGATGGCTCCGGGAAAGCCGGGGTCCGGCACCTCGGCTCGTCGGCCGGGAAGCGCCCTGCGGTGGCGAGGGCCCCTGCCTCCGGACCCGTTGCCGCTTCGCGCATGCCCCCCGGCCGGGCGGGTCATGGAGTTCAGGGTGCCCTCGGGTTCACGGTTGCCCCCTGTGCCCCTGGGGTGCCCGGGGTTGGCAATTTACAGAAGCCAGTATTAGAGTCCTGCTTCATTATGAAGCACGTACATAACTCTTCGTCAGACCTCGCCCGCGACCCGGACGGCAGCCTCTTCGACCCCCGGGTGAGGTCCGCCATGACCCAGTTCACCGCAGGCCAGGACACCCTCGCCCTCGAAGGCGCAGCCGCGGTCCGCGGCGCCTTCCATGCCATCGAACGCCTGCGCGCCCGCGGGGCCGAGGGGCGCGGGCTGAGCGCGGGGGCGCTCGACCTCCTGATCCGTCTGAGCGCCGCACCCGATGACGGGCTGAGCATTGGCAAGCTGGCCCAGGCGGTTGGAGTGAGCTCGCGCAATGTCACCGGGCTGGTCGACACCCTCGAACGCGACGGACTGGCCGAGCGGGTTCCCGACCGGCGCGACCGCCGTTCAGTCCTGGCCCGGATCACACCCGCCGGGCTGGACTGGGTGGAGTCCTTCCGCCGGCCGACCCAGGTCGCCATGGCGGCGGTCTTCCGAGGATTCACGCCCGCCGAGACGGCCCAGCTGCGGCATCTGTGTCTGCGCCTCGTCGAGAACCAGCGTCAACTCGACCAGCACCTGAGCCAGACCGACGGCACGAACGCCCAGCCGTGAACCGGACATCCACCCGCCGCGAGAAAAGGACCGAACCGCGATGACACCCAAGGAGCGAAGATCTCGCGCCGGGTCCGGCCCTTCCGGAAACCACCGGTCCGCGACATCGCGGCGCAGGAGGGGGCGCCGCTCAGACGTTCGTCAGCCCGGACGTGGGCCACACGAAGGAGCCTGCGGCGGGTCGGTGCGGCGTTCGTACATCGAATGCCATGCCCCGACTAGCTTCGAAACGGCGTTTCCGCAGGTCCCGACGTTTCTTCAGTGGTGGGGCGGGTGGGACTCGAACCCACGGCCGACGGATTATGAGTCCGCTGCTCTAACCGGCTGAGCTACCGCCCCGTTTCGGCGTGGCGCGTACAAGTGTGCGCGCCGTCTGCCGCAGCATAGCCGGTCATACGATCTCTCGCTCCGGGTGCCCGGGTACTCGTGACCATGAAGACCGCGCTGCTCCCTGCCCGGTTCCGGACGGCGTGAAGTTGACGCGAAAGAGTCACGCCGGCCCCACGCGCACCACCGGACCGGACCTCCTGAGGACCGGTTCCGGGCACACGAAAAAGGACCCCGCAGGGCCCTCTTCCGTTCCGCTCCCCCGACTGGACTCGAACCAGTAACCCTCCGGTTAACAGCCGAATGCTCTGCCAATTGAGCTACAGGGGATCGCGCTCCCCCGACTGGACTCGAACCAGTAACCTGCCGGTTAACAGCCGGCTGCTCTGCCAATTGAGCTACAGGGGATTGCTGCGTTGCCTCGGACGACACCTGCCTGGCGGCTGCCGGGCGGCGGACGTTCGCTGCGACACATACATTAGCGCAAGCAGGGGGGTGCTTTGCCAATCGGTATCGGCCGGGGTGATCTCCCGCGCCCCCGGGTAGGCGAGCAGCACACGTCGCACGGAGTGAAGGAAGGGTGGCAGCCATGCGGTACCGGCTCACGTTCATCGCCGGAGTGGCCCTGGGTTACGTGCTCGGCACGCGTGCCGGGCGCGAGCGCTACGAGCAGCTGAAGAAGTCCGCACGCCAGTTCGCCCAGAACCCGGCCGTGCGCAACACCTGCGAGTCAGCGGCCCAGAGCGGCCGCGAGTTCGCCGGAAAGGCCTACCACGCGGTGGGCGACAAGGTCGGCGAGAAGGTGCCCGCGTCCGTGGCGGACCGGGTGCGGTCGCTGCGCGGGCGCGGGGCGAACGGCGAGGACGACTGGGGAACGACCAACACCTGAGGCCGCCTCGTCACGTCTGCCGCACCGCCGGTGCAGGAGCGCTCCGGCGGTGCGGCAGAATCTGTGTATGGGCATAGTCGCCGGCTTGGACAGTTCTTCCGCCTTCACGCACATCGTGGTCTGCGATACGGACACGGGTGCCGTACTGCGCCAGGGGTACGCCGCACACCCCGTGGAGGCGAAAGCCACCGAGGTCGACCCGCAGGTGTGGCTGCTCTCACTCGGTGAGGCGGCCACCGGCGGGCTGCTCGAAGGCGTGCAGGCCATCGGCGTGTCCGCGCAGCAGCACGGGCTCGTGCCGCTGGACCGCCAGGGCAATCTCGTACGTCCGGCGCTGCTGGGCAACGACAAGCGGGCGCAGGTCGCCGCGGCCGATCTGATCGACGGGCTGGGCGGGCGGCAGGCCTGGGCCGAGGCGGTCGGGGCGGTGCCGCAGGCCGCTCAGCCGGTGTCGAAGCTGCGCTGGCTGGCGCGGACCGAGCCGGAGATGGCGCAGCGGGTCGCCGCCGTCCTGCAGCCGCACGACTGGCTGGTGTGGCAGCTGCTGGGCCGCCCGGCCCGGCGGACCACCGACCGGGGTGCCGCGTCCGGGACCGGATACTGGTCGGCGGGCAGCGAGTCCTACCGGCCGGAGCTGGTGGAGCTGGCGCTCGGCCGGCAGGCGGCGCTGCCCGAGGTGCTCGGTCCCTGCGAAGCGGCCGGGACGACGCCCGAGGGGCTGCTGATCTCGGCGGGTACCGGCGAGACGATGGCGGCGGCGTTCGGGCTCGGGGTCGGGGTCGGCGACGCCGTGGTGTCGCTGGGGGCCTCGGGTTCGGTGATGGCGGTGCACCACGAGGCGCTGGCCGATCCGACCGGGATGATCACCTCGTTCGCGGATGCCACCGGGATGCACCTTCCGGTGGTCCACACGTCGAACGCGGTACGCGCGTTGCGCGGCACCGCCGAGATGCTGGACGTGGAGGGTCTGGAGGAGCTGTCGGCGCTGGCGCTGAAGTCCACGCCGGGCGCCTCGGGGCTGGTGCTCCTGCCGTATCTGGAGGGTGAGCGGACCCCGCATCTGCCGCACACCGCGGGAACGCTGAGCGGGCTGCGGCGCGAGTCGATGAAGCCGGAGCACCTTGCGCGGGCCGCCTTCGAGGGGATGCTCTGCTCGCTGGCCGACGCGCTGAACGTGCTGCGCGGCCGCGGGGTCGAGGTGCGGCGGGTGTTCCTGCTGGGCGCCGCCGCCGAGCTGCCGGCCGTGCAGGCGCTCGCGCCCATGCTGCTGGGGACGCAGGTGGTCGTGCCGGAGCCGGCCCAGTACGCGGCGCTCGGCGCGGCCCGGCAGGCGGCCTGGGCGCTGGGGGTCTCGCAGGGGTCGCTCGATCCGCGCACTCCCCCGGTCTGGCAGGACGCCGCGGCGCAGGTGCTGGATCCCGGCGAGGAGCTGTCGGTCGGTCAGGCGGTGCGCCAGCAGTACGTGGCGACGCGGGACCAGATCCACCCCGGGGCGTTCGACGCCGCGCGCTGATACGCCCGCCGTTCCACGCCGCGCGCCGGGGCGCCTGACTTCGGTGACGCGGCCGGGCGGCGGCGCGGGGTTCGACGGCAAAATTATGGACCCGGTCTTTTTTTTGACCTGGACTTGAATAAAAACGTTCGCGGTCCCGGTGGGCGGTGCCGGAAAATGGGTCGACTCCCGACCTATGCCGACTCCGAGAGACACGCGTGCTCATAAAACTCCTGCGGGCCTACCTCGGTCCGTACAAGAAGCCGATCGCGCTGCTGGTGGTCTTCCAGCTGCTCCAGACCTCCGCCGCCCTCTATCTGCCCACCCTGAACGCCGACATCATCGACCACGGTGTCGTCAAGGGGGACACGGGCTACATCCTTCAGTACGGCGGCGCCATGATCGTCGTCAGCATCGCCCAGGTGGTCTGCAACATCGGGGCCGTCTACATCGGCGCCCGTACCGCGTCCGCACTCGGCCGCGATGTCCGCGCGTCGGTCTTCGACCGGGTCCAGTCGTTCTCCGCGCGTGAGCTCGGCCGGTTCGGCGCCCCTTCGCTGATCACCCGTACGACCAATGACGTCCAGCAGGTCCAGATGCTGGTCCTGATGACGTTCACGCTGATGGTCTCGGCACCGATCATGTGTGTCGGCGGCATCATCATGGCGCTCGGCCAGGACGTCCCGCTGTCCGCGGTGCTCCTCGCGGTGGTGCCGGTCCTCGGGATCGCGGTGAGCCTGATCGTGAAGCGGATGCGTCCGCTGTTCCGCACGATGCAGGAGCGGCTCGACACGGTGAACCAGGTGCTGCGCGAGCAGATCACCGGCAACCGGGTCATCCGCGCCTTCGTCCGCGACGGCTACGAGGAGGAGCGCTTTCGCGGTGCCAACACCGAGCTGACGGACGTGGCACTGTCCACCGGCCGGCTGATGGCACTGATGTTCCCGACCGTGATGACGGTCGTGAACGTGTCGTCGATCGCCGTCGTCTGGTTCGGCGCGCACCGGATCGACAGCGGCGGGATGCAGATCGGGGCGCTGACCGCGTTCCTCTCCTACCTGATGCAGATCGTCATGTCGGTGATGATGGCCACCTTCATGTTCATGATGGTGCCGCGCGCCGAGGTCTGTGCCGAGCGCATCCAAGAGGTCCTGGAGACCGATTCCAGCGTGGTGCCGCCGGTCGATCCGGTGACCGAACTGCGCGCCCACGGGCATCTGGAGGTCCGCGGTGCGGACTTCCGCTACCCCGGTGCCGAGGCGTCGGTGCTGCGGTCGGTGGATCTGGTGGCCCGGCCCGGCGAGACGACCGCGATCATCGGGTCGACGGGCAGCGGCAAGTCGACGCTGCTCGGCCTCGTACCCCGGCTGTTCGATGTGACGGACGGCCAGGTGCTGGTCGACGGGACGGACGTACGGACACTGGATCCGGCGCTGCTGGCGAAGACCGTGAGCCTGGTCCCGCAGAAGCCGTATCTGTTCTCCGGAACGGTCGCGACCAATCTGCGGTACGGGAACCCGGACGCGACCGACGAGGAGCTGTGGCACGCGCTGGACGTCGCCCAGGCCAAGGAGTTCGTCGAGGGTCTGGAGCACGGTCTCGACGCACCGATCGCGCAGGGCGGCACCAATGTCTCCGGCGGTCAGAGGCAGCGGCTGTCGATCGCCCGGACGCTGGTCCAGCAGCCGGAGATCTACCTCTTCGACGACTCGTTCTCCGCGCTGGACTACACCACGGACGCCGCGCTGCGCGCCGCGCTGCTGCGGGAGACCGCCGCCGCGACCGTGGTGATCGTCGCACAGCGGGTGTCCACCATCCGCGACGCCGACCGGATCCTGGTGATGGACGAGGGCCGGGTCGTCGGCTCCGGCAGTCATCACGAGCTGATGGACGGCAATGAAACCTACCGGGAGATCGTGCTCTCCCAGCTGACGGAAGCGGAGGCCGCGTAATGGCAGGGCCTGGCGGACGCATGATGGCGGGCGGGGCGCCGACCGAGCGGTCCATGGACTTCAAGGGCTCCACGAAGCGGCTGCTGAAGCGCTTCGCCTCGGAGCGGACCACCCTGTACGTGATGCTGGTGGCCGGTGCGCTGAGCGTGGCGCTCTCGGTGGTCGGCCCGAAGATCCTCGGCAAGGCCACCGACCTGGTGTTCGCCGGGGTCGTCGGCCGGCAGATGCCGGAGGGGACCACCAAGGAGCAGGCCATCGCGGGCCTGCACAAGACCAACAGCGGCCTGGCCGACATGCTCTCCAAGGTGGACTTCACCCCGGGCAAGGGCATGGACTTCGACGCGATCGGCCATGTGCTGCTGGCCGCGCTGATCACGTACGTCGGTGCCGGGCTGCTGATGCTGGTGTCGACGCGGCTGTCGATCCGGGTGATCAACCGCGTCGTGTTCCAGATGCGCGAGGACATCCAGACGAAGCTGTCGCGGCTGCCGCTGTCGTACTTCGACCGGCAAAAGCGCGGCGAGGTGCTCAGCCGGGCGACGAACGACATAGACAACATCTCGCAGACGATGCAGCAGACGATGGGCCAGCTCATCAACTCGGTGCTGACCATCATCGGCGTGCTGATCATGATGTTCTGGATCTCGCCGCTGCTGGCGCTGGTCGCCCTGGCGACGGTGCCGCTGTCGGTAGTCGTGGCGACCAAGGTGGGCAAGCGCTCGCAGCCGCAGTTCGTCCAGCAGTGGAAGGTGACGGGCAGGCTCAACGCCCACATCGAGGAGATGTACACCGGGCACACCCTGGTGAAGGTCTTCGGCCGGCAGGAGGAGTCCGCGCGGGACTTCGCCGAGCAGAACGACGCGCTCTACGAGGCCGGGTTCAAGGCGCAGTTCAACAGCGGGATCATGCAGCCGCTGATGATGTTCGTGTCGAACCTGAACTATGTGCTGATCGCCGTGATCGGCGGGCTGCGGGTCGCCTCCGGTGCGCTGTCGATCGGTGATGTGCAGGCCTTCATCCAGTACTCGCGGCAGTTCTCCATGCCGCTGACCCAGGTCGCCTCGATGGCGAACCTGGTGCAGTCCGGGGTGGCGTCGGCCGAGCGGATCTTCGAGCTGCTGGACGCCGAGGAGCAGGACGCCGATCCCGCACCGGGCGAGGGCGCGCACCCGGAGGAGCTGCGCGGCAGCGTCTCGCTGGAGCACGTGTCGTTCCGCTACGACCCGGAGAAGCCGCTCATCGAGGACCTGTCGCTGAGTGTCGAACCGGGTCACACGGTCGCGATCGTCGGCCCGACCGGTGCGGGCAAGACGACGCTGGTCAATCTGCTGATGCGGTTCTACGAGGTGACGGGCGGCCGGATCGCCCTGGACGGGGTGGACGTCGCGACGATGTCGCGCGACGACCTGCGGTCGGGGATCGGCATGGTCCTCCAGGACACCTGGCTGTTCGGCGGGACCATCGCGGAGAACATCGCGTACGGCGCGTCGGGCGAGGTCGGCCGGGAGCAGATCGAGGAGGCGGCGCGGGCGGCCCACGCCGACCGCTTCATCCGCACCCTGCCGGACGGCTACGACACGGTGATCGACGACGAGGGCACCGGCGTCAGCGCGGGTGAGAAGCAGCTGATCACCATCGCGCGGGCGTTCCTGTCCGACCCGGTGATACTGGTGCTCGACGAGGCGACCAGCTCGGTCGACACCCGTACCGAGGTGCTGATCCAGAAGGCGATGGCGCGCCTGGCGCACGGTCGTACGAGCTTCGTGATCGCGCACCGGCTCTCCACCATCCGGGACGCCGACGTCATCCTGGTGATGGAGAACGGCTCCATCGTCGAACAGGGCACGCACGACGAGCTGCTGGAGGCGCACGGCGCGTACGCCCGGCTGTACGCGGCCCAGTTCGCGCAGGCGGTCGCCGAGGTCGACTGAGCGGCGCCGCGGCTGCCCCGGCGCGGGTGCGCGTGTACGCGTACTCAGTCGAGGTAGCCGCGGAGCTGGTCGGCGAAGGCGTGGTCCCGCAGTTTGTTGAGGGTCTTGGACTCGATCTGCCGGATGCGCTCACGGGTCACGCCGAAGATCCGGCCTATCTCCTCAAGCGTGCGGGGCCGCCCGTCGGCCAGCCCGTACCGCAGCTGGACCACCTTCCGCTCGCGCTCGTTGAGCGTGGAGAGCACCGCTTCCAGGTGTTCGCGCAGCAGCAGGAAGGCGGCGGACTCGACCGGGGACGCGGCGTCCCCGTCCTCGATCAGGTCGCCGAGCGAGACGTCGTCCTCCTCGCCGACCGGGGCGTGCAGGGACACGGGTTCCTGGGCGAGGCGCAGCACCTCGCCCACCCGCTCCGGGGTCAGGTCGAGCTGGCCGGCGACCTCCTCGGGGGTCGGCTCGTAGCCGCGTTCCTGGAGCATCCGGCGCTGGACCCGTACGACGCGGTTGATCAGTTCGACGACATGGACCGGGACCCTTATGGTCCGCGCCTGGTCGGCCAGCGCGCGGGACATGGCCTGCCGGATCCACCAGGTCGCGTACGTCGAGAACTTGTAGCCGCGGGCGTAGTCGAACTTCTCGACCGCGCG
>NZ_JAFMPZ010000185.1 GCF_017353455.1 Streptomyces laculatispora
GATCGGGGCGCCAGCGGTAGCCCCACCCGCCCCACTGACGCGGCGTGACCCGGGGCACGAACTCCGCGCCCACCACATGGGTGAGCAGGATCCGGCGGCGCGGCAGTCCCATGTGGCCGCAGCGCACTTCGAGGGCGTCGCCATCGACCCGCACGGCCACGTTCACGAAGGCGAGCGTGCCGAAGAGCATCAGCAGTCCGGCCGCCATGCAGCCGATCACCGACATCAGCAGCGGCGCGATGCCGGAGGTCCAGGTGGAGCTCACGGCGAGCTGGATGCCGAGCGCCAGACAGGCGGCGCCCGCGGCGGCGAGCACCCACTGGGTTCGGTTGGTGGCCCGGCCGGTCCAGACCGCCGAGTGGGAGTCGGCTCTGGTGGGCCTCGGTTCTCGGGGATGGTCCCTCATGCCAAGCAGCGTACTGAAGAAACCGCGCGGCGGAACGGGTCCAACGGCTCCCGTCGGGTCGTCGGACGGTCAGCGGGCGGGGCTGACCACCACGAGCCGAAGCCCTTCCTGGTAGGCCAGAGCGGCTTCGGGCATCTCGGACTCGCGGCCGCCGAGGAGCACGACGAGTCCGGTGCCCGGTTCGGCCGACGGAGCGGGTACAGCCCCGATCCGGCGCAGTGCCTGGGCCGCGACGGCTCCGGCGGAGCCGTGCAGGACCACGGGGGCCCGGCCCGGCTGCCGCACGGCGTCGCGGATGCGCTCGGCGACCAGCTCGTAGTGGGTGCAGCCCAGCACGACGGCCTGTACGTCGGGCGGGGTGAGTGCGGCGGCCGCGGCGAGGGCCCGGTCGATCCCCGCTTCGTCCGCGTACTGCACGGCGTCGGCGAGACCGGGGCAGGGGACCTCGGTGACGGCCGCGGAGCCGGCGAAGTCCCTGATGAGTGCCCGCTGGTACGGGCTGCCCGTGGTCGCCGGCGTGGCCCAGATCGCGAACGGGCCGCCGGCTGCCGCGGCCGGCTTGATCGCGGGGACGGTGCCGATGACCGGCAGGGCGGGTTCGAGCTCCGCCCGCAGCGCCCCCAGCGCGTGCACGGAGGCGGTGTTGCAGGCCACGATCAGTGCGTCGGGCCGGTGGGCGGCGGCCGCGCGTGCCACCGCGAGCGCGTGGGCCGTCACGTCTTCGGGGGTGCGGGGGCCCCAGGGCATGCTGTCGGGGTCGGAGGAGAGCACCAGATCGGCGTCCGGCCTCAGCCGGCGTACTGCGGCGGCGGCGGCGAGCAGGCCGATTCCGGAGTCCATGAGCGCGATCTTCACCCGGTCACCATAGTCGACCACCCTTGCGGTCCCCACTCAGTGGGGCAGACTTCGGCCAATGACCGCCATTGTCTGGATCGCCGTGGGTTCCCTCGCCGCGTGGGTGTGGCTGCTGCTGGGGCAGGGGTTCTTCTGGCGGACGGACCAGCGGCTGCCGGACCGCGCGGCCCCCGGGGAGTGGCCGTCCGTCGCGATCATCGTCCCCGCACGTGACGAGGCGGACATGCTCCCGGTGAGCCTGCCGTCGCTGCTGGCGCAGGACTATCCGGGGAGGGCCGAGATCTTCCTGGTCGACGACTGCAGCAAGGACGGCACCGGGGATCTCGCCCGTGCGCTGTCCGTCCGGTACGGAGGACTGCCGGTGACCGTGGCGTCGCCCGGGGAGCCCCGGCCCGGCTGGACGGGCAAGCTCTGGGCCGTGCGGCACGGCATGGCGCTGGCACGGGCCCGGGACCCGGAGTACCTGCTGCTCACGGATGCCGATATCGCGCACGAGCCGGACAGCCTGCGGGAGCTGGTGGCGGCCGCCGGGTCGGGCGGGTTCGATCTGGTCTCGCAGATGGCGCGGCTGCGGGTGGAGAGCACCTGGGAACGGCTCGTCGTACCGGCCTTCGTGTACTTCTTCTCGCAGCTCTACCCGTTCCGGTGGGTGAACCGGGCGGGGGCGCGGACGGCGGCGGCCGCGGGCGGCTGCGTACTGGTGCGGACCGAGGCCGCGGTACGGGCGCGGGTGCCGGAGTCGATCCGGCAGGCGGTGATCGACGATGTGTCGCTGGCCCGTGCGGTGCAGCGCAGCGGCGGCCGGATCTGGCTGGGGCTCGCGGACCGGGTGGACAGTGTGCGGCCGTATCCGTGCCTGGCCGACCTGTGGCAGATGATCTCCCGGAGCGCGTACGCCCAGCTGCGGCACAGCCCGCTGCTGCTGCTCGGCACGGTGCTGGGGCTCGCGCTCGTCTACCTCGCGCCGCCCGTGACGCTCGTGGCGGGACTGCTGGGCGGCGATCCGGCGGCCGCCTGGGCGGGTGGCGTCGCCTGGGGCGTGATGGCCGGGACGTACATGCCGGTGCTGGGGTACTACCGGCAGTCCCTGTGGCTGGCACCGCTGCTGCCGTTCACCGCACTGCTGTACCTGCTGATGACGGTCGATTCGGCGGTGCAGCACTACCGGGGCCGCGGTGCGGCCTGGAAGGGGCGTACGTACGCCCGTCCCGAGGCCGCACCGGACCGGTGAACGGCAGGCTCACTTGCGGCCGGGGGTCCAGTTCATGCCCCAGCCGTAGGCCTGGTCGATGGTGCGCTGCGGGCTCACTCCGCGCTGCGGCACGAGGTAGCGGGCTTCTCGCTGCACGGTGAAGTCGCCCCCGTTGTTGCTGATGAGCGCGAGTGCGCAGACCGTGGACGGGACGGTGCACTCGTCGAGCGAGAAGTCGATCGCGGCGCCGTGCTGGGGCTGAAGGGTCACCGTCGCATGCAGGTCGGCGAAGCTCCGGGCCCCTTCGTAGATCGTGACGAAGATCAGGATCCGGCGGATCCTGGCCTTCTGGTCGAGGTTGATGGTCAGGTTCTCGCCGGAGGCGACGGCGCCGGTCCGGTCGTCGCCGTCGAGGTGGATGTACGGCGGCTGCTGAAGGGCGCCGAAGGCGTTTCCGAGCGCCTGGACCACTCCCTTGCGTCCGTCGGTCAGTTCGTAGAGAGCACAGAGGTCAAGGTCGAGATCCGCGTGGTTCGCGACGGCCCTGCCGAGCTTGCTGCCCCACCCCTTGAACTGCTTGCGCACCTCCCAGTTGAGATTGACGCGCATGGATCCCGAAGTGCCGCCCTGCTTCGCGAGCGAGACCGACGGCGCTTCCTTGGTCAGCGTCACCTTGGTGAGCCGGACGGGCTGGGTGACGGGAGGTGCGGGGGGTACGGGAGGCGTCATCGGGGCGGCGGCCGGCTGCGGTGGCGGCATGGAGGCAACCCGTGTCGCCGGGTTGGGCTGTTGGGGTTGCGGAGGCATTTGGGGCTGAGGGGCCGTTTGCGGCTGCTGTGGTTCATCGACGGAAATCCCGAAGTCCGTGGCAAGGCCTTCGAGTCCGGTCCCGTATCCCTGGCCCACGGCCCGGAACTTCCAGGAGCCCTGGCGCCGGTAGAGCTCGCCGAGGATGAACGCGGTCTCGACCGTGGCATCGGCGCTGTCGAACCTGGCCAGCTCGGAGCCGTTCGCCGTGTCCATGATCCGTACGTACAGCCCTGTCACCCGGCCGAACGTGCCGCCGTCCGACGAGGCGGCCAGCACGATGCGGTCGACGACGGGCTCCACCCGTGCCAGATCGACGGCCAGGGTGTCAGTGGTCGCACCGCCGGCGACCCGCTTGCCCTCGTGGCTCACCGCACCGGACGCGTGGCCCGGCTGGTTGTAGAAGACGAAGTCCGCGTCGCTGCGTACCTTTCCCGAACCGAGGAGAAGGAGCGCCGAGGCGTCCACGTCCGGTGTCCCGGGGGCGGTGCGCCACCCCAGTTCGACGCGCACGGCCTGTGCCGCCACTGGAACATTGGTTCCTTTTAGCATGGTCATGCTCGCCCCCATCACGAGTCCGGCTGCCGAGACCTTTCCCGGTCAACCTAATGCCCTCCTACCGCAGAACCCACAGCGGCACCGGGAGGCGTCCCGGCATCCGCCGGTAACCCCCCGTACAGCGGACCGCCCGCCAGCCTCCTCGCCGCGATCGCGCCCCGGATGCCGGAGGACTGTCACTCATGACGTCCGCCGCACAACACCCTGGCCACCGGGGGCCTTTCCGCTCCCCGACCCGAGCTCCAGCCACAGGTCGGCGAACCGGTCGAGCAGCCCGGCCGCAGCTGTCACATCGTCCGTCAGCGGCCGGTCGGCCAGCTCCGCGTCGAGCACCGCATCCGCCAGCCCGAAGGCCCGGCCGACGGGCAACGCCGGGTCGAGCCGCATGTCCCGCTGACGCAATGCCCTCACAGCCGCGACGAGTTCACAACCCACGACAAGCCGGTACGCCCCGCACGCCCGCAACGTCTGACGGGCCGCGAGCGAGGCGAAGCTCGCCTGCTCCTCGACACCACGCGAGAGCACCGTATGACCGAGGGACGCGGGCGCGGAGAAGGCCCGCAGATCACCGAGGGCCGCCCCGGCCGCGTACTCGAGGATCATCACGCCCGACGACGCCGGTGCGCCGTCCGCGAGGAACGGCCGCAGCCGGGTGAAGCCCGGTTCGTTCAGCGTGGACAGGCGCGAGGTCGACAGACGCGCCACCTGTGTCACCGCCAGCCTGAAGTGGTCGAGGGACAAGGCGAGTTGGGCGATGTAGAAGCCGCCGTGGTGGTAGGCCGCCATGTCGTCCGCCGAGATCAGCGGGTTCTCGGCCGCCGCGTTGATCTCGACCGTGAGCACGTCTTCGAGCGCGTCCGCCGCATCGTGCGCGGGCCCGTGGATCTGGGGCACACAGCGGAAGCCGTACGGGTCCTGGATCCGGCCGAGCGGCGGCGTGGGGCGGTCGGGGGCGCCGAGCAGCGCCCGCATCCGCTCCGCGACCGCGTACGAACCGGCGTGCCGCCGCGCCTCGTGCACGGGCAGCGCGTACGCCTCGTACGAACCGTCGGTCGCCATCAGGGACAGCGCCGCCACCACCTGTGTGGCCGCGATCAGGCCACGCAGCTCGTACAGGGCGAGCGCGGACTGACCGAGGGTGAGCGCGTTGCTGCTGATCAGGGCAAGGGCGTCGTTGTTGTCGAGGGGCTGCGGGCCCGGGGCCGCACCCGGCCCCTGCCAGGGGTGTTCGCCGGCCAGCGCGAGGCCCATCTGCGCGAGCGCGGCGATGTCGCCGGTGCCGACCGAGCCGAATTCGTTGACCTTCGGGTAGGCCCCCGTCCCCAGAGCCTCGCAGAGCGCCGTGACGATCGTCGGGCGCAGACCGGCGCCTCCCGCGAGCAACTGGTTGGCGCGGACGGCGAGCATGGCGCGGACCTGCCGCGCGGGCAGCTCCTCGCCGATCGCCCCGGCGTGGCTGCGCAGCAGTCGCAGACCGTGGTCGGCGGCCGCCTCCGTCGGTACCGGCTCATTCCGGTTGGCACCCACACCGGTGGAGCGACCGTAGACGCGACCCCACGAGGCGATTTCCCGAGCGGCGTTCCACGAGGCCTCCACGCGCTTCATCCCGTCCGCGCCCGGAACGGGCTTTGCGGTGGATTCGGCCATGCGTACGACATCTGCAACCATCAGTCCGCGGCCGTTCAGGACGACAACCGAGTCACTGTCGCCCGTCACTCTGTCCGCGATATGAGACGACATCATTCGCAATTCCTCCTCAACCGGAAGCACCGTCTTGCCCTACGGTCAGTCGCCACCAGGGATTCACACCTGAACGGCGACTGACTATTGACAATCTATTCAGACACCAAGAACTCTGCATGATGATATGCAGCCGGGCAAGGGACTTCACATGATCCAATTCGATACGGTCAACAAGCGCTTCCCGAACGGCACAACCGCGGTGCACGACCTCACCCTCGAGATGCCGGAAGGGGGAGTCACGGTCCTTGTCGGATCTTCCGGTTGCGGCAAGACAACGACGCTCCGCATGATCAACCGGATGGTCGATCCGACCTCCGGGACGATCAGAGTCAACGGCAGGGATGTCCTGGAGCAGGACGCCGCCGAGTTGCGCCGCTCCATCGGCTATGTGATCCAGCAGTCGGGGCTCTTCCCCCACCGCACGGTCCTCGACAACATCGCGACCGTGCCGCTGCTGCTCGGCTGGGGCCGCAGGAAGGCGCGGACACGGGCGGCGGAACTCCTGGAGACGGTCGGCCTCTCCGCCGACGCCGGGAAGCGCTACCCGCACCAGCTCTCCGGCGGCCAGCAGCAGCGGGTCGGTGTGGCCCGCGCGCTCGCCGCGGACCCGCCGGTGCTCCTGATGGACGAGCCCTTCGGTGCTGTCGACCCCGTGGTGCGCACCCAGCTCCAGGACGAACTCCTACGCCTTCAGCGGGAGTTGAGCAAGACCATCGTCTTCGTCACGCACGACATCGACGAGGCCGTCCGGCTCGGCGACCGTATAGCCGTCTTCCGCACCGGTGGCCATCTCGTCCAGTGCGCCGGCCCGGCCGAACTGCTGGCCCGTCCCTCGGACGCGTTCGTCGCGGACTTCCTGGGCGCGGAGCGCGGCCTGAAGCTGCTGTCCCTGACCACACTGACGGAGGTCGCCCAGGGGCCCGCCCCCAAGGGCACCCGCTGGCAGCTGGCCCTCGACGCCGCCCGCAAGCCGCTGGCCTGGCGCGACACCGAGACGAAGGCGCAGGCCCCGGTCCGGCCGCTGCGCGACACGGACTCGCTCCTCTCGGCGCTCAACGAGTCGATCGCCGCGCCGAGCGGACTGGTCGCCCGCATCGACGCGGAGGGCGTCCTGACGGGTGTGACGTCCCGCGAGGACATCCACGACCACGCGGGGCGCGTCCACAGCGAGGCAAGCACGGTGGCCGCATGAGCGTCGACTGGTCGTGGATATCCGACCACACCGGTGATCTCACCACCCTGGCCCTCTCCCACCTCCAGGCCGCCCTCACCGCCGTACTCCTGGGCCTGCTCATCTCGCTCCCCCTGGCCGTCCTCGCGCACCGGGTGCGCCGGCTGCGCGGACTCCTCCTCGGGCTGTCGAACATCCTGTTCACCATCCCGTCCATCGCCGTCTTCGTGCTCCTCCTGCCGGTCAGCGGGCTCACCCGCACCACCACCGTCATCGGCCTGACGATCTACACGCTCGTCGTGCTCCTGCGGAACACGGTCGAGGGTCTGGACTCCGTCCCCGCCAGGACCAAGGAGGCCGCGAAAGCCATGGGCACCCGGCCGCTGCGCACCCTGCTCACCGTCGAACTCCCCCTCGCGCTCCCCGTGATCATGGCGGGCGTGCGGATCGCGACGGTGATGGCCATCTCCCTCGTCTCCGTGGCCACGTACATCGGCGACGGCGGACTCGGGCAGCTCTTCACGGACGGGTTCCAGCGCAACTTCCCCACCCCCGTGATCGTCGGCGTCGTCCTGACCCTGCTCCTCGCGCTCGTCGCGGACGCGGCTCTCGTCGCCCTCCAGTACGTCCTGACCCCCTGGACCCGCCGGCAGAAGCAGGGGGCCTGAGCGCTCATGTACGAACTCTTCAAGGACCTCGGCGCCTGGCTGGTCAGCGGTGAGCAGTGGACCGGGCCCGACGGCATCGGGCACCGCCTCGCCGAGCACCTCCAGTACTCGCTGCTCGCCACCCTGATCGCCGCCGCCATCGCGCTGCCGATCGGCCTGCTCATCGGACACACCGGACGCGGTGCCTTCCTCGCCATCAACCTCTCCAGCTTCGGGCGCGCGCTGCCCACCGTCGGACTCGTCGTGCTGGTCTTCCTCGCCAGCGGGCTCTCGATGTGGCCCGTCTACATCGCCCTCGTGGCGCTCGCCGTCCCCTCCATCGTCACCAACACCTACGCCGGGATGACCGCCGTCGACCCCGAGGTACGGGACGCCGCGCGCGGCCAGGGGATGCGCTGGCACCAGGTCCTGCGCCAGGTCGAACTGCCTCTCGCGCTCCCCCTGATCATGACCGGGCTCAGGCTCGCCCTCATCCAGGTCGTCGCGACGGCCACCATCGCCGCGTACGTCTCCTTCGGCGGGCTCGGCCGGTACGTCTTCGACGGGCTCGCCCAGCGCGACCTCGTGCAGGTGCTCGGCGGTGCCGTGCTCGTGGCGGTCGTCGCCGTCGTCCTCGATCTCGCGCTGTCCGCACTGCAGCGCGCCCTCTTCCGTCACCGCCCCGCCAAGTCGGCCCAGGAGCACACACGATGAACCGCAGAACTCTCCTCGGCGGCCTCCTCGCCGCCGCCTCCGTCCCGGCGCTCGCCTCCTGCAGCGGCGGCGTCACCTCACTCGACGGGCAGGGGTCCGGCGGCGGAGGCGGAGGCTCCAGCAAGGACGGGGTCACCATCGGCACCGCCAACTTCACCGAGAACCAGGTCCTGGGGCACCTCTACGCCGCCGCGCTCGAAGCGGCCGGAGTGAAGACCACGGTCCGCCCCAACCTCGGCACCCGCGAGATCCTCCTCCCCGCCCTCAAGGGCGGCGACATCGACCTCCTGCCCGAGTACCAGGGCGCCCTGCTGCACTACCTCGACACCAAGGCCACGGCCACGGAGGAGGGCGAGATGCAGAACGCCCTCGCCATGGCCCTGCCGAACGGCCTGCAGATCCTGCCCTACGGCCGGGCCGAGGACTCCGACGCGTTCGTCGTCACCCGGAAGACCGCCGACACGTACGGTCTCACGTCCCTCGCCGATCTCGCCCGGCACAACGGGAAGCTCGTCATCGGCGCGGCCCCCGAGGTCAAGAAGCGCACGGTGGGAGCAGTGGGCCTCAAGGACGTGTACGGCGTGGAGTTCAAGGAGTTCAAGTCCCTCGACTCCTCGGGACCGCTGGTCAAGGGCGCCCTGAAGAAGGGTGACGTGGACGTCGCGAACCTCTTCACCACGGACACCGACATCGCCGCCGAGCACTGGGTCGTCCTCACCGACCCCAAGAACCTGGTCCCCGGCCAGCACATCGTCCCGCTCATCGCCGACCGCAAGGCCGACTCGACGGTCCGCAAGGCACTCGCCCGGCTCGGCAGCGCGCTGACGACCGAGGACCTCACCGAGCTCAACCGCCTGGTGGACAAGGACAAGAAGGACCCGCAGGACGTCGCGAGCGACTGGGCGGCGCGGCACGGGATCAAGTAGCGGCCACTGCCGCACAGCAGGACACACCAACGAGAGGCCGGGTAACCGAGTCATGGCAGCTGAAGACCTGGTGGAGCGGCGCTCCATCGACGTCGTCCCGGACGGCGAACGGCACGGGACAGCGTTCAGTCAGTTCACCCTCTGGCTAGGCGCGAACCTGCAGATCACCGCGGTCGTCACCGGCGCGCTCGCCGTCGTCTTCGGCGGCGACGTGGTGTGGTCGGTGGCCGGCCTCCTGCTGGGCAATCTGCTCGGCGGCGCCGTCATGGCCCTGCACTCCGCGCAGGGCCCGAGGCTCGGCCTGCCCCAGATGATCCAGTCCCGCGCCCAGTTCGGGGTGCGTGGCGCGGTCGTTCCCCTCCTCCTGGTCGTCCTCATGTACGTGGGCTTCTTCGCGAGCGGCAGCGTCCTCGCCGGGCAGGCCACCGCCGAGCTCACGCACACGAACGACACCACCGGCATCATCGTCTTCGCGGTGGTCACCGCGGTGGTGGCGGCGGTCGGCTACCGGGTGATCCACGTCCTGGGACGGGTGGCGAGCGTGGTCTGCGCGCTGGCCTTCATCTACCTGGGCATCCGCCTCCTGGACCGCGTGGACCTGTCGGCGCTGCTCGGCGACGCGCACTTCGATCTGCCGGTGTTCCTGCTCGCGGTGTCGCTCTCGGCATCCTGGCAGCTCGCCTTCGGGCCGTACGTCGCGGACTACTCGCGCTATCTGCCGCGTACGACGTCGGGCCGGGCCACCTTCTGGTGGACCCTGTCCGGGTCGGCCATCGGCTCGCAGTGGTCGATGACGTTCGGGGTGCTCGTGGCGGCGAGCGCGGGGGACGCGTTCCTCGCCAACCAGGTCGGATACGTGGTCGGCCTGGGCGGTGCGGGCCTGATCGCGTCGTTCCTGTACTTCGTGATCGCGTTCGGCAAGCTGACCATCAACGTGCTCAACACCTACGGCGGCTTCATGTCGATGGTGACCGGCATCAGCGGATTCCGCGGCCAGAAGACACTGTCGCCGCGCGGCAGGGCCGCGTACATCGCGGTGATCATGGTAGCGGGAACGACAGTGGCGCTCCTGGGCAAGGACAGCTTCCTGACGTCCTTCAAGGACTTCCTGCTGTTCCTGCTGACGTTCTTCACGCCGTGGTCGGCGATCAACCTGGTCGACTACTACCTGATCTCACGGGAGCGGTACGACATCCCGGCGCTGTCCGACCCGGGGGGACGCTACGGCGCCTGGCGCTGGGACGCCCTCACGGTCTACGGGGTGGGCGTCCTCGCCCAGCTCCCGTTCCTCGCGACGCACTTCTTCACGGGCCCGCTGGTGGATCCGCTGGGCGGCGCGGACATCTCCTGGATGGTGGGTCTGGCGGCGCCCGCGATCCTGTACTGGCTGCTGGCCCGCCGCGACACCTCACACGTCCCGCAGGAGACGCGCTACGCCCTCGTGCCTCCCCGGTAGCCCCCGCCGTCGCCTTCTCCGTGGCTCCGGAACGGGCCTGCAGCCTTCGGGGCCGGCATGCCGCTCCCCCGCTGTTGAAGACAATGCCGGTCCGGTTCGTCAGACAATGCGGGGGATGGCCTCGGAGCTGTTGGTGGCCCAGTTGGTGACGATGGGCTTGTCGACGTTGGCGGCCTCGGGGAGCTTGAGCTCGGCGGGGTTGGGGTCGTCGTCGGTGGTCGCGATGATGACGCTCTCGAATTCCTTGCCGTCATTGTTGTTGGTGGTCTTGGGGCTGATGCCGGTGTACGCGACGTTGGAGCCGGTGAGCTTGATGGGGTCCTCGCCCCCCTGTCCGACGGGGGAGGCGACGCCGTCGGCGCCGGAGCCGAAGGAGACGCTGGGGGTGTTGACGTCCAGGTAGCAGGTGATCCCCGACTTGGCCTTGGCGGTGACGAGGTAGTAGCCCCCGGCCTGGGACTCCGAGGTGAGCGTGAGATCCAGGTCGTTGGTGCCGCAGGCCTGCCCGTAGCCGCTCTTCCCGCCGTCGTCGGAGTCGGTCTTGCCGGTGGAACCACCGGTGGACTTGGAACCGCCGGTGGAGCTGGAACCGCCGGTGGAGGAGTCGCCGGCGGAGGGGCTGTCGCTGGAGGAGCTGTCGCTCCCGCCGCTGCCGTCGGAGGCGACGGTGGAGGGGGCCGCGGAGCTGCCGGTGTCCGTGGGGTCCTCGGGGCCGCAGGCGGTGGCGGTGGCGGCGAGGGCCGTCACTGCCGCGGCGGCCAGGACGAGACGGGCGGCGAGACGCGAACGCATTATGATCTCCAGCGGCTTTGAGTTGCGGTGTTTCCTGCTGACACCGACAACACTAGGGCCGAGTCGATCCTGAAATGATCCTGTAAATGTCCAGGTTCTGTCTCAGCAACCTCGGTTCCAGGAAACGGCATTGGATCACACCAACCGCAGCTCAGGGGCCATGTCCGTGACCGAGCGTCAGAACTGCGTCGAGGCGTGACGAGGCGGTGCCGACGGGCCGGGACCCAGAACCGCGACCGGCCGGCGTCGCCCCGAACCCCACCAGAACGCGGCCCGATTGCCTTGACGAAACCCATGGCCCCGCCGGGTGCTCCTGCCGTCAGGGTGGGATCCCTACCGCCCCTCGCCCCGGCCCGTGGCCAGCCGGTCGGCGAATCCGGCGAACCAGACCAGCATGTCGGGCCGGGTCACGGCGCCTTCCGCACTGACCTCGGTGACGCGGGCACCCTGGAGGATGCGTTTCACCGGGACCTCCAGCTTCTTGCCCGTGAGGGTGCGGGGCACGGCCTCGACGGGGACGACGGCGTCCGGGACGTGCCGGGGCGACAGACTCTGTCTGATCGCCCCGACGATCTCGTCGCGCAGGGCGTCGTCGAACCGCTCCCCTGCCGCGGGCACCACGAAGAGCGGCATGTAGTAGCGGCCGTCGGGAAGTTCGGCGCCGATGACGAGGCTGTCCGCGACTCGCGGCAACCGCTCGACGACGGCGTAGAGGTCGGCCGAGCCCATCCGTACGCCCATGCGGTTGAGCGTGGAGTCGGAGCGTCCCGCCACCACGACGGAGAGGTCGGCATCGACGGTGACCCAGTCGCCGTGCCGCCAGACGCCCGGATAGACGTCGAAGTAACTGCGCTTGTAGCGCTCGCCGTCGGGGTCGTCGACGAAGTGCAGCGGCATCGACGGCAGGGGGGCCGTGACCACCAGTTCGCCCTGTTGCCCCACACGCGGCTGCCCCGTGGCGTCCCAGGAGGCGAGGGCGACGCCCAGAGCGGGTCCCGAGATCCGGCCCGTGCGCACCGGCAGCAGTGGGGAACCGCCGGCCAGGACGGAGCAGATGTCGGTGCCGCCGCAGATCGACTGGAGCCGGGCACCGGGGGCGAGGCGGTCGCGGGCCCAGTGCCAGGTGCTGTCGGGCATCGCCGAGCCGGTCTGCAGGATGGTCCGCACCGCACCGAGGTCCGTCTCGCTCGCCGGGCGGGCGCCCGCCTTCTCCGCCGCTGTCAGATAGGCGGCGCCGACGCCGACCACCGTGGCGCCGGTGCGTTCGGCGGTCCGCCAGACCCCGTTGATGTCGGGATGGGCGGGGCTGCCGTCGTACAGGACGAGCGTGCTTCCGTGCAGCAGCCCCCCGACCATGAAGTTCCACACCATCCAGCTGGTAGAGGTGTGAAAGAGGTAGCGGTCGTCCGCGCGCAGGTCGACGCCGAGCCCGAGCGCCTTGAGCAGTTCGACGACGATCCCGCCGTGGCCGTGCACGATGCCCTTCGGCACGCCGGTGGTCCCCGAGGACCACAGGATCCACAGCGGGTGGTCGAACGGGACGTCGGCGAAGACCGGCCGGGCCCTGCGGTCGGCCAGTTCGGTCCACCCGTGCCGGGCCACATCCGTCCGCCCCGGCCAGGCCGGACCGGCCCCGGACGCGTACAGCCGGTCGACGGCGACCAGATGGCGGACCGTGGGCAGGCCGTCCAGGATCTCCGCGACGTGCGGGCGCCGGTCGTACTCCTTCCCCCCGTAGCGGTAGCCGTCCGCTGCCACCAGGACCGTCGGCCGCGCCTGCCGCAGCCGGGCGATGACGCTCGACGTGCCGAAGTCCGGCGAGCAGACCGTCCAGGTGGCGCCGACGGCGGCCGTGGCCAGAAGGGCCACCACGGCCTGCGGGATGTTCGGCAGATACCCGGCGACGCAGTCCCCGGGGCCCACGCCCATCTCGCGCAGGGCGGCGGCCACGCCCGCCACTTCGTCGCTGAGCCGGTCCCACGAGGTCTCCACGGGCTCGCCGGTCTCGGACACGGCGATGAGTGCGGGACGTGCGTCGGTGGCGTGAGCGAGGCACTGCCGCGCGAAGTTCAGCCGTGCTCCGGTGAACCAGGTCGCGCCGGGCATCGCCGCGTCGGCGAGCACCTCGTCGTAGTGGCTGACGGCGTCCAGGCCGTAGTACTCCCACACCGCCGACCAGAAGGCCGCGAGATCGTCGGTGCTCCACCGCCACAGTGCGTCGTAGCCGGTGAACGACAGGCCGCGCTCTGTCTCCAGCCACCGCAGGAAGCCTGCGATGTTGCCGGCCGGCGCGCTCATGCCGACGCCTCGGGTTCCGAAGCCGTACGGCAGCCGACGGCGTCGAGGAAGTCCACTGCCTGCGGCCAGTCCTCATAGCCGGATGCGGGGTTGAGGTGTCCGACCGGGCCGAGGTCGACCAGCCGGCTACCCCAGGCGCGGGCCAGTCCGGCGACCCGCTCGAAGCGGGCCAGGGGGTCGTTCGTGCTCGCCGCGACCGTGCTGGGGAACGGCAGCGGGGTCCGGGGTGTCGGGAGCCAGCCGTTCTCACGCAGGGTCTCCGGTCCGGGATGGCCGTCGGGCAGTGGGGTGTGGAAGTCCGGTGGAGTGGCGAGCAGCGCGAAGCGCACCTGACGGTGGTGCCGGGCCGCCCAGTGGACGGTGGTGAGCACTCCGGCGCTGTGCGCGACGAGCACCACCGGTCCAGCGATGCCGGACAGTACGCCGTCGAGGGTGGCGACCTGCGCGTCGCGGCTGAGCCTGGCCTCTGTCAGGGGCGGCACGGTCACGGCGCCGGGGAGCCGGGCGGCGAGTGCCGTCTGCCAGTGACCGGAGACGTGGTCGCGCAGGCCGGGAACGATCACGACCGTGGGCGCGGGGGCGGGGTTCATGTCTGGAGCTCCGTTTTCCTGAGGGCCACGGCCTCGGCCGTGATCGGGACGAGGCCCTTGTCGTAGTGGCGTCCGCCGAGGGCGAAGGCCAGGCCCGCCACGACCGAGACGAGCGGGATCACCTGGAGTGCGGCGTGCAGGCCCATGCGGTCGGCGAGCATGCCGGTCACCGCAGGGCCCGGTGCCAGGCCCAGCAGACTGTTGGCGAGGGTGAGCGTGGCCAGGGCCGTCGCCGCGACGGCGGCGGGGGTCAGGCTCATCACCATGGCGGCCGCCGGTCCCGCGGTGGCGTTGGACAACAGCGTTCCCGCACCGATGAGGAGGAGTTGCGCCGCACCGGGCGGGAGTTGGAATCCTCCCGTGAGCAGCACCAGTGACCCGACGCTGCAGAAGACGGCGACGGTCCACTTCAGGTGCCGGCTCCTGCGGCCGAGCCGGTCGCAGACGAGGCCGCCGCCCACCATGCCGATCCCGGTGACGAGCGCGAAGACCCCCGCGGCGAGCCCGGCCCTGTCAGGTGGCAGGCCGTAGTAGCGGTCGAGGTAGCTGGGCATCCAGGCCATCAGCGCCATCGCGAGGAACATCTGCAGCCCGCTGCCCACGTAGGCGCACAGCACGGAGACGGAAGAGAACAGCCGCGGCAGCAGCTTGCGCACCGGGTCCCGCGCACCCGGTGCGGTGCTGGGGCCGACGCCGGCGGATGCCAGTTTCCGCTCGGTCACGACGACGCCGTACACCGCGGCCAGGACCAGGCCGAACAGGCCCATGACGCCGAATGTCCAGCGCCATCCGAGGTGTTGGGCGACCACCCCGCCGATCGACACTCCGAGTACGGATCCGAAGGCGCCGCCCGCGATGAACGCTCCGGAGAGCGTGGCCCGCAGGCCCACCGGGAACACGCTCAGCACCACCGCGATGCCTACGCTCCCGTACGCCGCCTCGCCCACGCCGACCATGAAGCGGCCCAGGAACATCTGACCGTAGCTCGCGGCGAAGGCGCAGCCCAGGGTCGCCAGACTCCACACCCCCGCGGCCAGGACCAGGCTCCTGACCCGGCCCCAGCGGTCCGCCAGCAGCGACAGCGGGAAGGTCAGCAGGCCGACCATCAGGGCGACGATGCCGCTCAGGGATCCCAACTGGGCGTCGGAGAGCACCCATTCGGCCTTCAGCAGAGGGAACACGGCGTTCAGGACCTGCCGTGACATGTAGTCGGACAGAAGCAGTCCGAAGCTGAGGGCGAACACCAGCCACGCGTAACCGCGGTTCCGGCTCATCGGCTCAGCAGGGCCGGTCACCGGCGACGCCGGCTCGTTCCATCTTGCGGACGGCCGGCCAGTAGTCCTGGACGGCGTAGTGCTGGGTGGAGCGGTTGTCCCAGATGGCCACGCTGTTCGGCGTCCAGCGCCAGCGCACCTGGTACTCGGGGATCGCCGCCTGGCTGATCAGGTAGTTCAGCAGGAGGCTCGCGCCGGGGGCGTGGTCCTGGCCGAACCGCACGTTCTGCGGGGTGTGGTGGTTGACGAGGTGGGTGGTGAAGGCGTTGACGAAGAGGATCTTCTCCCCGGTCTCCGGGTGGGTGCGGACCACCGGGTGCTCGGGGTCCGGGTAGCGGGCCTTGAGCCGGTGGCGCTGGTCCGTCGTCATGACCGCGCCGAAGCTCGCCTCGATGCTGTGCCGGGCGCGCAGGTCCGCGATCTGCGCGCGGATGTGGCCGGGGAGCCTGCGGTAGGCCTCTGCCATGTCGACCCAGATCGTGTCGCCGCCCACCTCGGGCGTCTCGACGCAGCGCAGTACCGCGCCCATGGGAGGGTGCTCGCGCCAGGTCGCGTCGCAGTGCAGGGCGTTCTCGTAGTGCTCCGGCTTGCTGTCCAGGTCCTTGTAGATGCGAACGAGGCCGGGATGGTCGGGGTCGCTGCCCAGGACCGGGTGGTCCTCCAGCGGGCCGAGGCGGGAGGCGAACGCGACGTGCTCGGCGCGGGTCATGTCCTGGTCGCGCAGGAACAGCACCTTGTGCCGGAGCAGGAGTTGTTTGATCTCGGCGAAGAGGGCGTCGTCCCGGGCGGCGTCGCCGAGTTGGACACCGTGCAGCTCGGCTCCGAGGGTGCAGGTCAGCGGTTCGGCGTGGATGCGGGTTCGGGCGGAGGTGTGCGTCATGTGCGCTCTCCTGGGGCAACTCAGGGGGGACTCGGAGAAGTGGAGGAGTCAGGGAACTCGGCGGGATCAGGGAGTTCGGGGGCCAGGAACTCGCGGGATCCTCGCGGGATCAGGGAGTTCGGGGGTGGCGCGAACCGGCTGGATCAGGGAATGAGCACGGACGAACCCGTGGTGCGGCCCGATTCCAGTGCGCGGTGCGCGGCCACGGCGTCGCCGAGCGCGTAGCGCTGGTTGATACGGATCCGGATCCGGCCGGCGGCGACGTGGCCGAACAGCTCGCCGGCCAGCGCGTCGCGCTCCGCGGGGTCGGCGATGTAGTCGGCCAGCGCGGGGCGGGTCACGAACAGCGATCCGTGGATGGCGAGTTGCATCGCGTCCAGCGGCGGCACGCCGGACGCCGTGCCGAAGCAGACCAGCAGGCCGCGGCGGCGCAGCGCGGCCATGGACGCGGCGACGGTGTCCTTGCCGATGCTGTCCAGGACCAGGGGGACACCGACCCCGTCGGTCAGCTCCCGCACCCGCTCGGCGACGTCCTCACGGCGGTACAGGATGGTGTGGTCGCAGCCGTGGGCACGGGCGAGTCCGGCCTTCTCCTCGGTGGAGACCGTGCCGATCACGGTGAGGCCGAGCAGCTTCGCCCACTGGCTGACGATCAGGCCGACGCCGCCCGCGGCGGCGTGCAGCAGGATCGTGTCACCGGGCTTCAGCGGATGGATCCGGCGCAGCAGATACGCGGCGGTGAGGCCACGCATCGTCATCGCGGCCGCGGTCTCGCAGTCGATGCCGTCCGGCAGCCGGATGAGCGAGTCGGCGGGCATGATCCGTTCGGTGCTGTACGCGCCGAGCGGGCTGCCGGTGTACGTGACGCGGTCGCCCTCGGTGACGTGGGTGACTCCCCCGCCGACGGCCTCGACGACACCGGCTGCCTCGACTCCGAGGCCCGCGGGCAGCGGGGCCGGGTACAGGCCGGTGCGGAAGTAGGTGTCGGCGAAGTTGAGTCCGACGGCCTCGTGCCGGACGCGGACCTCGCCGGGGCCCGGATCGCCGACGGTGACGTGCTCCTGGCGCAGGACGTCGGGGCCGCCGGTCTCGTGGAAGCGGATGGCGTGTGCCACGGGATGCTCTCTTCGTTCGGCGGTGGTCAGCGGGCGGTGTCGCGGAGCATGAAGCCACGCTGTCCGGGACGCCGGTTGGGCACCATGCCGAGCCGGGCCAGGGTCTGGTCGCTGTCCTCGTAGTACTCGCCCAGGTGGTAGATCTTCCCGGCCTCCGCGCCGCTCGCGATGTCGCGGCCGAGGGCGTCGGCGATCCGTACCATCTGCTCGACCTGCCGCACGGAGCTCATGGGCTCGCCCTTGCGGGCCCACAGGTTGTCCTCGTTGCCCACGCGGACGTGCACCCCGAGGGCGATGGCAACGGCGTTCATCGGGGCGACCGCGCGCATCGAGGACTCGATCGTGAGGACCGCGCCGTCGGGGACGCGGCGGACGAACTCGATCAGGTCGGCGGGGTGGCGCCCGGCGAACCCGCCGCCGATCGCTACGTAGTTGAGGACCAGCGGGCCGGTGTACACACCGCTGCGGATCAGTCGCTCGACGGTCTCCAGCTGTGCCAGGGTGGCGAGTTGGAAGTGCGGCTGGATGTCGTTCGCGTGCAGGCGCTTCAGGTGTTCGAGGTAGAAGTCGGGTCCCGCCTCGACGACCATGTCGCGGTAGGCCTGGTAGTAGTCGGGCTTGGCGATGGAGGTGCCGGCCAGGTCGTCCTCCGACATGATCTCGACGATGTTCATCTGGCTGGTGTTGATGGCGATCGTCACCTGGTCGGGGCGCGGAGTGAGCTCGGCGAGCAGGTGGCGCGTGTCGTAGCTCAGCCACTTCGCCTCGGCGCCCTCGTCCTCGGGGGCGAACGAGATGGAACCCCCGATCTGGAGGACCATGTCCGGTACGGCCTCGCGCAGCCGCCCGAGCAGTTCGTTGAACATGGACATGCGCTTGGAGCCGTGGCCGTCCAGTTCACGTGCGTGGATGTGGAGCACGGTGGCTCCGGCGTTGTAGCAGTCGACCGCGGCCTGCACGTGCTCGTCCATGGTCAGGGGGAGGTCGTCGGCGTCACCGGGAAGCCACTCCGGGCCGTAGGGAGCGGCCTGGATGACCAGCTTCTCCTGGTTCTCGGGCAGCAGGGAGTCATCGAGGAAGTGCATGGGGTCATCTCCTGGTAGGCGGATGCGGCGGACAGGCCGCTGGAAACCGAACTCCAACGGGCCCGACTCGCGTGCTCCGCAAGGGCGTTACGGGCGAATCCGTGGTGTCCCTTGCGTTACCGCCACGTTAGGAGCGGGTTACGCGCCGCGCTTTACCCGAGGTGACAGGAGACTTGTCAGTTGGGGACAGGCGCCTCGGCCGCCCGGCAGGCGCGCCACTCGCGCGCGCTGGTGCCGAACCGGTCGCGGAACCATCGGGAGAAGGCGCTGGGGGCCGAGAAGCCGAGCAGGCCGGAGATCTCCGTCAGGGAGCGGCGCGGGTTCGCCACCAGCTGCTCGGCGAGCTGGGTGCGTGTGGCGTTGACGAGCGAGGAGAACGTCTCGCCGGATGCGGTCAGATGCCGGTGAACGGTCCTGCGGTCGACGCCGAGACTGCCCGCGACCTGCTCGATCGAACAGCGCCCGGTCGGCAGCAGGACCTCGATCAGCTCCCGCACCCGGTCCAGCTCGGTGGCGTCCGCGGTCACCGCGAGGGACTCGAAGTACTGGCGGGCATAGCCGCGCAGCAGGGGGTCCGCCATTTTGTTGGGGGTGTCGAGTTCGGTGGTGTAGAGGACGATTCCGTTGAATTCCCGGTCGAATTCCACCACGGGCCCGAAGTAGCGACGGTGGGCCGCCGGCTCAGTGGGTGCGCCGTGCGTGAAGCACACGGACACCGGCTGCCAGCGGGCGCCGAGGAACACCCGCAGAAAGCCGACGAAGGTCCCCATGGCCAGCTCGACGGCCTGTCGTGCCTCGCGCACCTCGCCGAGTTCCAGGCCCAGCTTCACGGTGGCGATCCCGTTCGCCTCGGTCAGCCGGCTGCGGAGCAGTTCGTTGTACATGCGCTCGTGGCGCACCAGGAGGGCGAGGGCGCTGCGCACATCGGGCTCCTCGCGCAGCACCAGGCTGATGGGCCCGAGGTTCGAGAAACGACGGCGCTCGGCGAGGAGCAGGCCGAAATCCTCACACCGGGACGCCGAGGCGGAAAGTTCGAGGAGTTCGGTGACGGCGACGCCGGAGATCCACCGGTCCTGGACTGCGAGACCGACCGGATCGAGGCCCACGCGTTTCATGAGCGCGCGCGGGTCGACACCGAGGGACTGGCTGAGCTCTACGTAGCTGCTCAGAGCGGCATTGCGGACCAATGGCTTCATCGGGCACTCCAGGGCTTTGTCCCCAATTGATAAGTCACCTGCCCCGCCAGGTCAAGCATTGTGTTCTGACGTGACCTAGCGTGGCACCACCGCGCGGCCCCATGGAATTCCGGCGGAAGACACTTTGGCAAAGTCCTTGCTTCTTGAACAGCCCTCATTGCCGGTCCGAATTCGCGGATGGATCGAGAGGCTCGCACTCGCGGTTTCGTGAGATTCACCGACAGAGAACCTACGCGGAAGGGAGACGTATCGTGCGTGGCCGATCGACCGGGACTCCACACCGGCCCTGCATGGGTCCGGCCGTATGGCGCGGCCCGGATCTGGCGCGCTCCCGCGACTGGGTCCAGCACCTCACGCCGTCCCGGCTCGACGAGCTGGACGCGGCCGTGCGGGCGGTGCGCACACGGGGGACCCCGCTCCTGAAGGTGACCGCCGAGCATTTCCCCCTGCCGGGCCTGGCCGAAGACCTGGCCCGCGCCGCGGATGAGCTGGAGAACGGCCGGGGCTTCGTACTCGTACGGGGCATCCCGGTGGAGGGCTACGGCCCGGCGGCGCTCGGCGTGCTCCTCTGGGGCCTGGGCCGGCATCTCGGCATTCCGGTCTCGCAGAACACCACGGGGCACATGCTCGGCCGCACGGGCACCGCAGAGGACGGCCGTGAGGACCTCGCTGCGCAGGCATTGCACACCGACGAGGCCGACGCGGTCGCTCTGTTGTGTCTGCGTAAGACCCGCACGGCACTGACCAGTTCGGCGGCGGTCCACAACGCGGTGCGGGCACACCGGCCCGAGCTGCTCGACTCTCTGTACCGCACGCATTTCCTCGTCCACGAGGAGCCGGATCCCCCTCAGGTCCCCTGCCGGGCCGTGCCCCTCGCCCACCGTGACGGGGAGAGATTCAGCCTGCGCTACGACCGTCGCCGTCTGGAGTCGGCGCAGCACCGGGCCGACGTGCCGCGTCTGTCCCCGGCCGAGGTGGAACTGTTCGACCTCATCGACGCCGCGGCCCACTCCCCGGACCTCCGGCTCGACCTGGACCTCGCCCCGGGGGACCTGCTGCTGCTCAACAGCCACGCGGTCCTGCACTCCCTCACGGCCCCCGCCCCCGTCCCCGCACGCGCACCGGGGCCTCAGGCACTCCGGTTGTGGCTGACACCGCATCGGCCCCGCACACTGCCGCGGGGCTTCTGGGGCGACGCGCCCTCCGCTGCCGGCGGCCGCGGAGGGGTCGCGCCCCTGGACGTGATCACCCCGCAGACACCTACGACAAGGAAGCCGCATGACCGAGCTGTTCGCACTCCTGGCCCGATCCGTCCGGTCCCACGCTGACCGGACGGCCGTGCGGCAGGGCGGGACCACTGTCACCTACGCACAACTCGACGACATGACGGCCAGGTTCGCGGCGCTGCTGCGGAACCGCGGGGTACGCGCGGGCGACCGCGTGGCGGTCGCCCTGCCCAACGTCGTCCACTTTCCCGTGGTGTACTACGGCGTGCTGCGCGCCGGCGGGGTCGTGGTCCCGGTGAATCCGCTGCTGAAGTCGGGCGAGATGGCGTTCGTGCTCCGCGACTGCGGTGCCCGGCTCCTGGTGGCCTCGCCCTCCTGCTCCGCCGAGGCCGGACCGGCGGCGGCTCGGGCCGGAGCAGAGTGCCTGGTCGCGGACCCGGTGACGTTCGCAGCCCTGCTGGGCTCGGTCCCGCCGATGGCCGGGGCGGCCGGCAACGCGGCCGACGACACCGCGGTGATCCTGTACACATCCGGTACCACCGGGACTCCGAAGGGCGCGGAGCTCACGCACCGCAACCTCGTGAGCAACGCCCTGACCACGGCACGGACGCTGCTGTGCCTGGGCCCGGACGACGTCCTCTTCGGCGGACTCCCGTTGTTCCACGCTTTCGGGCAGACCTGCGCCCTGAACGCCGCGATCGCGTCGGGGGCCTGCCTGTCCCTGCTGCCGCGGTTCCGCGCGGCCGATGCGCTGGAGACGCTGCGCCGGGAGGAGGTGACTGTCTTCCTGGGCGTACCCACGATGTACAGCGCGTTGCTCCGGAACGGAGTCGGTCAGGCCCTGCCGCGATTGCGTCTGGCGGTCTCGGGGGGCGCGTCGCTGCCCGTCGAGCTGTTGCACGCCGCCGAGCGGGAACTGGGCGTCACCGTCCTGGAGGGCTACGGCCTCTCCGAGACGTCCCCTGTGGCCTGCTTCAATCCACCGGATCGCCCCCGCAAACCCGGCTCCATCGGTCTTCCTGTTCTTGGTGTCGAGCTCCGGCTCGTCGGGACCGACGGCGGGGTGGCCGGCCCCGGCGAGGTAGGAGAGCTGGCGATCCGGGGCGAGAACGTCATGAAGGGGTACTGGAACCACCCGGACGACACCGCGGGCGCCTTCCGGGACGGGTGGTTCCACAGCGGCGATCTCGCCCGCGTCGACGAGGACGGCTACTACTTCGTCGTCGACCGCAAGAAGGACCTCGTCATCCGCGGCGGCTACAACGTCTACCCGCGTGAGATCGAGGAGGTGCTGTACCGGCACCCCGACGTCACCGAGGCCGCGGTCCTCGGTGTGCCCGATCCGGTGCACGGTGAGGAGATCGCCGCCGCGGTCGTTCTCCGGCCCGGCGCCCGCGCCACGACGGACGACGTGCGCGACTACGTACGGGAGCGGGTGGCGGCGTACAAGTACCCGCGGATCGTGAGGTTCGTCGACGCGCTGCCGAAGGGGGCAACCGGCAAGATCCTCAAGCGGGACATCCTGATCACTCCCCCGAACCCCTCGGACGCCTGACCGTCACACCGCCCGGCCCGGGGCCGATGACCGCTCCGGGCCGGGCGGGAGGTCGTCAGACCCCGCGCGGTACGGTGCCAAGTCCAGCCATGACAACGAGACCCGTGCGCCGGGCCACTACGGCGTGGGGGGGCTGGGTCCAAGGGGCACCCTTCTACGGTGGGACCGGCTTGACCGGCGACATACCCGTCTCGTTCGCGGTCCGGCCTCTCCCCATTCTCGTTTGATAACAGATTTACCAGTGGTACCAGCCAAGTCCCGTACGGCTTCCGCACGCCGCCCAGGCTTCGTCGGCCGGTGTTCCCGCGACCGGGCCCTCCACCCCGTCAGCAGCGGGCGGCGCTCGCCGGAAGGGCGGAGCGGAAGGCTCCGCCGAGCTGCCTGAGCCCCTCGTTGGGCTGGACGATCACCTTGGTGCCCATGTATTCGGCCTGGCTCCACACGCACCAGTACTGGTTGGTGCGGTTCCAGGCCGAGCGTACGGAGGGGAGGTTCTGTCTCTTCACGTCATCCGTGCCGTTCAGATAGCTGCCACGGCGGCCCGTGCCGTCGGAGTATTCGTAGAGACAAAAGTGGTCGATCGAGCAGACCGCTGTGGCTGCGGCCGACTGGGGAACGGGGGAGGCAACGGCGGCACCGGCAGGCAGGAGAAGAGCTGCTGCGGCGACGATGGACACGGTGATACGCATGGCGATCCTTTCGGGGACGTTGCGAAGAGAGCGTTTCGGATACGTAAAGGATCACCAATCAAACGCAACTTCGACAATTCCCTGAAAGTGTGCATTTTTCTGGGAACCAATTCGGTGGAGACGGTCGTTACGGCACCGCGCCCAGCCGGTTGAGTGCCGCCGCCGACAGGGCCGTGATCGCCGCCGGGAGCGATGTGCGGATGTCCGGGGCGAAGTGCGGTGAATGGTTCGGGGGTATCTGGGCGGGAAGGGCCGCCGCCCACTGTTTGGGACCCGTCGTGCCCAGCATCCAGTAGGCCAGGAGGATTCCGGATTCGCCGTGTACGGCCAGGCCCGCATCGCCGTAGAGCGGGAAGTCCTCGGCGGCCATCGACGCCGGCCAGCTCGCGACGCGTTCCGGGCCGTACAGGGAGGTGTGCACGGCCCGGATCGCCTCCGTCGTGTGCGGGTCGACGCGGAGCGCCGGGGAGCGGGACAGAGTCGTCAGGTCCGGGGCGCGAGGGCAGGCGGAGGCCGCGCACTCGGCCCGGACGATGCGGTCCACCGCCGCCAGCGCGCGGTCCAGGGTTTCGTCGGTCGTAGCGCGCAGGCCGATGCCGAGTTCCGCCGTGTCCGGGACCACGTTGACCGCCGTGCCCGCCCTCACCGTGCCGATGGTGAGGGTGAGTTGATCGGACGGAGCCGTCTCGCGAGAAGTGATCGTCTGGAGACGGGTGATCACGGCCGCCGCCGTGATCACTGGGTCGACCGTGAGGTGCGGGGTCGCGGCGTGGCCGCCGCGGCCGTGAAGAACGACGTTCAGGGCGGCGCTCGCGGCGGCCATCGGGGCGTACGGGCCGCCGTGGGCGATCATTCCGGCGGGCAGCGGCGCCGCGTGCTGGGCGAGCACGGCGTCCGGCCGGCCGCAGCGTTCGTACAGGCCGTCCGCCAGCATCGCGCGGGCCCCCGTCAGCGTCTCCTCGGCCGGCTGGCCGACCACGACCAGGGTGCCGCGCCAGTGGGCGGTGGTGCGGGCCAGCAGGTCGGCGGCGCCCGTAGCGGCGGCCAGATGAAGGTCGTGGCCGCAGGCGTGCATGGCACCGTTCCCGCTGGCGTACGGCAGGCCCGTCCGCTCCGTCAGCGGCAGAGCGTCGAGTTCGGCGCGCAGGTACACGCGGGGGCCGTCGCCGTTGTGCAGGACGCCCGCGACGCCGTGACCTCCGATACCGCGGATGACCTCGAATCCGATGGCGGCCAGCCGGTCCGCGAACAGGGCGGCCGTGCGGCTCTCCTCGCCCGAGAGTTCCGGGGTGCGATGAACGTCCAGGTAGAGGGTGAGCGCTGGGCGTACCGCCGGGGCGGAGTGGGTGAGGGCGAGGTGATCGGCGGTCACGGAACTCCTTGGACGAGGGTGGGGCGGCCCGCTGGCGTCACGTGCCAGCGATGTGTGAGCGCGCGGCATGCCGAACGGTGAGCGGTCGGCGGTGGAATGGGGCGTACACCCCACGCAGGCGGCCTTCCCCGTCCCGGGGGCCCGATCCGGAGGAGACACCCATGAACAAGGACCTGAGCACCCTCGCCGACGAGATCCTGGAGCTCGAGGCCGAGACGTTCGAGATCTCCGACTACTCGGACGCCAGCGAGGTCGTGCTGGCGGGTTCCACCAGCACCAGCTCGACCTCGACGTGCAGCTCCACCACCAGCACCACCTCCTGCTCCGCCTGACCCGTAGTCGGTCAGGCCGCAGGGCGCGCCCGGTATCCGTTCGCTCGACGGGTGCCGGGCGTTTCCGTGCCCCGGCGGCGGTGTTACGGGAACGGGTGCGGCACCATCCGGATCTCGGCTTCCGTCAGGTCCGTCGTACGGTGGCCGCCGCGCCGCAGTGCGGTGCGCAGCCGGGGCATCAGCGGGGCCCGCTGCCTGTTCCAGCCGAAGTCGATCGGCAGGAGCCCGGGGACCAGGGTGCTGACGGTACGCAGGCCCATGCGTGCCTGCTCCGGGGTGGTCTGGTCGACCGCGATCACGTCGTGGCCGGCTGCCGCGAGTTCCCCGACGACCGCCCGTACGTCGTCGCTGAGATCCCCCGTGCGGGGGCGCCCCGTGGTCTCCCACCGCCGGTAGACCTCGTCGAAGGGGCGTACCGCGAGCGGTTCCAGATAGCTGCGGGCGTACGCGGCCATCCTGGGCAGCCCGTACAGCTGGGCGTGGTCCTTGAGGTGGCGCACGCGGTGGAAGTCGTCGGCCATGGCCTCCAGTTCACCCAGCCGCTCCTCGGTCTGCCGGGCCAGATGCGGGATGTAGGTGAGGACTTCCGAGAGGGCGCCCTCCACGGCTGACCGGGGGTCCAGCGAGGCGGCCGCCGCGAACGACAGGGTGCCGGGGCCTCCGTCGCGGCGTACGGCGACGGCGGTGGCGACGGGGATCGCCAGATCGACGCGGTTGTCCAGGACGTGAACGTCGTAGCCCTGGAGTGCTGCCCGTTCGGCCATGGCGGCGGCGGTGGGGCCGCCCACGGTCGCGAGGTCGATCTCGGTGAGGCGGGCGTTGCCGTACCAGGCGTTCAGGAACCCGTCGCGTTCGACGAGTTCGAGGAGGCCGCCGAGGACCGCCTCCTCCAGGCAGCCGCCGATGGCGCAGCCGTTGGAGCATTCGAAGACGAAGTTGTCCGCTGCCAGCCCGGCGCTGTAGTAGACGAGGCGGGAGGGGACCAGGACCGGGCGGTCGTCGCGCAGGGACCAGCCCCACTCCCAGGGGATGGCGCGGTCCGGGTCGAAGGGATCGACCAGGGGGTCGTCGCGGTAGGTGCGCGGGTCGTAGAAGCCGCAGGTGGCGGGGTCCACGGCGTCGGCCTTGAGGGAGTTCCATGAACCGGTGACGGGGGTGGTGCGGCCCCGTCGGTGGGTTCCTGCGTAGCGCTCCAGACCCTCCAGGAAGGCCAGGGTGCGGCTGGTGGAGAAGGCGTTCTCCTGGCCGCTCCAGGTGACGTCGTTGAGCCCGGCGTAGCCGCGTACGAAGACACTGCCGGCGACCGGGGCGGTGGTCGGGGAGGTGACGTTCAGCCAGGTTCCGCCGCCGAGGGCCCCGCAGACCGGGTTGGCGAGGGCGTCCTCGGGGATCGGGTACGCGGAGGCGGCGCGCAGCCGGTAGGTGCCCGGGTCGGGTTTGGGTCGGGTCTCCAGGG
>NZ_JAFMPZ010000186.1 GCF_017353455.1 Streptomyces laculatispora
AGCCCCGGCCGCCAGGCGGCCAGGTCCGCGCCGGTCAGTAATCCGCCGTTGCGCCGTCCGGTGGAGTCCATCTCCTCGGCCTTGGCCAGATAGGTGTCGATCGCCTCCGCCACGAAGCCGGTGTGGAACGCCTCCGCCGCCGCGTCTATCCGGCCCTCGCGGTCCCGCCCCGACGCCTGCGCCTCGCTGACGACACGCCGGAAGGTCCGGGCCAGGACGGGATTGGTGACCCGCTCCCCGGCCCGTGGGGCGACGCCCCGCCTCAGGTACGTGCGGCCCGACTCCGTCCAGGTGTCGCGGAAGAGTTCCGACAGTGCGCCGATCATGGCCGCCGCCTTGGGCAGCAGGGGGTAGCCCCGTTCCGCGTACCCGATGGCGGGCTCCAGCACGACCTCCAGGGGAAGCGTGCCGTACTCCTTCAGCAGCCGGAGCCAGGCGCTGAAGGCCCCCGGGACGACGGCCGGCAGCAGTCCGGAGCCGGGGACCACGGCCAGGCCCCGCTCGGTGAAGGCGTCCACGGTCGCCGCTGCGGGCATCGGTCCCTGACCGCAGATGACGTCGACCCGGCCGGACCCGGAACGGTGGGCGAGGATGGGCACGTCACCGCCCGGCCCGTTGAGGTGCGGTTCCACCACCTGGATGACGAAGGCGGCGGCGGCCGCGGCGTCGAAGGCGTTGCCGCCGCGATCGAACATAGACATGCCGGCGGTGGAGGCCAGCCAGTGAGTGGACGCCACGGCACCGCGGGTGCCGTGCAGTTCCGGTCGGAAGAGCACGTGGGAAGTCCCTTTCTCTTCGTACGAGATCTCGGCGGGCGAGTCCGGCGGTCAGGGCCGTCTCGGTGCGTTCATCAGGCCGGACGCGGTGGCGGTGACCCGGCCGTGGACCGTGGCGGCCGTGGCCCGGCCCTCCCGCACGTCCACGGTGCACGAGAGGGTGGCCGGCCGGCCCAGGCCCTCGCCCTGGAGGACCCGGTAGGCGTGGTGGCCGTCGGTGCCGGGCAACGCCTTCTCCCGGGCCAGCCAGGCGCCGAGCCCCAGGGCGGCGGAGGCGCAGGCCGGGTCTTCGGGCATGCCGTATCCGGGCGCGAACACCCGGACACGGGCGGTCCGGCTCTCGTGGTCGTACGCGACGAGCACCGCGTCGGGGCAGTCCTCCCAGACCGGGTCGGTCAGGTCGGCCGATGCCCCGGCCAGCGCCTCCTCGTGTACCGGCAGAAAGTGGAAGGCCGGTCCGAAGCCGGTCAGGTGCGGCGTCGCGGAGAGGTCGGAGCCGGACAGGCCGCACGCCGCCAGGAGCGGGCGTGGATCCCACTCGGGCCGCAGCAGCGGCGCACCCTCGACGGCCAGGGCGGAGCCGTCGGCCCCGGCCGTCACGGTGAGCTGCCGGCCGCCGCACTCCTGCACCGCCTCGCCGGGCGCCAGCCGGCCGGTTCGGACCAGCACACTGGCCGTGCCCACCGCGCTGTGGCCCCCGAACGGCGACTCCCCGGCCGGTGTCATCACCCGGACCCGGTAGGCGGATCCCGGTAGGCCGGGCGGCAGGACGAACGCCGTCTCGGTCAGGGCGATCTCCCGGGCGACGGCGAGCATGTCCCCCTCCGAGAGCTCCTGCGCGTCGGGTACGACACCGAGGGCACAGCCGTCGAACGGGCTGTCGGTGAACATGTCGACGATCTCGTATCCGATCATCGTCCGCCTCCTGCGGTGTTCTGCCGTGCGGTGGCGCCCGTGGTCCGCGGGCGGGGGAGAAGCACCTCCTCGGCGATGGCCTCCAGCACGCGCGGATCGCCCTGGTACGGGAAGGACGCGCGCGGCCAGTGCACGACCAGGTCGGTGATGCCCAGCTCGCCGAACCGGCCCACCGCGTCCCGGTAGGACTCGACGGAGTCGAGCACCCCGCCGACCAGGGCACCGGTCAGCAGGAGCCGGTTCAGCGTGGCCGGGTCGCGTCCGACCGCGGCGCAGGCGGTGTCCAGGCGGTCCAGTTGGCGAGCGATGTCGGGCAGTGCCTTCTCGTAGGGCAGGGCGTCGAAGCGGCCCGGTGGTCCCGCGGTGACCCAGGTGTCCGCCTGCCGGGCCGCCAGCCGCATACCGCGCGGCCCGGTCGCGGCGACGGCGAACGGCGCCCTGGGGCGCGTCAGGCACCCCGGGTTCAGGGGTACGTCGCGGAAGTCGTAGTGGGTGCCCGCGTACGAGGAGACCTGGCCGGTGAGCAGCCGGTCCAGCGCCTCGACGAACTCGGCGAAGCGGTCGGCGCGTTGCCGCGGGGTGCGTTCGGTGGGGTCCACCACCCGGTCGTCCAGGCCGCCCGCCCCGGCACCCAGGCCGCAGACGAACCGGCCCCCGGCGATGTCCTCCAGCGACATCAGTTCCTTCGCCAGCGTCACCGGATGGCGGTAGGTGGGGGTGGCGACCATCGTGCCCAGCGTGATCCGTGAGGTGACGGCGGCAGCGGCGGCCAGTGTGGGCACGCAGGCGAACCAGGGCTCGTCACGCAGCCACCGCCACATCAACTGGTCGTACGTCCAGGCATGGTCGAAGCCGAGGTGCTCGGCCAGGACCCACTGTTCGCGGGCCTGCGACCAGCGCCGTTCGGGCAGGATCACCACTCCGTGACGCATTCGTTCCTCACTCCCTTCCGTGTCGGGCGTCTCCGTGCGGCGACGGCCGGTCAGGGTGCCGTGCTGTGCAGCACCTTCGGTTTGAGCTGCCGGGCCGCGACGTCGATCCGGCTCAGGGCCGCGTGGAAGCCCCTCTCGTAGCGCCGCACCTCCGCGCTCCGCAGTTCGTCGGGGAAGGCCGCGTCCTCCTCCGGCGTGAGGCCCGGGTAGAGCCCGTTGGTCGCGACGTCGAGCGAGATCGCGCGCAGCCGACTCCGTAACTGGTCGACCAGCTCCACCGCGCCGACCGGCGTCCGCAGGGTCAGGAAGTAGTGGTCGTAGAGCAGCGCCTGCGTCTCGGGGCGCGTCGGCGTGGTCTCCGTGGCGGACTCCTGCAGCAGCGACCGGCCACCGGGCACCAGCTTGGCCGCCACCCCCGCGTGCACCGTGTGGTACATCCGGACGGCGTGCTTGAACGCCTGGCCCTCGGGCGTGCCGCCCCACTCCGTCTTCTTGCCCCTCAGTAGTCCCCGTACGGGCACGAAGTCCGGGGCCCAGGTGCCGCTGAAGCTTCGGTGCTGGAGGTACATGCTGGGCCGGATGACCGTGCCGTAGACGTCGGCCGGGCACGAGCTGGTGTAGAGCAGCATCGAGGTGTAGGCGTCGGTGAGGTCCGTCATCACGCGCAGGGACGGGGTGGGATCGGTCCGGGTGCGGGCCTGGTACAGGGCGTGCGCGGTCAGCTGCCAGACGGCGAAGGTGGCCTGGTGCCCCGTGATCCAGCGGAACCAGAAGAGCTGGTGGGAGAAGTCGGTCGTGGACAGGGACGCACCCGTCCGCCGGCAGACCGTGCTCCGGTCCACGAGGGACTCGTCGGCCGGCAGCACGTCGGGTATGTCGTGCCCGGCCTCGGACGTCGGCGGTTCGGGCAGGGTCAGCGGTTCCAGGCCGTACGGGAAGTCCCCGAAGTCCCAGCCGTCGGGTACGGGCAGTTCGGTCACGGTGCGGTGGACACCCCTGTTCATCGGTCTCCTCCCGGCGGGACGTAGGTGAACTCGAGTTCCAGCCCGTTGACGTCCAGGACGTAGCAGCTCTGCACGCCGTCCGCGTCGGTGACGATGTCGGTGGGCCGTTCATCGCCGGCGAAGGTGTAGCGGCCGGACTCGTACAGGTGGAACCAGCGGTCACGCCAGGCTCGGAGCTCTTCGGCCGATCCGGTGGACAGGCAGATGTGCTGGAACTGGCGGGTGTTGCCGCCGGGGACGGCGTCGTCGTGCCCGGCGCGTTCGAAGAGGTGGAAGCGCAGCCCGGCCACCGCCAGCTCGGTCAGCCGGGTGATGCCGGGCAGACGGCTCAGTGTGAGCTCGGAGAAGGTGTCCAGGGTCCAGTTCGGCCGGCAGCCGAAGAACTCCTGGTACCAGGCGACGGAGTTGTCGAGGTCGCCCGTCTGCACCCCCACGTGGTGAAGCTCCGGTACGAGGTCGAGGGCCGTCGGTCGCTCTGTCGCGGTCTGGGTTCGAGACAAGGTACTGCGCTCCTTTCGTTCCGAGAGAGATCGAATTCTTCTTCTTTTCCATTCAGGCTAGCGATTGCCCAGAAATTCGGTCAGGTAACGAAGGGGAATTCCTGGATTTTTCTGATGTGGCGGCCGGGATGTTGTGGGAAAAATTATCAGGGCAGCCCAAAGCGGCAGGTCAGGCATTGGTGAAGCGTCATCAATTCTTGTGAAATTTCCTTGATTGCTTGCTCGGTATCATCCTTTCCGGGGAATACTGGTGTCATGACACAGAATCAGTGGAGCGCAGTGGACGACTACTTCGATTCGGTTCTCGGCGACGAGGACCCCGCACTGGCGGCCGCCGCCCAGGCGCACGTCGCATTCGATCTCCCCGATATCGGGGTCTCCCGGCCCCAGGGGAAACTGCTGCACCTGCTGGCCCTTATCCAGGGTGCCGAGCGCATTCTCGAGATAGGCACCTTCGGCGGGTACAGCGCCATCTGGCTCGCCCGGGCGCTGCCCCCCGGCGGGCGGCTGGTCACCATCGAGTGGGAGCGCACGTTCGCCGAGGCCGCCGCCGGCCACCTGGAACAGGCCGGCGTCGCCGACGTCGTCGACCAGCACGTGGGCAGGGCGCTCGACATCCTGCCCACCCTCGCGGAAGCCGGCGGCCCGCCGTTCGACCTGGTCTTCATCGACGCCAACAAGCCCGACACCCCGGAGTACTTCACCTGGGCGCTCGAACTCTCCCGCCCGGGCGGAGTGATTGTCGTCGACAACGTCGTGCTCGGCGGAGCGGTCGGCGAAGCCGGCAACCCGGACGGAGGCGTCCGGGGAATGCGGCGGTTCCACGAGATGCTGGCCGCCGAGCCCCGGGTCAGCGCCACCTCGATCCAGACGGTGGGAGGCAAGGGGTACGACGGGTTCACCCTGGCGCTGATCCTGCCCTGACGCGCCGCAGGGCCTTCGGGGGCGGCGGACCGGACACCGGCCGCAAGCCGCCCCCGAAGGTGGTCCGCCCTGGTGCTCATGCCTGGTCGGGTCCGATCAGGTCGGGAGCGGTCCAGCCGTCCAGGTCGTACTCCGCCATGCACTCCTCCGCGAAACCGCGGTAGCCGTCGACCAGGCCGGAGGCCGTCTGGGCCATCAGGAGTTCAATGCGCACGTTCTCGTGGTTGCCCGAGTAGTTGCGCTCGTACAGTTCGTGCCGTCCCGCGAACTCCGTGCCCACCGAATCCCAGATCAGCTTCATCAGCTTGACCCGCTCCACCGAGTCGTATCCGTTCGAACCACGCATGTACCGGTCCAGATGCGGCCGCAGTTCGGGGTTCTGGAAATCCTTGGCGTGCGAGTTCAGATAGATGAGACCACTGCTGAGATCCTGCAGAATGATCTCGCGTACGCGCGGATAACCGATGGTCATGAACCAGCGGTACGCCATGCCGTAGTCGAGGTTCGGGAGCAGCCCGCCGTCGTGCCACGCATTCGGGTTGTGCGCCATCGCGTCACTGAGGCCCCAGAACATGTTGCGCCAGGCGAGTACCTCGCCGACCCGCGTCTGAATTCCCCGGAAATCCTTCGTCCCGGTCACGTCCAGTCCCTTGAGCAGCAGACCGGCCAGGAAGTCCAGCTTGACCGCGAGCCGGGTGACACCGTGGAACGTCAGCCGGTGCGTGAACCCGGACGTGTTCAGGAAGGTGCCGGCCTTCGCCGTGTCCCCGTAGATGAAGACGTTCTCCCAGGGGATCTTCACCTTGTCCAGGATGAAGACGGTGTCGTTCTCGTCCAGCCGGCTCGACAGCGGATAGTCGAACGGGCTGCCCATGCGGCTGGCGGCCAGTTCGTACGACTGACGGCAGATCAGTTTCACCCCCGGCGCCCCCATCGGCAGCGTGGCCACCAGGGCGAACTCCTTCTTCTTCACCGGCAGGCCGTAGTGCGCGACGAAGTTGAAGTGGGTCAGGGCCGACCCCGTGGCCACCACCTTCGCCCCGCTGACCACGAGACCGTCGTCGCACTCCTTCTCGACGTGCACGAACACGTCGTCGACCTCGTCCGGCGCCCGGTGGCGGTCCACCGGCGGATTGATCACCGCGTGGTTCCAGAACAGCACCCGCTCCTGCGCCTCGGCGTACCAGCGCCGGGCGTTGTCCGCGAACTCCCCGTAGTACTCCGGGTTCGCACCCAGCGTCACCAGGAAGCTCGCCTTGTAGTCCGGGCTCCGCCCCATCCAGCCGTAGGTGAGCCGGGCCCACCGGGCGATCGCGTCCCGGTCCCCGACCAGGTCCTCCACACTGCGCGGCACCCGGTAGAACTTGTGCGTGAAGCCGTCGCTGCCCGTGTCGGTGGGCGTGGTCAGCGTGTCGTGGTGCTCCGGGTCGTGCAGGGCGTCGTACAGGCGCGCCGTCATCCGCGCCGTGTTGCGGAACGCCGGGTGCTTGGTGACGTCGTCGACCCGCTCCCCGTACGCCCAGACCTCCCGGCCGTCCCGGATGCTCTCCAGATATTCGTCACCGGTCATCGGCCGGGTCACGCGGCGCGGTGCCGCGTCCGTCCGGTCGCCGGAGTCCGCCGTGCCGCTCACATCGTCCCTCTCCGTCATGTGCGTCAGTCCCTTGTCTCGTCTGTCTCGTCGCGGGCGTGGAAGTGCTCCACCGGGTCCATGCCGTCCAGGCACAGCGACCAGGCGCCGGCGGAATCGTCCGGTGCCAGTTCCGGAAAGGCGCCGCGGTGGAACAGCAGCGGCCGTCCCGGACGGCTCTCGAACTCCTCGACGCCGCCGATGTGCAGCGTGTGGTCGCCCGCGTCGTGCACCTGCCAGGGGCGGCAGACGAGGTGGGCCACCGTGCCGGCCAGCCGCGGATGCGGTCCGCTCTCGTCCACCCACGGCACCGGGCCCGGCATGGGGCGGCCGGCGAAGTGCATGGCGAGATCGCGCTGCGTCTCGTCGAGGATGTTGACGACGTACCCGCCGTCCTCCAGCAGCAGCGCACCCGCACGGCTGCGCCGGTCCAGGGCCACCAGGGCCAGGGGCGGGTCCAGCGACACCGAGGTGAACGCGTTGACCGTCGTGCCGTGGACGATGTCGCCCCGCCGGCAGGTGATCACCGTGACCCCGGTGGCGAACTGGCCCATGCAACTGCGCAGGGCGCGCGGGTCGATCGGGCGGGGCGCGGTACGCACGCCTCCGTCAGGCATGTTCATGGGTCCCCCTGCTCTCGTGGACGGCCGCCCGGTCCGCGCCGGCCGGTGCCAGCGCACCGGTCAGCAGATCGGCCAGGATGCCGGGGCCGTCCTCGGTCAGGAACGACTCCGCGTGGAACTGGATGGTGGCCAGGGCCGGTCCGCGCAGGGCGATGACCTCGTCACCGAGGCGCTGCACCTGGACGGCCGAGTCGGACAGGGGCGGACGCAGCCAGTCGTCGTCCGCGCGCGCGGTGAAGCTGTTGTAGAAGCCGGCCATGCGTGGCCGGCCCCACAGCGGGACCCGCAGCCGTCTGCCCTGCGCCGGGTCGGGCAGCCTGGCGACGGGCAGTCCCAGAAGGGTGCACACCACCTGATGCCCCAGGCAGACCGCGGCGAGCGGCAGACCGCCCGCGAGCCGTTCGGCGGCCACCGCCCGCAGGGCGAGCACCCGCGCGTTCGCGGAGTCCCGGGGGTCGCCGGGCCCCGGGCCGAGCAGGACGACGCCCCGGGCGCCGAAGGCGCCACCGGACCCGGCGGGTTCCTCCGCGCGGTACCACGGCACCAGGCGCACCGCGCACCCCAGCGACCGCAACTGGTAGGCGAGCATGGAGGTGAAGCCGTCCTCGGCGTCGACGATCGTGACCTCGGCGCCCACGGCTTTTGCCGGACCGGTGCCGCCGAGCCAGAAGGCCGCCAGCCCGTCGTTGCGCGCGGCCAGCGCGCCGTGCACCGGAGGGACGTCGGCCAGCCCGGCGGCGGGGGCCCGGACGGGAGCCTTCGCCGTCCGCCGGCCGGACAGCGCGTCGAGCAGGCCGGACAGTTTGGCGGTGGTCTCCGCCGTCTCATGCGCGGGCACCGATTCCCGCACCACCGTGGAACCCGCCGTCAGCCGGATCGCGCCGTCCGTACCGATGTCCGCCGTGCGCAGCATGATGGCGGCGTCCAGCCGGCGCTGCCCGCTCTCGTGGCCGAGCAGCGCGATGACCCCGCTGTAGTAGCCGCGTCCCTGTGGTTCGTACCGCTCGATCACCCGGCAGGCGTTCTCCACCGGGCTGCCCGTCACGGTCGGCGCCGGCATGGTGGTGCGCAGGATTTCGGTGAGCGGGCGCTCCGAGCGGCCCGAAAGGTAGTACTCGGTGTGCGCGAGCCGGGACATCCACTTCAGGGACGGGCCGCTGACCCGCACGTCCCGGTCGCACAGGGACGTCATCATCTTGAGCTCTTCGTCCACGACCATGTAGAGCTCGTCGGTCTCCTTGGGGTCCCGCAGGAAACGCAGCAGCCCCGGCAGATCCGCACCCGTCCGCGGGTACCGGTAGGTCCCGCTGATCGGGTTCATGTCCACCTGGTCACCGCGGACGCGCACCTGCTGCTCCGGGGTGCTGCCGATCAGGTACCGGTCCCCGGTGAAGACCAGGAACGTCCAGTACGCGCCGGTCTCCGCCGTCACCAGCCCGCGCAGCACCGAGAGCGCGGCGGCCCGGTCGAAGTCGCGGATCCGGCCGTGCAGGCTGCGGGCCAGCACGAAGTTGGAGCCCTCGCCGCCGTGGATCTCGCGGTCGACGATGGTGTCCACCGCGGCCGCGTACCCGTCGTCGTCGACGTCGTAGCGGGGGTCCTCCACCCGCGGCGCCCGGTCCGGCAGGCAGTCCAGCAGCCGGTCCAGCGGTACCCGCCGGTGCTCCCGCACCTCCATGGCCAGCAGTGGCTCGCGGTCGTCGGGGTACGCGAAGCCGCGCTCGCGGATCTGCCGGTAGGGGGTCAGCACCAGGGTGTCCGCCCCGCACGCTTCCCCCGCCGCCGGGCCGGGGTGGTCCAGGTCCAGGGCGTCGAGGTCGTCCGCGCGGCGGACCGGGCCGCTCAGGATCTCGACGGGCGCCGCGCGGTCGGCCCCGGGCCGGTGCAGCACCGCGAACGGCCGGCCCGGCGGCGGCAGCAGCGCGTCGGGGGCCCAGGCCCGTTCGGCGGGGCCGGGGGCCGCGCTCATGCCGCCGCTCCCACGGGAAGACGCCAGTGAGCCGCGGCGGCCACGGCCTGGACGAGGCTGAGCCGGGGGTCGCACAGGCTCCGGTAGCCGGGGCCCGGCACCGGGGAACGGCCCGCTCCCTCGCATTCGGAGATGTCGTCGGGGGACGCCTCCAGATGGAGCCCGGCGCACCGCCCGGAGTTCTCCGACACCACGTCTATGCACTGCCGGATCTCGGACATGATCGCGTCGAGCTTGCGCGTCTTGAGCCCGTCGGGCGTCTTGACGGTGTTCCCGTGCATCGGGTCGCACATCCACAGCACGGGGTGCCCGGCCTGCTTCACCGCCCGCACCAGCGGCGCCACCCGGGCGACCTGCCCCGCGCCGAACCGGGCGATGAGGGTGAGCCTGCCGGGCGTGCGGTGCGGGTCGAGCACCGCGCACACGGCCAGTACCTCGTCCACCGTGGCTTCCGGGCCGATCTTGCACGCCACCGGGTTGTCCAGTTCGGCCATCAGCCGCACGTGCGCGTTGTCCGCCTGGCGGGTGCGCTCGCCGATCCAGGGCCAGTGCGCGGAGGCCAGGTAGCTTCCGCCCTCCCCGTGCCGCCGGACCTGGGGCAGTTCGTAGTCCAGCAGGAGTGCCTCGTGGCTGGTCCACACCCGGTCCTGCGGCGGCGCGCCCTCGCCGCGCCCGAGCTGGTCGATGGCGGTGACGGCGCGGCCGGCGGCCTTCATCCCCGCGAGGATGCGGGAGGGGTCGGGGGTGCGGGCCGTCCGCTGCGGGTCCGGTGCGTTGACGACCGGGCCCCGGAACACCGGGAGCCTGTCCTCGTACACGGTTTCCCAGTCCTGGGAACGGGGCTTCGAGAACTGGCCGGCTATCCGTCCGACGCGCAGGACGGGCAGCCCGGAACTCGTGCACATGATGTCCCCGAGCACGTCGAGCATCTCCACCTTGCGGGCGATGTCGCGAGGTTCGCACTCGGTGGGCAGCTCCACGCAGTCGCCGGCCTGGAGCAGGCAGAACTCGCCTTCCGAGGCCCGGGCGAGCAGGGCGCCGAGGGTCTTGACGCTGTCGTACGAGACCAGTGGCGGCTCACCGGCCAGGCGTTCGCGCACCTGTGGGAGGAGGGAGGGGTCGGGCCACTGGGGCTGTTGACGGGCGGGCAGCCCGGCCACCATCGAGGCGATCAACGGATCGTGTTCGGCGCCCGGCAAGGGGTTTCGAGACATGCTGTCGGCCTTCGCTATGAGGCGGCCCGTGGGGTGGACGCCTGCGGATGTCTGGAACGGGAGAGCCGCTGACCGGCTGTCCTACGCGTTCTGCCGCGCGTGGTGCGGGCCGGTCAGCTGCCCGGTCGAGCCGAAGTAGCGGATCATGCGGGAGAGGGAGCGGCGGTCGATGTCGGGGTAGTGCAGCCCCAGGCGTTCGAGCAGCCGCGACGTCTTCTCGTTGCCGTAGGTGTTCTCGCCGAGTTCCAGCGCACCTTCCCGGAACAGCGGGACGGCAGCCGCGAGGGCGTTGCTCCCGGGGAGGCGGGCCGATTCCTCCAGGCGCGTCAGCCACTCGTCGGCCGGCACCGTGTCCAGCGTGTAGCCGCACTCGCGGACGGCGGCGTGCACCGGGGTGAAGTCGGAGCCGCGCGGGTGGAAGAGGTGGAACGTCGCGCCGTCGGCGGAGGGATCGCGGGAGAGGGCGACGACGGCCCGGCTGACGAAGTCCACCGGCAGCAGGTCCGTCGTCAGCTCCTCGGCGGGCGGGGCCGAACCGAGTTCGATGAAGCTCTTGATCTGGCGCCACAGGAAGTCGTCGGCCTGGCAGGCGCCGCTGACGCTGTCGCCGGAGATCCGGCCGATGCGGTAGACGGTCACCGGCATGCCGCGTTCACGCGCCAGCCGTGCGATCCCCTCGGCCACCCACTTGCTCCGGGTGTAGCCGATGCCGAGCCCCTCGCAGGTTTCGGGCACCGCCTCCTCGGTGATCGGTCCGGCGTCCTGGCCCGGGGCGAACACCGCGATGGTCGACATGTAGTGCACGGGCTTGAGCCGCCCCGTGGCGGCGAACTCCAGCACGGACCGCAGACCGTCGACGTTGGCCGGTTTCACCGAGGCGTACGGGAGGACGAAGTTGATGTGCGCCGCCGCGTGGTAGACCACCTGGACCGAACCGGTCAGTTCCGCGTGGTCCGTGTCGGACAGTCCCATGCGCGCGCGGGTGAGGTCTCCGGGCACGGCGCGCACCCGCTCCCAGACGATGTCGTCCGCGATGCCGTACAGGGTGGCCGTGGCGCGCAGCCGTTGCAGGGCGGCGTGCGAATCGGTGGCGCGTACCAGGCAGTTGACCGTACTGCCTGGTACGGCTGCCAGGTCCCGCAGGAGGTAGCTGCCGAGGAAGCCGGTCGCGCCGGTCAGCAGGACCGCGGTCGCGGCGGCCACCGGGGCCGTTTCGCGGTCGCCGGCCCGTACCGTGTCCGGCAGGGTCACATCGCCGCGCAGGTCGGCCGCGGGCGCCGTGAACGCCGTGGTGTCGCCGGCGCGCCGTTCCTCGATCCGCGCGGCCATGCCGGAGACGGTGGGGTTGTCGAACAGGGTCCGCAGCGGTATGTCGATGTCGAACAGCCGCCGCAGGCGGTAGACCAGTTCGGTGGCGATGATGCTGTTGCCGCCCAGCGTGAAGAAGTCGTCGCCCCGCCCCATGGACCCGGTTCCCAGCACGTCCGACCACTGGTCGGCTATCTCGCGCTCGGTTCCGGCCCTCGGCTGTTCCGCCGCTCCTGCGCGGTCGTCCGCGCGCCGGTCGCGCAGTTCGCCGGCCAGCCTGGCGGCCAGTCCACCGCGGTCGGTCTTCCCGCTCGGGGTGGTGGGGAGCCGGTCCAGGCGGACGATGTGTGCGGGCAGCATGTAGTCCGGCAGACGTGCGGCCAGCGCGGCCCGCAGCCGCCCGTCGTCATCGGCGCCGTCCCCCGTGACCGCGGCGACCAGCCGCCGGTCACCCGCTCCGAACCCGACCGCCACCACCGCCGAGCTCTTCACTCCGTCGAGGGCGTCGAGGGCGGCCTCGACCTCGGTGGGTTCGACGCGGTAGCCGCGGATCTTGATCTGGTCGTCGGCGCGGCCCAGGTACTCCAGATCACCGCGCCCGTTCCACCGTACGAGGTCGCCGGTGCGGTAGAGGAGGTCGCCGGCCCGGCCGTACGGATCGGCGACGAAGCGCAGCGCCGTCTCCTCGGGCCTGGCGTGGTAGCCGGGCGAGAGGTGCGGACCGCCGATGTACAGCTCGCCCGTGACGCCGGGAGGGAGGAGCTCACGGTCGGGGCCGAGGACGAGCAGTCGCATGCCGTCGACCGGACGGCCGATGGCCGGTGCCTCGGGCCACTCGCCGGGGTCACCGGACAGCTCGTGCCAGGTGGCCAGATGGGTCTCGGAGGGGCCGTACATGTTCAGCAGCCGGGCCCGGGGGTGCCGGGCGAAGAACTCCCGGATCTGCGGGGAGACGACCAGGGCCTCGCCCACGGAGGTGACCTCGCGCAGCCCTTCGCACCGCAGGCCCTCCGCGACCGCTATCGCGGCGAACCGCTGAAGCGCGACATAGGGCAGGTACAGGCGCGTGACACCGTGCTCGGCGACGAACGCGGCCAACCGGTGCAGGTCCTTCTGAAGCTCCCCGGGTATCAGGGCGAGCGTGCCCCCGACGCAGAGCGTCCCCAGGATCTCCATCACGGAGACGTCGAAGGAGAGCGTCATGTACTGCAGAGTGGTGCCCTCGGCTCCGCAGGGAGAGATCCGGTGCTGGGCGCGGACGAGATTGCCCACCGTGCGGTCCCGGATGACCACGCCCTTCGGGGCGCCGGTCGACCCGGAGGTGTAGACCACGTAGGCCTCGTCGTCGGGCGTCCTGGTTCGGCCCGGCGTCGTGAGGTCGGCCGCAGCCGTCCGGTCCGCTTCCCGGTCGATCTCGAACAACCGCGTTCCGGAGGGGAGTTCCGCGCCGAACGTGCTGTCGGTGAGCACGAGGGAGACACCGGCGTCGTCGAGCATGTACGCCACCCGCTCCGGCGGGTACGACGGGTCCATCGGGACGTAGGAGGCACCCGACTTCACGACGCCGAGCAGCCCGACGATCATGTCGAACGAGCGGGGCAGGCTGATGCCCACCCGGCGGCCC
>NZ_JAFMPZ010000550.1 GCF_017353455.1 Streptomyces laculatispora
GCCCTCAATCGCCGGGCGGGCCCGTTCCGGCCGGCCGGGGTTACGGCCTTGCCGGGATCCGTACGCCCATGATTTCCCGGGCGTGACGGGTCGGGGTCAGGCCCAGGCGCCAGGCCTGCCAGCCGTCCTCCAGGTCCACTCCGCGGTTCAGGACCACCCGGAACGCCTCCGCGCAGTCCTCCAGCTTGCCGTCCCGGGTCGGGTGGCCCGCCGCGATCAGGTCGGCGAGTTCCTGCTGGGCCACCACCGTGCCCACCTCGATGCCGCCCGGTGACGCGTACGGCAGCAGCGTGCAACGCAGGAAGCGGGCCCAGTCCGCGCCGCGTGCGTCGCCGTACGAGTCGAACAGCTCGGCCGCCTCGCCGCACAGGTCCAGCGCCTGCGGCGCGCGATGGTTGCCCGCGTCGATCAGGGCCAGCTCCAGACACGTCCAGGCCTCCCCATGGGGGACCCCGATGCGCCGGAAGTCGGCCCGCGCGTCCACCAGGAGCTGGCGGGCGAAGCCGGAGTTGCGCAGGTTGCCCGTCTGCGCGGCCCGCTGGTCGCGGGTGACCCGGCCCGAGTGGTGCCGGGCGCACGCCAGCCCGTACACGTCCCGCATCCGGGAGAACATCGTGCGGGACCGCTCCAGCTGCCGTACCGCCTGATCGGTGTCGCCGGTCTCCTCCAGGGCCTGGCCCAGGTAGTAGAGCGTCCACGCCTCGCCCCGCGCGTCCTCGTTGTCGCGGTGCCGGGACAGGGCCGCGTTCAGCTGCTCGACCGCGGGCGCCGGATCGCCGTCCAGCAGCCTGGCGCGGGCCAGCTGGGTCAGCGCCCAGGCCTCGCCGCGCTCGTCGCGGGTGCGCCCGTACAGGTCGAGGGCCGTACGCAGTGCGAGCTCGGCCCGCTCCACATCGCCCAGCCGCAAGCGCACCTGACCCAGCTGGAACTGCGTCCAGGCCTCCCCGTGCAGCGACTCGCCCTCGCGGTGCAGGACCAGTGCCGTGTCCAGGAGCGTCAGCGCCTCGGCCGGGTGCGCCCGGTCGCGCTCCACCGCGGCCAGCGCGTGCAGCGACCAGGCCCGGTCCGCGGCCTGGCCGTCGGAGGTCTGCAGTTCGAGCGCCTCCCGCAGCCGCGCCGCCGCCTCCGTCAGATTGCCCTGGTGGTGCAGGGTGATGCCGAGCGAACAGAGCGCCAGCGCCGTACCCGAGTCGTTCTGTGCCTCGCGGTACAGGCCGACGACGGAGGACAGCGTGGTGCGCGCCTTGTCCAGCTCGCCGAGCTGGCGGGCCGCGATCCCGGTACGCCACTGCACCGACCGCTCCAGCAGCCCCTGGTCGACCGCCTGCGTCAACTCGCTGATCTCGCCCAGCCGGTAGAGGTCGCCGCGCAGCAGGCAGTAGTCGCACAGCGCGCCCAGCAGATCGAGCACCGCCGCCTGGTCGACGCCCTCGGCGTGCCGCAGCGCGGACGTGATGAAGCTCGACTCCTCGTCCAGCCAGCGCAGCGCCGCGTCCAGGGAGGTGAAGCCGTGGGAGCCGAACTGCCCGGCCCGGGTGGACATCTTGCCGTCCACCATCCGGATCACCGCACCGGCCAGCTCCGCGTAGTTGACGATCAGCCGCTCCTGCGCGGCCGTGCGCTCGGCCGGCTCCTCCTCGTCGAGCAGCCGGGCCAGGGCGAAGCCCCGTACGAGGTCGTGCAGCCGGTAGCGCGAACCCCGTACGTGATCCAGCAGCCCGGCCCCGGACAGGGCGGTCAGCAGCCGCTCGGCCTCCTGCTCGTCGGCCGACAGCAGCGAGGCCGCCGCCGCGGCGCCCAGACTGGCCCGTCCGGCCAGCGCGAGCCGGCGCAGCAGCCGCCGCGCCTGCTCGGACTGGTCGGTGTAGCGCAGCCACAGGGCCCGCTCGACCGGTGGCACCGGGCCGTACGCGGCGAGATCGGCGGCCAGCGCGCTCGGGGTACGGGCCCCGAGCGAGGAACCCGCGATCCGCAGCGCCAGCGGCAGCCCGCCGCACAGTTCGGTGACCGCCTCGCTCGACGGGTAGTCGTACGGGCCCTGGTCCTCCTCCTGGGACGCCTCGCGCAGCAGCTCCTCCGCGCCCGCCGGGTCCAGCGCCCCGACCTCCAGCTGGTGCACCCACGCCGGAAGGGATCCGGGCAGATCGAGCGGCTCGCGGGCGGTGACCAGGACGAGGCTGTCGGAACGCTCCGGGATCAGCGTGCGGACCTGCTCCGCGTCACTGGCGTCGTCGAGGACGATCGTCACCGGCGTGCCGGTGAGATGCTGGTGGTACAGCTCGCTGAGCCGGCGCACCTGCTGCTCGGCGGAGGACCCTCCCCGGGCCCCCGCTCCCGAGGCGCCGGCGGAGCCCCCGTCCCGGAACAGCAGCTGCTCGCGGGGGGCGCCCAGCCGGTTCAGCAGATGGAGCAGCGCGTCCCGGGTCGGCAGCGGCGGCTCACCGTCCGCGCCGCCGCGCAGGTCCACCACGCACGCGCCCCGGAACTGGTCCTTGAGATCGTGCGCCGCCCGCACGGCCAGCGTGGTGCGCCCGGCGCCCGGCGGGCCGTGCAGCACGACCACGGTCGGCTTCGTCTCCGTCGACGCACGGGCCGCGTGCACCCACTGGCCGATCCGGGCCAGCTCGGCCCGTCGCCCGGCGAACCGGCTTTCGGGCGACGGGAGATGGCCGAACGACTGCTCAAGGAGCGAGCGCATGCGCGCCGCCGCACTGCGGTCCCCGCCACGCAGGGCCGGGGCGGTGCGGGCCTGTGCGGAGGCGGCCTTCTTCGCAGGGGTGCGGGACGAGGCGGTCAGCATCCGCTGCTGGTCGAGGAACGGGCGGATGCCCCGTACCTCCAGCGCCGTCAGCCACTGGAGCCGCAACTGCTCGGTCCCGCCCGGCTGTCCGAGGGCTCCCGCCCGGCGGGAGGCGGCAGGCCAGTGCGAAGCGGTGACCTTGGCGACGGTCGCGGTGGCGCCCGCGACCGCGACGACGGCCCCCGCGCCGAGCGCCAGGCCCGAGGCCGTGCCCAGCACCAGATCCGCACCGAAGGCGGCCGTGGCGGCAACCCCCGTCACCAGCAACGGTGTTCCGAGCGTCGCCCGGTCGAACTTCTGCTTGCCGGCCGCCTCGGCGTCCAGCGCCTGGACGTACGAGGCGTACTCCTCGGCCGCCCCCGCCGCCATGGAGTCCAGTGCGCCCCGCGCACGCGTCAGCAGCGCGCCGGAGTCCGACCGTCCGCCGGTGCGCCGTGCCTCTTCCTCCACGGCCCGCACCAACAGCCTCTCGGCGTCCGCCCGGTGGCTGTCCCGCATCCGCATAAGTCCCCCTCGGTTCCCGCCCGTCGGCCGGCCGGCACCCGGTCGCACGGAGTACCAGTCTCCTGCCTCGGGCCGGTGCGCAACAGGGAGTCCGCGAGACTGCGCCGACAGCCCTGCGCTTGAGACGGGGCGCGGGACCACGACCGGCCGCGGCAACGGCGACCCGTGCCCGACCGCCGTCACCCCACCGCGATGGCCCCGTCCGTCCGCGCGTCCCCCTCGTGGCCGACGGTCGGTGGCCGACGGCGTGCGCACGGATGAGGCATGGCCAACCGGCTCGCGCAGAGGACAGTGCTGCTTGAAGGGTTGGGTGCTTGACGTCGGGAAGCCCTCCCCTGGCGGCTTCACACTGTCCGACAAGATGATCGAGTGCGGCGAGCCGGAGGATGAGCTGGTCGGCCTGGGGCAGGAGTACGGGACCGGCGAGGCCGACGTGGTGGCCCTCGAGGCCCGTGTGGCAGAGATCGTCGAAGCCATGGAGAAGCGGCCGTCATCGCCGGAGAGACCCGTGGAGGACTCGCCTGCCGTGTGTGCGTGGCCCGATCCGCGCTGACCTGTGCCGGCTGTTGACCGAGTGTGCCCACGCGGATGTCGGTCGTCAGATGGTTCCCAGGTCCACGGTGACGGAGAAGGGCGCGGCAGCCTTGATCACGCCGGTGAACATCTCCCCGTCCCTGTAGGCCTTGGTGGCGGGGTCGAGGACGTAGGTGTAGGTGATGGGCACGCCGGTCGCGGCCTGTTCGACCCGCCAGTAAAAGGGGATGCCGGCCTTGGCGTACTGGTCCACCTTCACGATCCGGTCGGTGGTTTCCGAGCCGGGCGACACGACCTCGACGGCCAGGAGCACGTGTTCGGGGCGGGTGGGCGTGAGGTCGATGGTCTCCGCCCGGTAGACAACGACGTCCGGACGGCGGTTGGTGAGGGGGACGTCCTGCAGGCGGACGTCGAAGTCCGTGTCGGCGTTCCAGTCCGGGCCTGCGGCGGCGTCCAAGGCGTTGGCCAGGATTCGGGCCAGCCGGCTGTGCCGCTTGGAGGCGCTCGGACTCACGACGACCATCCCGTCCACGATCTCAATGCCGGCACACTGCTCCTCGGACCAGGAGTCGTACTGCTCCGCGCTGATCTGCGTATGCATCCACGCGGGCGCCACCATCTCGGCGGTCATGGTGTACCTCCTTCGAGGGGCCTCGGCAGTCCCGGCGCTGCTGGGCTCAGCGTACTGTCCCGTGATGCTGTGGCGCCCGATTCGCAAGAGCGCGGAGGCCTCCTGTTCCTGTCTAAGTCGCATGAGTGGGGATTGCCGCGAACCGTGCTCAGTGACCGCCCTCAACTGAATGCTTGTCCTCGGCGAGTTGTTACCCAGTGGTGGGGCTGACGTCCACCACCTGATGGCGCACAAGTGCCGTTCGGCCAAGCGAGGCAGGGCCTATGCGGGCTTCACCGACGGGGTTGGGCGTTGTGAGAGGCTGGATCGCATGAACCGGTTGGCTGGTGTGACCTCGCCTTATCTGCTTCAGCATGCTGAGAATCCCGTCGACTGGTGGCCCTGGGGAGCGGACGCCTTCGAGGAAGCACGGCGGCGCGATGTGCCCGTTCTGCTGTCGGTCGGCTACTCGGCGTGCCACTGGTGCCATGTGATGGCGCATGAGTCGTTCGAGGACGAGGACGTCGCGGCGTACCTGAACGAGCACTTCGTGCCGGTCAAGGTCGACCGCGAGGAGCGCCCCGACGTCGATGCCGTCTACATGGAGGCCGTGCAGGCGGCGACCGGCCAGGGCGGCTGGCCGATGACCGTCTTCCTCACCGCCGACGCCGAACCCTTCTACTTCGGGACGTACTTCCCGCCCGAGTCCCGGCACGGCCTGCCGTCCTTCCGGCAGGTGCTCGAAGGCGTCGTCGCCGCCTGGACCGACCGGCGCGACGAGGTCGGCGAGGTCGCCGGGCGCATCGTCCGCGATCTGTCGCAGCGCTCCCTCGCGCACGGCGGGGAGGGCCTTCCGGCCGAGTCGGAGCTGGCGCAGGCCCTGCTCGGGCTGACCCGGGAGTACGACGAGAAGAACCGCGGCTTCGGCGGCGCGCCCAAGTTCCCGCCGTCGATGGTGATCGAGTTCCTGCTGCGCCACCACGCCCGGACCGGGGCGGACGGTGCGCTCCAGATGGCGGCCGACACCTGCGAGGCGATGGCCAGGGGCGGGATGTACGACCAGCTCGGCGGTGGCTTCGCCCGCTACTCGGTGGACCGGGAGTGGGTCGTACCGCACTTCGAGAAGATGCTCTACGACAACGCGCTGCTCTGCCGGGTGTACGCGCACCTGTGGCGCGCGACCGGCTCGGAACTGGCCCGGCGGGTGGCCCTGGAGACCGCCGACTTCATGGTCCGGGAGCTGCGTACGGCCGAGGGCGGCTTCGCCTCCGCGCTCGACGCGGACAGTGAGGACGGGCAGGGGAAGCACGTCGAGGGCGCCTACTACGTCTGGACGCCGGCGCAGCTGCGCGAGGTGCTGGGCGAGGACGACGCCGCGTTCGCGGCCGAGCACTTCGGGGTGACCGAGGAAGGCACCTTCGAGGAGGGTTCCTCGGTGCTCCAGCTCCCGCCGAAGGGCCCGCACCACCCGCCGCGGACGGGTCAGGTCGTGGACGACGCGCGGGCCGCCGACGTACGGGCCCGGCTGCTCGCCGCCCGTGAGCTGCGCAAGCGGCCGGGGCGGGACGACAAGGTGGTCGCCGCGTGGAACGGACTGGCCGTCGCGGCGCTCGCCGAGACGGGCGCGTACTTCGACCGCCCCGACCTGATCGAGCGGGCCACCGAGGCCGCGGACCTGCTGGTGCGGCTCCACATGGGCCCGGTCGCCCGGCTGGTCCGGACGTCCAGGGACGGGCGCGCCGGGGAGCACGCGGGCGTGCTGGAGGACTACGGCGATGTGGCGGAGGGCTTCCTCGCGCTGGCCGCGGTCACCGGCGAGGGAGTCTGGCTGGAGTTCGCGGGCTTCCTGCTGGACATCGTGCTCCAGCACTTCACCGGCGAGGGCGGGCAGTTGTACGACACCGCGGACGATGCCGAGCAGTTGATCCGCCGCCCGCAGGACCCCACCGACAGCGCCACCCCGGCCGGCTGGACCGCGGCGGCCGGCGCGCTGCTCTCGTACGCCGCCCACACCGGATCGGAGCCCCACCGCACCGCCGCCGAGGGGGCGTTGGGCGTGGTGAAGGCGCTGGGCCCGAAGGCGCCGCGGTTCATCGGCTGGGGACTCGCGGTGGCCGAGGCGCTGCTCGACGGCCCGCGCGAGGTGGCCGTCGCCGGACCGGTCGGCGGCGAGCTGCACCGTACGGCGCTGCTGGGCCGGGCGCCGGGTGCGGTGGTCGCGGCGGGGGAGACGTCCGGTGCGGAGTTCCCGCTGCTGGCGGACCGTCCGATGGTGGACGGCGCGCCGACCGCGTACGTGTGCCGGCACTTCGTCTGCGACGCGCCGGTCACGGACCGGGAGGAGCTGGCGCGCGCCCTCGGGGGCGCCGCGTCCTGACCGGCGTCACAGCCGCAGGCCGCCCTCCAGCGAGTCCAGGGCCTCGCCGACCATCGTGACGAGGTCGCCCTCCTGGCCGTGCTCGCCCCAGTACAGCGCCACCTCGCGCAGCGCACCCAGCACCGCCGCGACGAAGACCCGGACGCGCAGGTCGTCCGCACTGCGGCCGCTGCGGTCGGCGAGCACCCGGGAGAGCACCTTCGCCGTCTCCGACAAGGTCTCCGTCATCCGCGCCCGGATGGCGGGGACCTCCACCATCAGCCGGGTGCGCTGGCGCAGCTCCTCGTCCTCCTCGGCGATGAACGACGTCAGCGTCTCGGTCATCATCAACCGCAGTGAGACCAGGGGCGGCTCATCGGCCGGCCGGCTCCGCAGCGCGGCTTCCATGACCGGGTCGTACTCGTCGGTGAGGACGATGTCCTCCTTGGTCGCGAAGTACCGGAACACCGTGCTGGGCGACACCTCGGCCGCCTCCGCGATCTGCTCGATGGTCGTCGCGTCATACCCCTGCTCGGTGATCAGACGGTAGGTCGCCTGCCGGATCGCGACCCGGGTCCTGAGTTTCTTGCGCTCGCGCAGCCCCATCGGGGGCTGCGCGAGCGCAAGAA
>NZ_JAFMPZ010000551.1 GCF_017353455.1 Streptomyces laculatispora
CCGCACCGGTGCGGTCACGCTGCGCAGATGGGCGCGGTCCGGTTTCCCGGCGGGCGTGAGCGGCAGTTCGGGCCAGACGGAGACGCTGACCGGGGTGTGTTCCGGGGTGAGCGCCGCCGCCACGTAGTCACGCAGGTCGCAGGAGGTGTGCCCGGCGCCCGAGTGGAGTTCGACAGCGGCGTGCACCTGCTCGACGAGGTCGGCGTCGCGGACCCCGAAGACGGCGGCCTGCCGTACCTGGGGGTGCGCCGTCAGCGCGTCCTCGATCGCGGCCGGGTCCAGCTTGAGCCCGCCGTGCTTGATGACGTCGCCGACCCGGCCGTCCAGGCGCAGATAGCCGTAGGTGTCCCAGTGCCCGAGGTCCCCGGTGCGCAGCCAGCCGTCCCTGAGCGTCCTGGCGGTCAGCTCCGGGTCGTCCAGGTAGCCCGCCGAGACCGTGGCCGAGCTGACCCAGATCTCGCCGCTCTGCCCGCGCCCCAGCGCCGTCGTGCTGCCGGGTGCCCGGATCTCGACGCGTACCCAGGGGAAGGGCCGGCCGACCGAGCCGAGGAGCTCCGGTTCGCGGTGGTCCAGCGGGTTGAGGCTGGAGATGCCGCCGGCCTCCGTCGTGCCGTACACCTGGATCAGCACGTCACCGAAGAGCCGGACCGCCTGCCGCACCCGCTCGGGCGCGGCGGGGGTGCCGCTGTAGGTGATGCGCCGCAGGGACGACAGGTCGCAGGACGTCGCCAGCGGGTGGTCGAGCAGCCGGTACAGATGCGGCACGGCGAGGTAGACGTCGGTCACCCGCAGCCGGTCGAAGGCGTGCAGGGTGGCGTCGGCGTCGAACTCGTCGTGCAGCACCACCGTTCCGCCGCCCGACAGCACCGCGTCGGCCATCGGGGCCGTCGTGTGGCTGATCGGGGTGACCGAGAGCAGCGTCGCCGGTCCCCGGGGATCGAGGCCGTCCGTGAGTCGCGCCACGAGCTGTTCGCGGGTGCGGTAGCGCTGGGCAACCATCTTCGGCCGGCCGGTGGAGCCGCTGGTGAAGTCGACGACCGCGACATCGTCCGGACGCGGCTCCGGCAGATCCGGCAGCCGCGCCCGCCCGTCCGCCCGGCGGGCGATCGGCAGCACGGTGAGGCCGGGCAGCCGCCGGGTCAGCCACCGCCCGCGGGCTGCGCTGTCCTCGTCCCGGTCGTCCACCAGCAGCAGCCGCACGCCGAGTTCGCGCAGCAGCTGGGTCTGGGTGGCCAGCGAGAACGTCTGGGTGTCGGTCCGCGGATTCATCGAGCGTACGTAGACGGAGGTGCCCCCCAGCAGATTCACCGCGTACCGGGCGCTGAGCATCAGCGGGTGGTTGGGACCGGTCAGGGTGGCGACGGTGGCCCCGGGGCCGATGCCCCGGGACTTCAGCAGGGCGGTGGTCCCGAGCACGGATTCACGCAGCTCACCCGCTGCGACCGTCGAGTCGCGCCGGTGCAGGACCGCACGGGCGGGATCGCGTGCCAGCGAGGCGAGTACCCGGCGCGCGTATGAGGGCGGAGCGGTTCGGGTGGTCATGATCCTCCTTTCTGCACAAGGGTGTGGGAGAAGAGAAAGGCGAAAGCGGAAAGAGGGGAGGGGGAAGGGCCCGTTCAGATGATCTTCATCTGGCCCATCATTCCCATGGCGCTGTGGTCGATCATGTGGCAGTGATAGGGATAGACGCCCCGGTGCGAACTGAAGGTCAGCTGGAGTTTCGCGACCTGTCCGGGGAAGAGCAGAACGGTGTCCTTGAGGCCGGCCTCCGCCGGATAGGGCGCAGCCCCGTCACGTTCGAGAATGCGGAACTGCACCAGGTGCGTATGGAAGTTGTGCGGAATGGTGGCGCTCTTGTTCACCACCGTCCATACCTCCGTGGCGCCCCACCGGATGGTGGTGTCGATCCGGTTCGCGTCGAAGGTCCTGCCGTTGATGTACGCCTGGTGGCTGCCGGTGCCCGGCTCGTCCATGTTCAGTTCGAAGGTGCGCTCGACGGTCGGCTTCGGCAGGGCCGGCAGCGTGGCGAGGGCGGCGGGCACCCGGCTGCTGTCGGGGGTCTTCTCGCCCACGTCGAACCGCATGACCTGGCCGACCAGTTCGGTCGGGCCGGGGCCGAGCATGTTGGACAGGGTGAGCTTGGTGCCGGGCGCGTACTGGGCGAAGTCGACGACGAAGTCGATGCGCTCGCCGGGGGACAGCACCATGACCGGCGTCTCGGCGGGCGCCGCGAGCAGCCCGCCGTCCGAGCCGATCTGCTGCACCGGGTGCTGGTCGGTCGTGCCGTCGGTCAGCGCCAGGATGAAGATGCGCAGGTTGCACGAGTTGACCAGGCGGAAGCGGTACTTGCGGCCCTCGACCTTCAGATACGGCCAGGGCCGGCCGTTGACCAGGATCGTCGTCCGGTTGTCCGCGTCGTCCATCGTGTAGACCATGGCGGCGTTCTCGTCGAACGCCGCGTCGCGCAGGACGAGCGGGATGTCGTAGGCGCCCGAGGGCAGTCCGAGCGCGTCCTCGTTGCTGTCGCCGAGCAGATACGCCCCGGACAGACCCCGGTAGACGTGCTCGGACTCCATGTGGTGCGCGTGGTCGTGCGTCCACAGGGTGGCGCCGGGCTGCCTGTTCTCGTACACGTACGTCCGGGAGCGCCCCGGAGCGATGGTGTCCATCATGCCGCCGTCGTCGGCCACCGGGTTGTTGCCGCCGTGCAGGTGCACCGAGGTGGGCATGTCCAGGGCGTTCACCTGCTGGACGACCGCGGTGCGGCCCGAGCGGGCGCGGATGGTGGGTCCGGGGAAGGAGCCGTTGTACGTGAGGACGTCGGTGCGGGTGCCCGGCAGGATCTCCGTGCTCGCCCTGCGCATCGTCACGCGGTAGTAGTCGGCCGCCTTGGTCCTGCGGTACGGGGCCAGTACCGGCGGCACCGTCAGCGGCACCGTGAACTGCTCGACGGCGCCCGCCGCCGCGGTGCGGCCGGTGGCCTCCGCGGCCTGGGCCGACTGGCCGCCGGCGAGCAGCTGGAACGTTCCGCCCGCAGCGCCGACCGCGCCGACGGCACCGGTGGTCAGACCGAGGCGTATTGCATGACGACGAGTGAGCACGAGATCTTCCCTACCTGTGGTGAGTGCACGGGATGCGGTGCGGTGAGTCGAATGCGTGTTTCGAGGATGCGCCGCGGGTGCCGGATGTCCGAGCGAAAGCCGGACGCCCCTGTCATGTGTCACGCGAACCGTGACCTCGGTCATCCATGGAAATGGTGAGTGTCATGTGGTGTGCCGTAGAAGGGAGTTGAGGGTGTATCGGGCCGCAGAGTGGATTTCGACGTACGCAGCGAAGTTCCGTAGACCGGAGGCCCCGGATGATCCCCGTATCCACGACGAGACCCGCCAGGACGCATGCCCGCGTCCTGCGGGCCGACGTCCGTGTCGCCCTGGACGGCGCCACGGACACCGTGACCCTGCACGGCCCCGTCAGCTCCCTGGTGCTGCGGCCGGTACGCGGGGCGCTGCGCACCGTGCTCGACCGGCTCGGCGGCGAGCCGCTGCCCGACGACGAGCTGTACGAGGGGTTCACCCCGGCCGAGCGGGTCCGGGCGGCCGCTCTCGTGGAGCGGGCCTCGCAGCTCCTCGCGCACAGCGTGCTCAGCGGCGACGAGGCGCCGCTGCGGCGGGAGTTGGTGCGGCTGGAGCAGACGGCCCGCGACGCCGGGTACGAACCGGCCCCGGTGGGCACCGACGCCGCGGTGCGGCTGTCCCGGTTCGCGTTCTGCCGCTCGCGCGACGGCGTGCTGGTGCTGGAGTCGCCGCTCGTGAAGTTCCGCGCGGTGCTCGCCGACCGGGGGGCGCGCGAGCTCACGGCCGCCCTGGGGCAGCCGGTGGCGGCCGGCCGGGCCGGTGAGGGCACCGGTCTCGGGCCGCAGGAGAGCCTCGACGTGCTCGCGCATCTGATCGGGGCCGGCTTCGCCGAGGCCGCCGGCCCCGACGGGACGTTCGCCTCCGACACCGAACCGAAGCTGCGGCAGTGGGACTTCCACGACCTGCTGTTCCACTCGCGGGTGCGCTCGGGCCGCTACGACGGGATCTTCGGCGCGGTCTACCCCTACCAGGGGGAGATCGAGCCGCGGCCGGCGGTGAAGCCCGTCCCGGCCGGGGAGGCGGTCGATCTGTACCGGCCGCTGCGCCGGGACATCGACGCCCGTGACCCCTCACTGACCGCCGCGATCGAGACGAGACGTTCGCACCGTACGTACGGGGAAAGGGAGTTGACCGCCGAGGAGCTGGGCGAGTTCCTGTACCGGGTGCAGCGTGTCCGGGTGCACCACACCCCGGGCGCGGACAGCCCCGGCGCCGACGAGGTGATCTCCCGCCCCTACCCGAGTGGCGGCTCGCTCTACGAGCTGGAGCTGTACGTCACCGTGCTGCGCTGCGCGGGGCTGGCGCCGGGCATCTACCACTACGACTCCTACGGACACCGCCTGGTGCTCGTCAACGACGCCGAGGTGGACCGCAGATCGCTGCTGAACGTGGCGTCCCGCTCGGTCGGCTTCGACGTGCGCCCCGATGTGCTCATCACGGTGACCTCGCGCTTCCAGCGGATGGCGTGGAAGTACCGGGCCATGGCGTACGCGACGACGCTGCGGCACACCGGTGTGCTCTACCAGACGATGTATCTGGTGGCCACGGCGATGGGCCTGGCCCCCTGCGGCCTGGGCAACGGGGACGCCGACATGTCCGCCCGGGTCCTGGGCCTGGACTACCTGGAGGAGTCCTCGGTGGGGGATTTCCTGCTCGGTACGCCGGGTCAGGACCCCGCGATCGCCGGCGACCCCGGTCCGGAATGGCACATGGTGAACAGCCCCGAATGGTCGCTGCCGGGCGAAGCGTCATTCGCCCCGTGATAAATGTCAGCGCGGCGCCGGAAAGTCTGGTGCGGGGGTGGCGGGCCGAGCAATATGGATATCGAAGCCGGACGGGAAAGCAGAAGAAACCGAATGGCTTCATATTCGCAGGACTGTTGTTCCGGGACGGAATTCAGAGAATCCGAGAAATTCCGGAACCCAATCGAAGGGAATGCACCATGGCTGCCAACGACATCAAGAACGACGACACGGCGTTCGACGGCTTCGACGCGGACGAGCTGGAGACCCTTGAGGTCGCCCAGGGTGTGGCGCTGCCGGAGATGGGTGCCTCCAGCGGCTCGATCGGCACCTCGTCCTCCTCGTCCAGCACCTGCTCCGCCTGCTGACCCACCCCACCCGAATCCGGACCGTCAGGTCCTCGAAAGGAATTCAGACATGAGCATCAACGACATCAACGGCGACGACGCGGCGTTCGACGGCTTCGACGCGGACGAGCTGGAGACCCTTGAGGTCGCCCAGGGTGTGGCGCTGCCGGAGATGGGCGCGTCCAGCGGTTCGATCGGGACCTCGTCGTCCTCGTCGAGCACCTGCTCCGCCTGCTGACTGCCGCTCGGCCGTAACGGCTGAACCGCACACAGAAGGATGCGCCCGCCCGGCCTCCAGGCCGGCCGGGTACATCCTTGTGTGCGCAGGCGGGAAGGGGCCCCGCTCGCGGGGCCGGGCAGGTGACGCCGGCTCAGCCCTTGACGGCCACGTGGTACGCGGACACCCACAGCACCACCGCGGAGCCCAGGCCCACCACGGCCCGCACGCCCTCGTTCGACAGGCCGGCCGCGATGAGCACGAACCCGACGACCGCGACGACGCTCAGCAGGACCGCCGTCCCCTTGTACTGCCACTGGTCGTAGAGGCGCGCGAGCGGGAAGAAGTGCAGGCCCACGACCAGCGCGATGGCGGCCGGGATGAACTCCGGGTGGCCCGAGGCGTTGGACGCCGCGATCACCGCGAAGACGGCGACCACCTCGACGACGTTCACGATGCCGACCGCGCGCGCCCAGTTCTCCGGCAGGCTCACCATGCGGGGCGAGGGTGCGGCGCCCTTGCGGTAGGCGAGCACGATCGCCACCGCGGTGAGTGCCGCGCCGGTGATCTCGATGGCCAGGGCCGCGCCCGGGGACGCCAGTCCGGACGCGCCGGCGAAGGCCCAGATCACGGCGAACACCGACAGGACGAGAGTGCCCCTGCGGCGGAGGTTCCGGGTGAGCGCGACGCACTCGGCATCCGTGGCCGAAGGTGTGGAGGGCGTCGATGGCGTAGTGGGGGTCATTGGCGGAGAATACAACGATCATCCCGTCGGTTTGGCTGTTTTCGGCCAGGCCGCCCGGTTCGGGCCGATGACATCCCGAGGTGATGACATCTGTCACGGCGGGGCGAAGCGAAATCCCTCGTTCCGTGATTCCCGGAGCGGTGTCACGACAACGGTGACGTATGTAAGCGCCGGACCTCCCGCTCTTCCCCCGGAAATTCACTTGGCCAATAGTGAATTCACGTTCTCGATTTCATCTCGGAAGGTGCGAAAGACATGGGGTTTGACGCTCCGGAGCGCACTGCCGTGAGGCCGGACTCCGCCGGTCTGACGGGGGTGCGCCTCCACACACGGATGCCGGTGACACCGGCCTGGATCGCCCGGCACGTCGTGCCGGCCGCCCGCTCGCTCGGCGAACAGGGCGCCCCCGGCGTCCAGTTGAGGCGCGGATGGCTGCACGGCCCGCACTTCGACGTACTCGCCATGGACGCCCCGGGAGCACCCGGCGGCGCCGTCGACTGGCAGTCGGTCGCGGCCCGGCTGGACGCCGGACCGCTCGACGCGGCCCGCGCCCTGACCGACGAGGTGTATCTCGACCAGGCCCGGGAGTTCGGCCGGCTGGAGGCGGTGCAGCCGCCCTACCTGCCGCTGCGCGCCCATGGTGCGGTGGAGGTCATCGCCCCGGACGACCCGGCCCTGCGCTCCCGCGAACCGCGGCTGGACGCCCTGCGCCACGTCGTCGGCGGCGCGCTGGCCAGGCCCGTGCTCCGGATGATCGAGTCGATGGCCGCCGAACCGCGCAGCGGCACCCGGCGGCTGGCCGAGGCGTTCGCCGCCCTGGTCGACACACACTTCCTCGGACCGGCGTACGGGGTGTTCTCGCCCCGCTCCCACGTCGAGGCCTTCCTCGCCTGGGCGGCGCCGGCCAAGGACATGCGCCCGGTGTTCAAGGAGCGCCTCGCCAGGGACGCGGCCATGCTGCGCACGGTCGTGGAGGAGCGGCTCAGCGGTGAGGCGTCCCCGGCGGCCGCCGAGTGGCGCACCGCGTTCGCCTACTCCTCCGGTGCGCTGGAGAGCGCGGTCGCGGCCGGCACCCTCACCCTCGACCTGCTCGACTCGGTCACCGACGGGGTGGACCGCAGTGAGATGGGCCCGCCCGGAGCCACCACCGTCGTCCCGCGGGGCGAGCAGCCGGACACCGAGTTCCACCGCACCGTGCACGGCTCCGGCGCCATCAGCTCCCCGTCGCCGTTCTTCGCGGCCTACCGGCTGCTGACCAACCTCTTCTACCAGCAGCTGCCGCTGCTCACCGTGTCGCCGATGCAGCGCTACTACATGTGCTTCGCGCTCGCCGAGACCGTGGACGAGGTGCTGGGCGTCAGCTGGCAGGACCGCCTGGATGCCGTCACCGGCCCGGCGCAGCGGGTTGACGCGGAGGAACCACTGGGGTTCGGGGCTGGTCATCTCGGGGCTCCCGTCGGTTCGGGGGTGGCGACGGCCGGGCCGGTGACGGCATCC
>NZ_JAFMPZ010000187.1 GCF_017353455.1 Streptomyces laculatispora
CCTTGAGCCGGGCGTCTACCGGCTCAAGGAGACTGCCTCCGGCAGCCCGCTCCACGAGGTCGTCGCCGACCAGGACGTCATCGTCACCCCGGGCGCGACCACACGGCTGACGATCACCGACCCGTTCAAGGCTGCCAAGGTTCTCCTGCAGGCCAAGGACGACAAGACTGGCAAGCTCCTGCCCGGTGCGACCGTGAACATCGGCACCGGCACCTCGACGCTGCTCACCCTGACAACTGGTTCCAAGGGCACGGCCTCTGGCGAGCTGCCGGTGTCGAGCCGGAAGACGCAGTTCTGGGTCAAAGAGATCAAGGCTCCCGCCGGCTACGACCTTTACAAGCCGTCCAAGACGTTCAGCGCGGGTCCCGGTGCCCCCGTGACCGTGACCGTCACCAACGCCAAGACCGCCACCACCCCGCCGCCCACGCAGAAGCCGACCGATAGGCCCGCCGACAAGCCGAGCGACGAGCCCTCCCCGAGCAAGCCCGGCAAGGACGAGGACGTCTCGGTGCCGTCCGCCTCGGGTACCCCGACCGCTGACAAGGCCGCGTCGAGCACTGCGACGCCCGCCCCCGCGGGCTCGCTCGCGCACACAGGCGCCGACGCCACCCCGTGGCTGATCGGCAGTGCCGGAGTTCTGATCGCTGCCGGCGGAGGCGCACTCATTGCGGCTCGCCGCCGACGCACGGACGACTCCACCGACGACGGCTCCAGCGAGAGCTGACCTTACTCACAGCATGACGGAGTGCCCCCGGAATCATTCGATTTCGGGGGCTCTGTCGTGGATGCGTATCCGATGCGAGCGGAGGCGGTGTGCAATGCGGTCGATTCACCCGCCGCCCATACGTGGTCCTTGCGTATCGCCGAACCGTGAAGACTCGTACGCGCGTTCACCGCCAGGGGTGGACTTGCCGCCTCTTTGGTGTCGGACAATACCGAACGCCAGCGCGAGCGTGCAGAGGTGCGGCAAGCTGCCGCGGGAAATCAGAGTTCTCGCACCAGAGGAGCCACCCATGGCCGAGTCGATCGTCGTCCCCGACCTATGGACCGGGCACTGCCAGTGTGGCGACCACGCGTACGAGGCGTCCGGTATTCCGGACGACCCCCACTTGTGCTCGTGCGAGCACTGCACGCGCCTGTCCGGTGCGCCGGCGATGGCGTGGGTCGGATTCCACAGGGACGCCCTGAAGTGGACGGGCCCGGGAGGTGAGCCGACGTACTTCTCCACCTGGCCGACGCTTCATCGAGGCTCCTGCCAGCGCTGCCGCACCCAGCTCACCTCCGTCGCGGACGGCTCGGACATGATCATGGTGGCGATCTTCAGTCTCTCCCACAGCGCTGAACTGGCCCCGGTCGGACACAGCTACCGCGAGGAAGCGGCGCCTTGGATGGCCATCACGCTCGCGCCCGACCCTCAGCGCCGGACATGACGGTCTGCGCTGAGCCCCGGTTGCGAGATCGGCGCGTCCCCGCGGGCATTCACGGTGAATTCGGGCGATCCTGTGCCCGGACCGCGCGGCGCAGCTCCGCGTGAGCAGCTGACGAGCAACGCTGCGCTGGCCAGTGCGGGTGTCGGGCGATCCGTGACGACAGCAGGAGGAGTCGTCGCCGCAGCGCCGTGGCCCCCGCGGCGGGTGGCAGTGCGGAGAGTGCCTCGTATGTGCGGTGCCACTCGCGTTGGGCTTGCAGCAGGTCGTCGGGGTAGGGCGCGGTCTCCATGAATTTATTCAAGCACTTGTTCGATTTCGGGTGCATCTCTCGTCGGTCCTTCGTGTTCCCCGCCCTACTGTGGAAGGGCAACGATCTCTACTGGGAGCACAACGAGTGACAGCGTCAATGGAGCGGCTCTGCGACTGGGTCGTCAATATGGACGAGGTCTGGGTCCACGGCGACCGGATCACCGATGGCCACGTCGCTCTGGATATGCGCCTCACGCCAGGGCTCGATCCTGGCGAGGTCGCCCGGGACGGACAGTGGGTCCTGCGCAAAGCGCAGCCCTCACGCTGGGTGGCTGAGCAGCGCCCCGACCTCTCAGACGTCATTCCTGACCCGGCGGACGGCTCGGACTGGAGCGAGGTCGCCTGGTCTGCGTGGGTAACCCGCGGCCTGTGTATCGGCGCGCTACGGGGCGCCGCGGTGGCGGTGGACCACGGGTGGCTCTGTCGTCTCGAACCCGGCTACCGGATCGAGGGGGCTCCCGGACGCGGCGCGTTGCGGATCGTGACCAAGAAGCCCGAGCCGTCGCTGCTATCGGGCGGTGCCGTGCATCGAATGGTCATCGGCGCCGTGATGCCCACGCCGATCGAGGCTTCGGGCACGGTCCTTAAAGCCATCGTGCAGGACCTGAAGGTCTAGGACTACCGGGTGAGCAAGCGGCCTCAGCTTCCAGGTGATCCCTCCGACCTGCACCTGCGCATCTCATACGACGACGAACTCTGGGACACCCCGCAGGCCGACACGCTGGAGCGATGGAGTGTGGCCGTCCTCCACCGTCGGCGTGTGCACAACGGAGACCGTGGGCCGGCGGGCACGAGCAGCTGCGTCACAGCGGATTGCCCCTCGTGCACGGTCGAGGACGCCACCGTGGGGTCGATGACGTTCTACCGCGTGCACCTCGATGGTGCCCGGAATGCGTACTGGGCGATGGAAGAGGAATCCGAGGAGTTGTACGAGACCGCCCAGGTGCTCCTCGATCCCGAGACGGGCTTCTTCACCGGCGAGGTCAGCGAGTTGCTGGAGTACGTCGGCTCCGCGCTGCTCGTCATGGACCGGGTGACGCTGGATCCTGCGTGGCGTGGGCACGGCCTGGCGGCCGTACTCAGCTGCGAGGTGATCCACCGGCTCATGGCCGGCTGCCGGGCCATCGCCTGCTCGCCCGGTATCGCCGACCTCAGCAGCCAGCGTCTGACGGGCCAGGCCGAGTGGGACCGCGTGAACGCCAAGATCGACCAGGGTTGCAGAGGCTCGGGTTCCGCCTCTACCGCGACAACGTCTATCTCCTCTCGCCTGCGTCGCAAGACCTGGAGGAGCAGCGTGGCGCGCTTCGAGGGCGCCTTGCGGAACTCGGTGCGTCTTGGCGGATCGGGACATCATGACGGGCGTCGCCGCTGCCAGAGACGTGCGCTCCAAGGAAGGCTCCAGCCGCGGCGGAGGGTCGGTGTCTCACCCGGGTCTGGCGACGCCTTCGGCGGCGGGGCGATTCTGTCGGGCCGTAGGCCGATCTTGTCCGGGTGGACGCAGGCCGGCACCCCTTCGTCGTGGGTGTAGCGGTGCCCGTTCTCCGGATGGAACGGGCACTCCCAAGAGGGCCTGTTGTAGACCACGAACTGCTCGCGCGGGTACAGGGCGGCTGGGCAGATCCCGCAGACGGGCCGCTTCGGGTCTTCGCGGTCCGGATCGATGTACGGCGGTCCGGCGGGGTCCGGGATCTCCATAGCAGCCAGAGATTAGCGGGCCCGGCTCGCCGCAGAGGCCCGAGCCGCAGCCAACGGGAGCGCGAAATTGGCAGTTGTCCGCTGCCATCGAAGCCAGTCGTTGACAACGAAGGCAGTCGATTCATGGTGTGTGACAGCGAACGCAGTCCGCTCGGGCCGGAGATGACGCGGATATCCAGGTCGGGCCGCCTCACATCGACATCCAGCAGTAGAGCTGTTCGTTGGCTTCGCAAGCCCGTCTGGCGAGCAGGATGAGCCCTTCGGCCAGTGTTCTGCGCCGCATGTTCGTTGAAGAAGTACAGCGAGGTGTCGCTGGCGAAGTCGAGTCCCCTGATTGGCAGGGACGTTCGCTGCGCTGATGTCACGGGGCCCTCAGATTCTTCAACGAATTTCCGGTCCGGCACACGAGAAGTCGTACACCGCGAAGTCGGTAACCGGGCGGTACCCGATCCGCTGGTAGAGGCCGTTGCTGGTGGGGTTGGCTAGGTCCGCGAACAGTAGGACCTCCGCCGCGCCTGCGGCCAGCGCGGCCCTACTCACCTCGACCGTCGCGGCGCCCGCGTAACCGCGGCCGCGTAGGTGGGCCGGGGTGTAGACGGGGGCAACCCGGACCTGGCCGGCGACCATCGGGGTCACGCCCGCCATGGAGGCGGGGGTGCCGTCGGGGGTTTCCCAGAGCGTGACGCGTTCTTGGGCGATGCGTGTATCCGCCCATGAGCTGCTGTCCGCAGCGGGGGTTCCTCCGATGGCCGTGATGAACTCGCGGTGCCAGAGCATGAGTTGCTCACGGTCCTGCTCGCCCGCGACTCGGCTTCGGCCCTCCGGGAGTGGCTCCTGTGGTGTGAGCGTGCCGAGGCGGTACAGGCGCTCCCGCTCGTGCAGCGTCGGCGTCGCGCCACTGTGCCGCGCCCAGGCATCGGCGAAGGAGGTGGCGGTGTGGTGGTCCGCGTTGACGCCGGGGAGGCGGTGGCCGAGGCGGGCCAGGTGGGCGGCGAGGGTGTCGGCCT